>CAJUPK010000144.1 GCA_910588415.1 uncultured Oscillospiraceae bacterium | reverse complement strand
TCATCCTCCGGCAAGACCGTGGGGCTCTGCCCCACCCCCGCAAGGGGAACCGGTTCCCCTTGACCCCATTCTTGTCCATCACCCAGCCAGCATGGAACCACTACCTGCTTCCACCCAACTACCCTAGAATCACCCAGGTAGGAGTTTTCCGGTACTTTCCGCAGGAAAGGCGACCGCTCCGCGGTCGAGGGAAACTCCGTGACTTGCGCCCCTTAGGGCGCAACGTCAAGGACCCCTTTCTTGTCCATCACCCAGCCAGGCCCGCAATAGGAAAGTTTCGCAAATTGCGGGATTATACGGCTTTCTTTGGCCCGGGATGAATATATATGGAAAAGCCCATATTCATCCCCGGGAGATGATATCTTGAAAAAGCAGAGCTTCCTGTACGGCGCCGTTATCCTTACCGCGGGCATGGCCGTGGTAAAAGTAATTGGCGCGGTATTTAAAATTCCTTTGCAGCACACCATTGGCGAGTATGGCATGGGGCTCTTTAACGTGGCCTATAACTTTTACGGGCCCATCTTCAGCCTGGCCACTGCCGGGTTCCCTGTGGCCGTGTCCCGGCTGGTCAGCGAAAACGCCTCGCTGTCCCGCTGGAACCATGTGCGGGCCGTAAAGGCTGCCGCCACGCCGCTATTTCTGGGCTTCGGCCTGCTGGGCACCCTGTTGATGACCCTGTTTGCCCCCCTGTACTGCCGCCAGGTTATTGGCAGCGAGTACGCCCTGTACCCCATGCTGGCCCTGACCCCAGCCATTCTGTTTGCCTGCTGCGGGGCCGTGTACCGGGGATACTATGAGGGCCTGCGCAATATGGGGCCCACCGCCGTGTCAGAGATCATTGAAGCGTCCATTAAGCTCTGCCTGGGGCTGGGACTGGCCGTGCTGGCAGTCCGGCAGGGCAGAGCGGAGCTGGCGGCCCAGGGCACGGTATTCGGCATTACGGCGCCAGGGGCAGACCAGGCGGAGTTTCTCATTTTGGCCTTTGCGGCTGCCGGGGCTGTGCTGGGGGTCACAGCAGGCTCTCTGGGGGCCATGCTGTACCTGAGCCTCCGCTGGCGGATCAAGGAGGACGGTGTGGGCCTGCGGACCCGCCGCAAGTCCCCTCCCGCAGAGAGCTTTGGCAAAACGGCCAAGGCTTTGCTGAAGATAGCTGGGCCTGTGGCAGCCGGTTCCATTGCCATGAATGCCGCCGGGCTTATCGACGCCACATTTTTGCAGAGCCGCATTGCCCACAGCATGGGGCAGGCTCCCCAGCGGCTGCTGGCTGCCTATGAGGGCATGATTCCCGCCATGTACCTGGAGCACCCGGAGTCCATCCCCACGTTTCTCTACGGCTGCTACACCCTGGCCATGACCCTCTACCTGCTGGTGCCAGCCTTGACCCAGGCCATTGGCATGAGCGCCCTGCCCGCTGTTACAGAGACCTGGGCCAGAGGCGACAGGCCCCAGCTGAAAGAGCGCATGGAATCCGTCCTGCGGGTGACGGCGCTGGTGTGCTTCCCAGCTGGCCTGGGCCTGACAGCCCTGGCCGCGCCTGTGGTGGGGCTCTTGTATGGAGACGGCCCCTCCGCCCCCATTGTAGCCGGGGCCTTGCTGACCCTGGGGCCAGCCTCTCTGTTCGCGGCAGTTGGTACCCCGGTGTCCAGTATGCTGCAGGCAGCTGGCCGGGCCGACCTGCCTGTGAAGCTTTTGGCAGTGTCCATGGCCGTTAAGATTGGCATCAACTGGTTCCTCTGCGCAATCCCCGAGGTGAACATCCAGGGCGCGGGGGTGGGCACCTTGGTCTGTTACGGGATTTTTGTAACCTCCCAGCTGTGGTGCCTGCAAAAAGTTACTGGCGTAAGGCTGCGGGCAGGCAGCCTGTTCCTCAGACCCCTGGGCTGCGCACTGCTCTGCGGCGGGGGAGCCTGGGCGGCCCACCAGGGGCTGACCGGCCTGGGACTGGGCAGCCTGACGGCCACAGGGCTCTCTGTGGCCGTGGGGATTATCCTCTATATGGCGGGGCTTCTGGCCAGCCATGCCCTGGCAAAAAAGGATCTGCTTATGCTGCCTAAAGGACAAAAAATTGCAAAAACGCTTGAAAAACGGGGATGGATGTGATATCATTGCTACTGTCGCTAAGAGCAAGATGCTGCCGCAAGGCCGTCGGACCGGGGTTTTCCGGGCGAAGCTTCGCGGACGAATTTTTTGGGAGGTAGCCATACAAATGAACAAAACTGAGCTGATAGCGGAAGTGGCAGAGAAATCCGGGCTGAGTAAAAAAGACGCGGAAGCCGCAGTAAAGGCGGTTATCGACAGCGTGACGGAGGCCCTTGTGCAGGGCGACAAGGTGCAGCTGGTTGGCTTTGGCACCTTTGAGGTGCGCGAGCGTGCGGCCCGGTTTGGACGGGACCCCCGCACAGGCGAGAGCATGGAGATAGCAGCCTCTAAGGCGCCTGCTTTCAAGGTGGGCCAGGCGCTGAAGGACGCTGTAAACGGCAGAAAATAAGCCGGAAAGAGCAGGGCGGGCCGAAGGGACGGTCCGCTTTGCGTTTTTTTCGGTGGGACAGAAAGGGTAAGAACCCGCAAATTGTATTAGGCGGAGGGAGGTGAGACCATGCGACTGGACAAGTATTTGAAAATTTCCCGGCTGATTAAACGCCGCACGGTGGCCAACGAGGCCTGCGACGCCGGACGGGTGCTGGTGAACGGCGCCCCGGCCAGGGCCTCTTACAGCGTAAAGGTGGGCGATGTGCTGGAGCTGCAGCTGGGCCAGCGGACGCTGAAGGCAGAGGTGCTTTCTGTGGCGGAGTTTGCCAAAAAGGAGGAGGCGGCCAGCCTCTACCGCTTTATTGAGGGATAAAGGGTTTTGGGCATAAAGGAGCGGGCTGGCGCATACATTCCCATTAGAAGGGGGATGAGCCAATGGCAGAGCAGCCGTTCAAAAAGCATGGATTAAACCTGGACAGCCGGGAACGCCTGACGGCCACCGGTATCCGGCGGGTGGATTTTTTCAGCGATGAGCTGATCACAGCCCAGACAGACCTGGGCCAGCTGAATATCAAGGGGGAAGAGCTGCATATAGAGAGCCTGGATTCTGACAGCGGCGACATGCTGGTAAAGGGCAAGGTGGGAGCCGTTTCCTACACAGAGAGCAGCCCCACCCTGTCTTTTTTCGGCAGGCTGTTTAAATGAACGGCTGGTCACTGCCCGCCGGGTGCCTGTGCCTGGTCTCCGGGGCGCTGCTGGGGGGGCTTTTTCTGGCCATCAAGCTGCTGCGGGTACTGCTGCACAGTGGAAAGCTCTGCACAGCGCTGCTGGATGTAGCCTTCTGCCTGGTGTGCGCGCTGACAGCCTTTCTCTGCGCCCTGGTGGTGGATAAGGGCCGCCTGCGGCTGTTTCAAGCGGCTCTGCAGGCTCTGGGGGCCTGGGGGGTGATTGCCGCGCTGGACCCGTTTATCAGTGGTGTGGCCCGCTGGCTGCGCAGAACCTGGCTCTGGCTTTGCGCGGCTGTAAGGAAGGCGGTTTTCCGATGGGTGCGCAGGCCCTTGGGAAGGCTCTTTGGCTGGGGAAAGGCCCGCATGGGGCGGCTGATACAAAGACTGGCGGCCAGGCTGCGGCCCAAGCCCAGGCACCCGTCCAAGGCTAAGGCTTCCGCTAGAGCTGGCCGGAGCCGCAAAAAAGCCCGGAGGCCGGGCCAAAAACCCGCCGCAAATCATGGCCAAGCCAGCAGAAACACCCGTCAAAATGAAAAAAAACACCGCAGATACGAAAAAAGCAAAAAAACCTCTTGAAAACATTACGTAAACTAGTATATAATGAAAGCAAGATCAAAAATGCCGCAAAGGAGGGAGCAGGCTTTGCCGGATACCAAGCAGGAGGCCCAGACGGAAAAGACAGGGAAAAAGAAAAGCTATCGGGGAAAATTCCTTCTCAAGCTGGCCATATGTGGGCTGGCACTGGTGGTGCTGCTCTCTATTGTAGAGCGGCAGGTGCAAATTGCTGAAAAGCGGGAACGGCTGGCCCAGCTGGAAACCCAGCTGGAGGACCAGAAACAGAAGAACCAGGAGCTGAAGAAGTCGCTGGAGGACGAGGACGGTTTGCGGGACTATGCGGAAAAGCGGGCGCGCCAAGAGATGGATTACGCCAAGTCCAACGAACGGGTCTATATCTTCGACGCTGGCGATTAGTAAGCGGCAAGGCTGCGGCTTCTGGAGGAAAGGGTAAGGAGAATCCTGCCTTTTCAGCCATGGACCGGATCGATGGGATGGACGAAAACAGAGAAAATCGAGGAGGAAAATGCTGTATCATGGGGCTTGAGGTTGGAGAGATCTACGAGGGAAAGGTTACAGGCATCACAAAATTCGGGGCATTTGTCAGCCTGGATGGCGGACACACGGGGATGGTGCATATCTCTGAAATTGCACCCACCTTTGTCAATGAGATTAAGGACTTTGTGACAGAGGGACAGATGGTCAAGGTGAAGGTACTGTCGGTCAGCGAGGAGGGGAAGATCAGCCTTTCCATGAAAAAGGCTTTGCCCCCCGAGGAACAGCATAAGCCCCGCAGGCCGGGTCCCGGCGGCGCCAGAAAGCCCGGCGGCCCCCGCCCGCCCAGGGGTCCCCGCCCAGAACCCGCGCCTAGCCCGGGTCGGCCTGGCGACTTCGAGTGGCAGGGACGGCGCAACGACAGCGGCAGTTTTGAGGACATGATGAGCCGCTTTAAGCAGACCAGCGATGAGAAGATGTCCGACTTAAAGCGCAGCAGCGACTCCCGCAGGGGCTATTCCCGGCGGGGCCAAAAGTAGAAGGAATATCAAGAAAGCCTCACCCATGCGGCGGGGCTTTTTGTATGGGAGGATACCGATGAGAGAAATATTTGCAAAGGATATCACAGCGGCGGTGGCCAGGCTCTGTGTAGAGGCCAACCGGGAACTGCCCCCCAGCCTGGAAAAGCGGGTGGAGGCTGCGGTCCGGCAGGAGGATTCGCCCATTGCCAAGCCTGTCATGGAGGACCTGTGCCGGAACCTCCAGGCTGCCAGAGAGCTGGAGATTCCTATCTGCCAGGACACAGGCATGGCGGTGGTGTTTGCGGAGGTGGGCCAGGAGGTCCACATTAACGGCGGCTTCGAACAGGCCGTGAATGACGGCGTGAGCCAGGGCTATGTGGATGGCCTGCTCCGCTGCTCGGTGGTGGCGGACCCTCTGCGCCGGACCAATACAGGCGACAACACACCGGCCATTCTCCATGTGCGGCTGGTGCCTGGGGACAAGCTGCGGCTGACGGTTGCCCCCAAAGGCTTTGGCAGCGAGAACATGAGCCGCCTGCGGATGTTTACCCCTGCAGCCCGGGAGGAGGACCTGGTAAATTTTGCAGCAGAGACAGTGAAGCTGGCCGGGGGCAACCCCTGCCCGCCTGTGGTGCTGGGGGTGGGCATTGGCGGGGACTTTGAACTCTGCGCCAAGCTGGCAAAGCAGGCCCTTTGCCGGGACGTGGACACACCCCACGCGGACCCCTACTATGCTGGCTTAGAGGCCAAAATGCTGGCGGCCGTCAACGCCACGGGAGTGGGGCCCCAGGGCTTTGGGGGCCGGGTCACGGCCTTGGCGGTGAATATAGAGACCTACCCCACACACATTGCCGGATTGCCCGTGGCGGTCAACGTGGGCTGTCATGTAACCCGCCACAAATCGGTGGAGCTGTAGTCTCCCAAAGGCACTGGGTGCCTGGGATAAAATATTAAAATATTATAGTTTTCCTAGAACCCCTTGCAATCTTTTGTCCATTGTGCTATACTATAGGCGATGAAAGCCCTGCTGATACAGAAGGCTTTCGAATCAGGCCTGCTTGACCAGGGAAGCGCCTAGGCAAGATTTCCAATCTTCCCTATCCGGGCGTTGGGACTTCCTGGCAGGGCTGGCACTGTCGGCGGCAAGGCAGGCGGTCATCTACGGGCCGCTGTGAATAAGGAGGAAAGAAATATGAAAATCACCATTACGGGCAGAAAAGTGAATCTCAGGAACAACTTTAAAGAGCTGGTAGAAAAGAAGCTGGCCAAGTTTGACCGGATCTTTGACGAGGACGCGGAGGCTGTGGTCACTGTCACGGTAGAGCGCAACCGGCAGACAGTAGAGATCACCATCCGCCAGCGGGGGATGATCTGCCGGGCGGAGGACACCTCTCTGG
>CAJUPK010000143.1 GCA_910588415.1 uncultured Oscillospiraceae bacterium | reverse complement strand
CATGTGCGTAAGCTTTCGTTAGCCATTTTCTTTGAAAATGGCTAAAAGGGCTGACGCATATATGTGGCCTCCGGCAAGACCGTGGTGCTCTGCTCCACACCTCGCAGCCTTTGAAAAGGCTGGCGAAACTTTTCCTTTGCTCTCAGCGTCCAGGCTTATTACTTTAGTAAGGAGAGAGCGGTATGAAGATCGAGAAACTGAGTCCTGCCTTTAAAGACTATCTCTGGGGCGGCACCAAGCTCCGGGACCTGTACCACAAGCCCTGCGATTTTGACAAGGTGGCCGAGAGCTGGGAGCTCTCCACCCACCCGGCGGGGCAGAGCAAAATTTCCGACGGCGAATTTGACGGCATGGAGCTGGGGGAGTATCTGCGCCTGCACCCAGAGGCCCTGGGAGAAAAGGGCAGAGCCTTTGCAAGCTTCCCTGTGCTCATCAAGTTTATTGACGCCAAGGACCCTCTGTCCATCCAGGTCCATCCCAGCGACGAGTACGCCCTGCGAGAGGAAGGGGAGTACGGCAAGACGGAAATGTGGTATGTGATGGACTGTGAGCCGGGAGCGCACCTGTATTTTGGCGTGAACCGGCAGGTGAGCCAGGAGGAGTTCCGGCAGCGTATAGAGGACAACACCGTGGAAGAGGTGCTGAACCGGGCGGAGGTTCACCCGGGGGACGTGTTCTTTATAGAGGCTGGCACCATCCATGCCATCGGGGCGGGTATTTTGATCTGCGAGATTCAGCAGAACTCCAACTGCACCTACCGGGTCTACGATTACGGAAGGCTGGGCGCGGACGGCCAGCCCCGGGAGCTGCATATTGAGAAGGCCCTGGCAGTCTCCCGGCTGACCCCCTCCAGCGGGGCAGGGCAGACCGCCCGGCCAGAGCCCATCCCCGGCGGGACTAGGACGCCTTTGGCCTCCTGCAAATATTTCACCACCGAGAGGTACGAGGTGGACTCTGCTGTGAACCTGACGGCGGACGAGAGCAGCTTTTTGTCCCTGGTGGCCATGAATGGCAGCGGCTCTGTGAAGGGACCGGAGAACCAGGTGGATTTTCAGCCAGGGGACAGCCTGTTTATCCCCGCTGGTTCGGGAGAGGTTGCAATAAGCGGTCCTTGCACCCTGGCAGTCACCAGGGTTTAGGACGGAGAAGCTGGTATCATGTACACGGCACGGACCAGGATGGTATATATAGTCTATGTGGCCGTGTACAGGGAGTTTTCTCTCTTCGCGGCGACATTGCCTGCGGCAAGTCGCAGCGCTCGCTTTTGCTTTGCAAAAGTGCAGAGAAAACATCCCGCGCCTTTGTGGTATAATAAGGATATAGCGTGGTATACGTGTGAGATAAGCGTGGCATAAAGGAGAGAGCGGATGAAAGTTGTGTTGCTGGGCGAGCCCATGGGCTTGTTTATGGCGGAGGAAGAGGGCCCCCTGCACCAGGCAGGGCGCTTTAGCGCCTCTATCGCAGGGGCGGAGTACAATGTGGCAGTGGGACTGGCCCGGCTGGGACACAGCCCTGCCTACTGCACCCGGCTGGGGGATGACCCTGTAGGAGCCAGAATTCTGGAGGGGATGAAGGCCAACGGCATTGACCAGAGCCTGGCCGCTGTGGCCAAGGGAGAGCTGACGGGCCTGATGCTGAAAAGCTCTACCCAAGAGGGGGACCCGGATATTGCCTATTATAGGCGGGGCTCGGCGGCTTCCCAAATTACGCCGGAGGATATAGACAGGCTGGACCTTTCCGGCTGCGGCTGGCTGCACGTGACAGGTATCTTTCCCGCTGTGTCTGAAAGCGCCTTTGCCGCCACCCTGCGGCTGATGGAGCGGGCCAAAGAGGCGGGCATGACCGTCAGCCTGGACCCCAACCTGCGGCCCCAGCTCTGGCCCAGCCAGCAGAGAATGGCGGAGGCCATCTGCGGACTGGCGGAAAAAGGGGCGGACGTGGTGCTGCCGGGGATTGGCGAAGGCCGCACGCTGAGCGGCGGGCGCTGCCAGAGCCCGGAGGAGGTAGCTGGCTTTTTCCACGGGCTGGGGGCCAGGCAGGTGGTGGTAAAGCTGGGCGGCGACGGGGCTTTCTGGTCCTGCAGGGAGAGCGGCTCTGGCTTTGCGCCGGGCGTCCCGGTGGAGAAGCTGGTGGACACCGTGGGCGCGGGAGACGGCTTTGCCGCTGGGGTCATCAGCGCTTTGGCAGAGGGCCTGAGCTTGGCGGAAGCCGCCCGCCGGGGCAATGCCATAGGGGCTATACAGATCAGCCACAAAAGCGACAACGAGGGCCTGCCCACCCGGGACCAGCTGGAGGAAGTGCTGGCCATGGGCAGAGTGCCCGCTTCTGCCCAGTTGTGAAACCGGCTGTGAAAACCCCAGGAGAATAGGAGAGGTCCATATGAAAGAGATAGGCGCAAGCCTGCGGGCAGCGCTGCTGGAACGGGCCGGCGAGGCTCGGAAGAGCGCGTACTGCCCCTATTCCGGCTTTGCGGTGGGGGCTGCCCTGCTGTGCGGGGACGGCACTGTGTACGCTGGCTGCAATATTGAGTGCGCATCCCTGTCGCCGGGAAACTGCGCGGAACGCACCGCTTTTTTCCGGGCTGTAGCGGATGGGCAGAGAAAGTTTGCGGCCATTGCGGTGACTGGCGGCCCCCAGGGGCAGGAGCCAACTTCTTTTTGCGCTCCTTGCGGGGTATGCCGCCAGGTGATGCGGGAGTTCTGTGCCCCGGACTTTCTGGTCATCATGACCGATGGCCAGGAGGAAAAGACCATGACCTTGGAGGAGCTTTTGCCCATGGCCTTTGGGCCGGATAATCTGATTGGAGAGTGAGACGCCCATGCGAATGGTAGAGCTGATCCATAAAAAGCGGCAGGGGGGCAGGCTGACCCAGGAGGAGATTGCCTGGTTCGCCAAAGGAGCGGCCAGCGGGGAGATTCCGGACTACCAGCTCTCTGCCCTGCTGATGGCCATTTTCTTCCAGGGCATGACCCAGGAGGAGACCGTGGACCTGACCTTGAGCATGGCCCGCTCTGGGGACATGGCGGACCTGTCCGCCATTCCCGGGGTGAAGGTGGACAAGCACTCCACCGGCGGGGTAGGGGACAAGACCACCTTGATTGCAGGGCCCATTGCTGCGGCCTGCGGGGTAAAGACCGCCAAAATGAGCGGCCGGGGCCTGGGCCACACGGGGGGAACGGTGGATAAGCTGGAGAGTATCCCCGGCGTGCGCATGGACATCCCCCGGGAGCGGTTTTTTGAGATCGTCCGGGAGACAGGCATCGCGGTAGTGGGCCAGTCCGGCAGCCTGTGCCCTGCGGACAAGAAGCTCTATGCCCTGCGGGACGTGACCGCCACGGTGGACAGCCTGCCCCTGATTGCCGCCAGCATTATGTCCAAAAAGTTGGCCTCTGGCGCGGACGCCATTCTGCTGGATGTGAAGGTGGGCTCCGGGGCCTTTATGAAGACCCGGGAAGAGGCGCTGAAGCTGGCCCGCCTGATGGTGGACACAGGCAATGGGGCAGGCAGGCGCACCGCCGCGGTGATTACAGACATGGACATGCCCCTGGGCAGGCACATCGGCAACGCCCTGGAGGTGGCCGAGGCCGTAGAGATGCTGAAAGGCCGGGGGGACCAGCGGCTGGCAGAGCTGTGCCGCCAGCTGGCAGCGGGCATGATTGTGCTGGCCGGGCTGGCGGAAGACCAGGAGCAGGCTTTGGCCCAGACAGCCCAGGCAGTGGAGTCTGGCGCGGCCTTTGAAGTGCTGTGCCGGATGGTGGAGGCCCAGGGCGGGGACAGGGACTTTTTGGACCACCCGGACCGCCTGCCCCTGTCCCCTGTATGCAGGGAGTTCCCTATGCCGGAAACCGGGTATATTGCCCGGCTGGATGCGGAACTCTGCGGCCTGGCCGCCCTGGAGCTGGGCGCTGGCCGGGAGACCAAGGAGGCGCAGATTGACTATGGCGCGGGCATTGTGCTGCTGAAAAACCGGGGCGAATTTGCCGAGCAGGGGCAGCCCGTGGCAAGGCTCTATGCCCAGACCCAGGCCCAGTGCCAGCGGGCGGTAAAGCGGCTGGAAGAAGCCCTTTCCATTACAAAAGAGAGGCCCCAACTGGGACCTCTCGTGATGGAACGAATCGCTTTTTAAAAGGAAAGTAAGGAAGATAGGGGCAGTGCGGCCGGCCCTGGGCTTCGCGAAAATCACGGGCCAGGGTAAGGCCCTGGCGGCGACAGACAAGCCGCGAACCAGCCGCCTCCTTGGTCCGATTGCCCCGGAGCCTTGTATGTTTAATACTCTGGGCCAGCCTCTGGCTCCGGGTATTCCTCCCCAAAGGTCTCCACAGTCACTCTCTCCATAATCTGGTCCTGGTCGGGGCGGTCATCCCGGTCGCGGGGGGCGTTCACAATGGCCTCTGCCACCTCTTGGCCCTCCAGCACCTTGCCAAAGGCAGCGTACTGGCCGTCCAGATAGGCGGCGTCGCTGACCATGATGAAGAACTGGGAACCAGCGCTGTTGGGGTGCTGGGACCGGGCCATGGAGATGACCCCGGTGGTGTGCTTCAGGCTGTTCTCAAAGCCGTTGGCGGAAAACTCGCCCTTAATCCCATAGCCAGGGCCGCCCATGCCGGTGCCTTCCGGGTCGCCGCCCTGGATCATAAAGCCTGGGATGACCCGGTGGAAAATGGTGCCGTCGTAAAAGCCCTTGTGAACTAAAGAGATAAAGTTGTTCACGGTGTTGGGGGCCACGTCGGGGAAGAGCTCCACCTTGATCACGCCCTGGTTGGTTTCAATGGTGACTACGGGATTTTTCATGTATCATACCTCCAATTTATTTTCCACCCGGAGGTGGCCCCGCCCTGCGGCGGGCAGTTCCTGCGGCAGCGCAAAAATGAAAGGGCTGTATAAAATTGTATAAAAGCCTGCCGCTGTTTGCAAAGCCTGGGGGCTCTGTGACGCCACATTGCAATGGACCGGTACACGGCCAGATAGGCTTATATTTACTATCTTGGTCCGAGCCGCGTTCATCTTAGCGCTAAGCCCAGGGAGTTTACTCTGCACTTTTGCAAAGCAAAAGCTGAGCGCTGGGCGCGAAGAGAGGAAACTCCCGGTACACGGTCGGATAGGCTGTATTCACTATCTTGGTCCGAGCCGTGTTCATCTTAGCGCTAAGCCCAGAGAGTTTACTCTGCACTTTTGCAAAGCAAAAGCTGAGCGCTGGGCGCGAAGAGAGGAAACTCCCGGTACACGGCCAGATAGGCTGTGTTCGCTATCTTGGTCCAAGCCGTGTACCAATTATAACACATTGCCATGAAAAAGCCTAGAGGTTTGGGGCGCATTTATGATTTTTTACAATTAGTTAATATAATGTAGTCAGAAAGCGGGCGAAAGCCGGGCGGTCCCCTGCCCATGAAGGGGTCCAAAAGCGCGGCTGCCTGGGAAAGGAAGAGGGGATTGGATGAAGCTGATCTCGTGGAATGTGAACGGGCTGCGGGCCTGCATGGGCAAGGGATTTATGGAGATGGTGCAGGGGGAAGACCCGGATGTGATCTGCCTGCAGGAGACGAAAATGCAGCGGGAACAGGGGGACTTTGCCTTTCCCGGATACCGGGAATACTGGAATTCGGCGGAAAAGAAAGGCTATTCCGGCACAGCCATCTTTACAAAGCCCCAGCCGCTCTCTGTGGAATATGGCCTGGGCCGGGAGGAGTACGACCGGGAGGGACGGCTGATCGCCGCGGAGTACCCGGACTTTATTCTGGTGACCGTGTACACGCCAAACTCCCAGCGGGGCTTGGAGCGGCTGGACTTCCGGATGGCCTTTGAGGACTGCCTGCGGGAGTTTTTAGCCCGGCTGCGGGAGAGAAAGCCCGTGATCGTCTGCGGGGACCTGAATGTGGCCCACCGGCCCATTGACTTGAAAAACGACCGGAGCAACATCGGCAACGCGGGATATACCTATGAAGAGCGGGGGAAATTCAGCGAGTTGCTGGCCAGCGGGTTTTTGGACAGCTACCGGCATTTTTACCCGGACCAGGAGGGCGCCTACTCCTGGTGGAGCTATATGAACAACTCCCGCCAGAACAACACGGGGTGGCGCATCGACTACTTTTTGGCGGACCGGCGGCTGGCCCCGGTTCTTTTGGACAGTTTGATTCTCCCCCAGTATCTGGGCAGCGACCACTGCCCG
>CAJUPK010000142.1 GCA_910588415.1 uncultured Oscillospiraceae bacterium | reverse complement strand
CATAACAGCCGCTCAGCCGCCCGATTCAGGACCGGTTTGCGGAAGGGGCGGCAGGGTCTTTGGCCAGCAGGTGGGTGTTCTCCCCATGGCTCACCCAGACAGAGACAATGTCCAGCTGATCGTCCAGCACCACCAGATCGGCCGCCTTGCCGGGCTCTATGCTGCCTATCTCCCCATCCCGGCCAATGGCCTGGGCAGGAACCAGGGAGGCGGATCGCACGGCCTGCTCAAAGGGCACGCCCCAGCTGACCAGGTTTTTCACCTCCTGGTGCAGATTGCTTACAGAGCCCGCAATGGTGCCGTCTGGCAGCGTACACTTGCCCCCTGTGATCCGCACGGTCTGGCCGCCCAGCTCGTACCCAGCGCCCTCGGGCATCCCGTTGGCCCGCAGAGAGTCGCTGACAATCAGGGCCCGGCCGCCCAGCTGGCGGAAGGCAATTTTCAGCACAGCCGGGTGGATGTGCTCCCCGTCGCAGATCAGCTCGGCCCGGACCCGCTCGTCCTCCAGGGCAGCGCCCACCACCCCAGGGTTGCGGTGGTGCAGGCCGTTCATGGCGTTGAACAGGTGGGTCACATGGGTCACGCCCCAGTCAAAGGCAGCCTTTGCCTCCTGATAGGTGGCCGTGGTGTGGGCAATGGAAACCGTACAGAGCTCCTTGGCCTTCTCCACAAACTCCTGGCCGCCGGGCTGCTCTGTGGCCAGGTCGATCAGCCGCACCAATCCCTCAGAGAGCTGGTACCATTCCTGAAACAGCGCAAAATCAGGGGGCAAAAGGAACTCTTCGTTCTGGGCGCCTTTGCGCTCCCGGGAGAAAAAGGGTCCCTCCATGTTCACGCCCGCCACCTTGGCCCCATCCTCCACAGGATGGTTGTGGACCTCTTTGGCAGCCAGAAGGGCGGCCTTAATGGTGTCGCTGCTCACTGTGGCTGTGGTGGGGCAGAAGGAGGTCACCCCGTGGGACAGCAAAAACCGGGCCATGGTTGCAATGGCCTCTGGCGTGCCGTCGCCTGTGTCCGCTCCATCGCAGCCATGGATGTGTACGTCTACAAAGCCGGGCACTACCGTATAGCCCTGGCAGTCCACTGCCATGTCCTCCTCTTTGCGGGACAGGCTCTGCCCGGTGCGGACAATCTTTCCCCCGTCTATTTCTATGTCCCCCCGGACCAGCCGGAAATCCTTGTCCAGATAGCTTGCGTTGATTAAAAACATAGTTTCACATCCTTATATTTTTCTGCACACCGCCCCTGTTTCCCTTTACAGCAGCAGCGTGTTCAGTATCACCAGCAGAGTAACCCCCGGTACCCCCAGCACCCCAGAGGCTGCCAGGGACAGCCGGTTGACCGCAATAAACACCCCGGTGTAAGAGCCTGTCAGGTTCACCAGGGCCAGGGCCAGCAGGCCCAGCACAGCGGAAATAAAGAAGCTTTTCATTGGCAGAAATCTCTTTCAGGAGACATTTTGGAAGGCTTAGGCCCGCTTATGCCCCGGCTTTTTTCCAGGCCAGGGCCGCACAAGCTGCCATCCCATGCAACCATATGCCCTTTGTCCAGGGTTTATGCCTCTTCAGGCATAAAGTCTATTCTTCCCGTGGCCACGTCCGCGCCCGCAATGATGATGTCCAGCTCCTGGCCCATCATCAGCACCCGGCCGCCCCGCAGGTCCCTGTGGCAGATCTCCCCGTCAAACTCAAAGTCGCAGCCTTCAAAGTCGCTGAGGCTGACAAAGCCCTCGGCATTGTTGGCAAGCTTTACAAAAATCCCCTTGGGCGTTACCCCGTTGATGACCCCCTTGTGGTGTTCCCCCAAGTGGGCCCGCATATACTCCGCGGTGTAGCAGTCCTCTGCGTCCCGCTCGCCGGTCACAGCCCGCACCTCGTTTTTCGAGCTCTCTAAAGCGGACTCCTCTGCAAAGGCCCTATACTGCTTTTTGATGGCGTCCCTGTCCTTGCCCCTGACCAGGTCGCCCAGTATGCGGTGGATGGAGGTGTCTGGGTACCGCCGGATGGGAGAGGTGAAGTGGCTGTACTCAGCCAGGGCCAGACCAAAGTGCCCTAGCTCCCGGTGGTCGTACCGGGCCTTGTCCATGGTGCGCAAAATCCGCTGGTTCACCAGGGATTCCTTGCTGGTGCCCTTCACCCGGCCCAGCACTGCCGCAAAGTCCTTGGCAGCCGGCGTGCCCTTCTTCAGCTCCCCGCACGGAACCCCCAGCCGGTCCAGCAGGTCATAGAGCTCCACCACCCGGTCCGGGCTGGGCTTCTCATGCACCCGGTACAGGAAGGGGATCTCTGCATCTAAAGAGGCTTTGGCTGCCGCCGTGTTGGCCGCCACCATCAGCTGCTCAATCATCTCCTCGGAGACGCCCTGGACCCGGGGCAGGATGTCCACGCACACCCCGTCCTCGTCCAGGATAAATTTGGTCTCATCGCTGGTCAGGTCCATCTGGCCCCGGGCCTTGCCGTTCCGGCCCAGAATGTCCGCCAGCTCCTTGGCTGTCTGCAAGCTCTCCATCACCGGGGCGTATTTGTCCAGAATGTCCTGGCCAGCCGCGCCCTCAAAAATCTGGTTCACCTCGCTGTACACCCCCCGGACCTTGGAGTTGATCACCGTCTTCTCAAAGCGGTAGCCAACCATATTGCCCTCCTGGTCAAAGTCCATCAGGGCCGAGAAGGTCAGCTTCTCTGTGCCCGCGTTCAGAGAGCACACTCCGTTGGAGAGGGCCTCTGGCAGCATGGGGATCACCCGGTCCGCAAAGTACACGGAGGTACCCCGGAGGAAGGCCTCGTTGTCAATGGGCGTTCCCGCCTTCACATAGTGGGACACGTCCGCAATATGCACCCCCAGGGTGTAGCCGTCCACTGTCCTGTGGGCAGAGACCGCGTCGTCCAGGTCCTTGGCGTCCGCGCTGTCTATGGTAAAGATGGGCTCGTCCCGCAGGTCCAGGCGCTCCGCAATGTCCGCCTGGGTTACAGTCATCTGGCTGATCTTTTCCGCCTGGTCCATCACATCGGCCGGAAACTCGGTGGGAATTCCGCAGCGCTCAATAATGGCGTCCGCGCAGACCCGGGCCCGGTCTCCAGCGCCGAACACAAAGGCGACCTCCGCCTCCCGCCAGTCTCCCCGGCCGTCCTGCCGGGGAACGATCAGCACCTTGTCCCCGTCCTTGGCCCCGCCGGTCTTGCCCGCGGGCACCTCCATGTCATACCGGATGGCCCCGTCCGGGGTTACCCGCGCCACAGGTCCCTCCATGCGCATGGTACCGGTAAGCTTTTGCTCTCCCCGCTGCACAATGCGCTTCACCCGGCCGCTGGGACCCTTGTCCCGCTTTTGCAGTCCAGCCAGAATCACCGTGTCTCCCACAAAGGCCCCGTTCAGGTCCCGGCCGGGGATGAAAATGTCCTCCCCCGCCTTGGGCCGGGCAAAGCCGAAGCGCTCGGAAAGGGAGACAATGGTGGCCTCCATCTCTTTGACCGGAGGAGCCAGCTTGGCCCAGTGGTCCTTGTCCACTGTCACCTCTCCTTTTTCCTCCAGGCTGTGCAGGGCCTGGTAAAAAGCGTCTTTGCTGCGGATCCCCGCCTCCCGCTGCAGGGATTTGGAGGGAACGCCGTCGCCCCCGCAGCGTTTCAGCGCTGCCACGATCATAATTTCTTCCGGCGTGCTGGCAGCGCTGGGCCGGTACGCGTCCGCCTCCTGGCCGCCAAAGCTCCGGCGCCTGCCTGCTGTTCTGTCATTTCTCAATATGGTATCCTCCCTTTTCCGTCTGTTGGGCCAGGCTGTGTAAAGGGCCTGGCTTTTCTCTTCTGCCGTCCTATCCGGGCTTTGGGCAAACGTGCTTTTCATCCGCCGCAAGCCCGTTCTTTCTATAAAAATCCCAAGTGCTCTCTTGGCAGGTCCCTTCTCAAAAGAACTATATAGCCTCCGTATCCCTTCGCGGTTCTCAGCCCCCGCCCGGTTTCTGTTCCTGGGCAAAAGCGCTGGGCGTCAGATATCCGCCCGTTCCTAGCAAAGGCTCCCTTCACAGCCCCTTCACCAGCTCCTTAAAATGCCTGCCCCTTGCTTCAAAGCCAGGGTACATGTCAAAGGAAGCCGAGGCCGGGGACAGGGACACCACGTCCCCGGGGGCTGCCGCCTCTGCGGCCAGGGCCACGGCCTGTGCCATATCCCTGGCGTGCAGAATCTCCGGCAGGGGCTCCCCGCTCTTCGCCTCCCGTACCGCCTGCTCAATCTTCGGGCCTGTGTCGCCCATCAGAACAAGGGTCTTTACCTTCTCCCGTACCGCCGGACCCAAGGGCTCGTAAGGAATATGCTTATCGTACCCGCCGCAGATCAGAATGATCTTCTCCTTGTAAAAGGAAAGGGTGCCAGAGATGGTCCGGCTGGGGGAGCTGGCAATGGAGTCATTATAATATTTTACCCCGTTTCTCTCCCGCACAAACTCCATGCGGTGTTCCACACCGGCAAATTCTTCCGCCACCCGGCGCATATTCTCCGGGCTCACGTCTCCCCAGGCCGCGGCAATGGCAGCCATGTAGTTTTCCACATTGTGCCAGCCGGGCAGTTGGATGTCCTGGACAGCCATCAGCTTCTCCCCGTTCACAAAGATATCCTGCCCGTTGCAGAACACCCCCCGCTCCGGACTCTCCCTGCGGCTGAACCGCCAGCAGTCTCCCCGGACCTCTGGCGCGAACCCAGCGGTGACAGTGTTGTCCGCATTAAGCACAGTGCGGCCAAAGCCGTCCTGGTGGAGAAAGATGTTCTTTTTGGCCTGCACATACTCCTCCATGTCCTTGTGAATGTCCAGATGGTTGGGCGCCAGGTTGGTCACCACAGCCACGTCCGGGCTTTCCCGCATGGAGATCAGCTGAAAGCTGGACAGCTCCACCACAGCCACGTCCTCCGGGGCAATGGCGTCAATCTCCGGCAGCAGGGGCTTTCCGATATTCCCGCCCAGGCGGACGGTTTTGCCCTCTGCCCGTAAAAACTCCGCCAGGATAGAGGTGGTCGTGGTCTTGCCGTCGCTGCCGGTCACCGCGTAAATTTTGCAGGGGCAAAGCTTAAAGAACACCTCCATCTCGCTGGTAACCACCCCGCCCCTGCGCCGGGCCTCCTCCAGCTCTGGCAGGTGGAACTTCATCCCCGGCGTGCGGAAGATGATATCCTCTGTCAGGTCCTTCAGGTAATCCTCGCCCAAAATCAGCTCCACGCCCAGGGCCTGCAGCTTCTGGCCGTTTTCGCCCAATTCCGCCAGGCTCCGTTTGTCCCGGGCAGCCACCTTTGCCCCATGGGACTGGAACTGCTCCATCAGGGGCATGTGGCTGCGGCCAATGCCGCAGAAAGCCACCCGCTTGCCCCGCAGTCCTTCGTAGAATTGCTCTTTGGTCATCCTGTCACTCCTCCTAAGGTCGTCTCCGACGGCTTAATAATCTTCTTGAAAGAAGTTTCTTAAGAATCTTCAAGAACTTTTGCGTTTACTTAAAACCTATACCCAGTAGGATCTGTACCACGGTTTTCGAGATAGGATCGGGTGTTCCGCAGGGTCTGCAGCGCTGCCAGCGCTCAAAAGAGCTGAAAAGCGCCCGGCTGCTCCTATTGGTACAGGTTCTTTCTTACTCATTGTATTATCAGCCGCTTTGAGGCGGGCAAGAGGAGGCGGCCCCGGCGTCTCAAGCTCTTTCTCCGGCCGGGGGCAGCCGGGACCCGGCGCGTCCGTCTAAGCATACGCGCCCCTTCCGGCCCGCCCCGGCAAGGGGAAATCAGGTCTTCTCCCCGCTGTAGGTACTGTACAGGTGGTAGTATACCCCGCCCTTTTCCATCAGCTCTTGGTGCGTGCCTTTTTCTTCAATTCCCTTCTCGGTCAGCACCAAGATCACTGTGGCGTTCTGAATGGTGCTCAGCCTGTGGGCAATGGTAAAGGTGGTGCGGCCTTTCGAGAGTTTTTCCAGGGATTCCTGCACAATCTTCTCGCTCTCATTGTCCAGAGCGCTGGTGGCCTCGTCCAAAATCAGAATGGGCGGGTTCTTCAAAAAGGCCCGGGCAATGCTGATGCGCTGCTTCTGCCCGCCGGAGAGCTTCACGCCCCGCTCGCCCACATAGGTGTCGTACCCCTTGCTGAGGCCCGTGATGAACTCGTGGGCCCCGGCCTGCCGGGCGGCAGCCATAACCTCCTCCCGGCTGGCCCCGGGCTTGCCGTACTCAATGTTTTCAAACACTGTGCCGGAGAACAGGTACACATCCTGCTG
>CAJUPK010000141.1:1861-6251 GCA_910588415.1 uncultured Oscillospiraceae bacterium | reverse complement strand
GGGGGCGAAGCCCCTGAGCCGCCGGAGGCCAAAACATCGTCAAAAAGCTGCGTTTTGGACACTCCCTAGCCCCGCCCTTCCCCCTCGAATCCCCTATTGACTTTCCCTAAAGGCTATTGTATACTATCCTTACAGCAAAACAACACAAATGTTCTCCCCCGGGAGGGCAAAAAGGAGGAACGCCCATGAATTACAGACCCCTGGGACGCACAGGCCTGTCTGTCAGTGAGATCGGCCTGGGCTGCGAGGCCATTATGGAGCTGGACACAGCCGCGGCTGTGGAGATGCTTCACGCGGCCGTGGAGGCTGGCGTCAACTTTTTCGACCTGTTCAGCCCCCATCCCACCATGCGGGACGCCTTTGGCCAGGCCATGGCTGGCCAGCGGGAGAAGTTTATCCTGCAGGCCCACCTGTGCTCCGCCTGGATAGACGGCCAGTACGCCCGCACCAGAGACATGGACCAGGTGAAGGCCGCTTTTGCCGATTTGCTCTCCCGCCTGGCCACAGACTATGTGGATGTGGGCATGATCCACTACATAGACCAGCAGGAGGACTTTGACCTTGTGTTTAAGGGTCCGGTCCTTGCCTACGCCCAGGAGCTGCAGTCCGCGGGGACCATTCGCCACTTGGGCCTCAGCACCCACAATCCCCGCATTGCCCTTCTGGCGGCCAAGACCGGGCTGATTGACGTGATCATGTTCAGCAGCAACCCAGCCTATGACATTCTTCCCCCTAGCGAGGACATCAACACCCTGTTTGACAAGGCCAGCTATGAGGCCCTGGACCTGCTCTCCCACACAGACCCAGAGCGCCGGGAGCTGTACAGCCTGTGCGAAAGCCAGGGAGTGGCCCTGACTGTTATGAAGCCCTTTGGCGGCGGCGCCCTGCTGAGCGCCCAGTCCTCTCCCTTTGGCGCGGCCATGACAGTGGCCCAGTGCCTGTACTACTGCCTGACCCGTCCCGGCGTGGCCACTGTGCTCAGCGGCGCCAGAACCCTGGAGGAGCTGCGGGAATCCGTGGCCTATTGCCAGCTGCCCCAGGAGGAGAAGGACTACACCGCCCTGCTGAGCAGCTTCCCCTCCCGCCCCTTTGTAGACGCCTGCATGTACTGCGGCCACTGCGCCCCCTGCACCGCGGGCATTGACATTGCCACTGTAAACAAATTTGCCGACTTGTGCCAGGCCCAGGGCTCTGTGCCAGAGACCGTGAGAGGACACTATGCAGCGCTGTCCGCCAAGGCAGGCGACTGCGTGGCCTGCGGCGCCTGCGAGCCCCGCTGCCCCTTTGGCGTAAAGATCATAGAGCACATGCGGAAAGCCCAGGAGATTTTTGGCGCCTAAATCCCGCCTGAAAACGGAAAAAACGCTGGATCTTGGCCCGGCTGCCTGTTCAAAAAGCCTGTGGATTCCCCCTCCACAGGCTTTTTTCGGTTCTATCCGTTCAGGGGGTGCAGGCGCTCCCCTTTTTTGTCCCGGCCCATCAGCTCTTTCACCGCTTCCGCCGGGCTGGTCCTGCGGGCAACAATGGCGTCCACTGCCTCTACAATGGGCATCTCCACCCCGCAGCGCCGGGCCAAAGCCAGCGCCGCCGGAAGGGCATTGAGCCCCTCTACCACCATGCCCACCTGTTCCACCGCTTCCTGGGGGCTCAGGCCCTGGCCAATCAGCTCACCGCAGCGGTTGTTGCGGCTGTGGGCGCTGGTGGCCGTGACAATCAGGTCGCCAATGCCCGCCAAGCCCGTAAAGGTCTGCTCCACGCAGCCCAGGGCACAGCCCAGCCGGGTAATCTCTGCCAGGCCCCGGGTAATAATGGCCGCCTTGGTGTTGTCCCCATAGCCCAATCCCCGGGAAATGCCTGCTGCCAGGGCAATGATATTCTTCACCGCCCCGCACAGCTCCACCCCGCGGATATCCCCGTTGGTATACACCCGCATACAGGTGTTCATAAACACCTCCTGCACAATTGCAGCGGCCTCCGGGTCGCTGCTGGCAGACACAATGGTGGTGGGCATGTCCAGGGCCACCTCCTCCGCGTGGGTGGGCCCGGAAAGGGCTGCCAACCGGACAGGCCCTGCCCCAGCCTGGTTCAGTTCATCCTCTATCACCTCTGTCATGGTAAGCAGGGTGCCGGCCTCTATGCCCTTGGCCGCGCTCACCACGATCTGCCCCTCCTGCAGCCAGGCCGCCGCTTTCCGGACCGTCTCCCGGACAAAGGGCGAGGGAACCGCCAGCAGCAAAAGCTCCTTGCCCGTGCAGGCGGCCGCCATGTCCCCGGTAAACCGCAGCTCTGGGGGAAGCTGTATGCCCGGCAGGTGGGGATGGACCCGCCGCCGGGACAGCTCCTCCACCTCCTGCGCCAGGGGCGACCAAACCGTCACCTGGCTGCCCGTATGGGCCAGCATCCTTGCCAGGGCCACGCCCCAGGTGCCAGCCCCCCATACACCAATCTGTCTCATTGCGTCCTTCCTTTCCCCCGTGGTTTCTTTTCACCTTTCTCCGCGATTATACCATTGCCCCCATTGTCTCCGCTTACGAATCACATAATTCCTGCGAATCAACACCGGTGAAACCATGGTCCTCCCCCTCCTGTCCTTCGCAGATCATGTCAAAGGTGTAGCCGCTTAGCTCCTGGCGCACAGTCTCGCTGACCTTCTCATAGATATTGTGCAGCCTGCAGTGTTCCCGGCCGCAGCTGTACTCCTCCTTCTGGCAGCGGCTGAGCATGTAGGGCCCCTCCACGCTCTCAATCACCTGCAAAAGGGTAATCTCGCCTGCGGGCCTGGCCAGGCTGTAGCCGCCCTTTGCTCCTTTAAAAGAGCATACCAGCTCCTGCTGCACCAGCCCTCGGAGGATCTTCAGGCAGAACCGCAGGGGGACCTGCATCTTCTCCGAAATGGTCCTGGCGTCCCAGCGGCCGGGATTGCGGGTCAGGTATTCTACAATTCTCACGGCGTAGTCCGCCTCTAACGTCATTACCATGCTGCTTAACTCTCCGTTTCCCTGCTGTCCTCAGCCAGACAGCGCCTGCTTTACCCAGGCAGAGGCATACTCGTCCGCTGTCAGAGAGTATGAATAGCCCGGCCTGCCCCCAGCGTCCTTGGCCATCCGCCGGGCGGCCTCCTGCCTGGGGGCCAACCAGAACCGCCTCATGCCGCCCTCCCGCATCAGTCCAAAAAATCCTTCAGTTTTTTCGAGCGGCTGGGGTGGCGCAGCTTCCGCAGGGCCTTGGCCTCAATCTGCCGGATACGCTCCCGGGTCACATTGAACTCCTTGCCCACTTCCTCCAGGGTGCGGGACCGGCCGTCCTCCAGGCCAAAGCGCAGGCGCAGCACCTTTTCCTCCCGGGTGGTCAAAGAATCCAGTACATTGCCCAGGGTCTCCTTCAGCAGCGTGTGGCTGGCAGCATCCTGGGGGGCCGGGGCGTCGTCGTCCGGGATAAAGTCCCCCAAATGGCTGTCCTCCTCCTCGCCAATGGGGGTCTCCATGGAGACCGGCTCCTGGGCCACCCGCATAATCTCCCGCACCTTGTCCACAGGCATCTCCAGCTCCTCGGCAATCTCGTCGGCGCTGGGCTCCCGTCCGTTTACATGCAGCAGCTGGCTGTTGGCCTTTTTCACCTTGTTGATGGTCTCCACCATATGGACCGGGATGCGGATGGTCCGGGCCTGGTCCGCAATGGCCCGGGTGATGGCCTGGCGGATCCACCAGGTGGCATAGGTAGAAAACTTAAAGCCCTTGGTGTAGTCAAACTTCTCCACTGCCTTGATAAGGCCCAGATTGCCCTCCTGAATCAAGTCCAGAAAGTGCATTCCCCGGCCCACATAGCGCTTGGCAATGCTGACCACCAGGCGCAGGTTGGCCTCTGAAAGGCGCTTTTTGGCCGCCTCGTCCCCATTGTTGATGCGCACGGCCAGCTCTACCTCCTCCTCGGGGGTCAGCAGCGGCACCCGGCCAATCTCCTTCAGGTACACCTTCACCGGGTCGTCAATGGCAATGCCCTCGCCGCCCTCCAGCTCCACCTCGCTGGTCTTCACCAGCTCCACATCGTCCAGCTGCATGTCGTCAAAGTCCTCGACGATCTCCACCCCCTGGTTTTCCAGGGTGTCATAAAATTTTTCAATCTGCTCCGGGTCAAAGTCCATCTCGCCCAAAGCGTCCAAAATTTCCTTTGTGCTCAGCTGGCCCTTGGCCTTGCCCATTTCCACCAAGTCCTTAATCACGGTCTTCTTGTCCGGCTGTGCGCTCATTCCACTACCATTCCTTTCTGTTTTCCCCAAAAGTCCCGGCCTTTTCCAGCCCGGGAGGTTCTTGTCTCTGTCCAAAGCTCTCCGCCCGATGGTTCTGTCCCCTGTCACGGGTCTTTGCCTTTTTTCTTTTGCCGCAGGTCCTCA
>CAJUPK010000141.1:0-1851 GCA_910588415.1 uncultured Oscillospiraceae bacterium | reverse complement strand
TGGCAGACTTCACCCACTCGCTTCCGCCATATTTCGCCTCTCTCAGAATGATGCCGATATACTGCTTCACATCCGAGCCCTTGGGAGGCGCGTCCCGGCGCCGGGCCAGTATGCCGCTGAGCTCGCCCATCTCTCCGGCTGTCAGCTCCTCTGTCAAATCGGCCAGGGTAACCGTGCCATGTATAGTCTTTCCCAATATGGCGGCGTATACTCTGCGGTTCAAATTGGTTACAAACTTTTCCGGGGGCAAAAGCTTTTGCAGGGCCTCTGCCTTGTCCTGATGGCGGAACAGGTAGTCAATCACCCCTTCCTCCGCCAGCGCTGCTGTCAGATGGTCCTTTTTTTCCAGGTTGACCGCAGAGCTGATGCCAGCAATCTGGTTTTGGGAGCGGGCCAGTTTTTTCTGCTCCCTCTGGCTCTCCCGTTTGGAGAGGCGCTCCGCTGTCTCCAGAATCCGCCCCTTGTCCACCCCGGTCTCTGCCGCCAGCTTGCCCGCGTACACATCCTGCTCCATGGGGTTAGAGAGCTTTGCCAGCACCTGCTCCGCCGCCTCGCTGAGATACCGCAGGCGGCCCTCCTCGGTGTCCAGGTCAAACTGGGCCCGCAGCTTGTCCAGCCGGTACTCCACGTCCGTGCCGCCCCCCTCCAGCAGCTGCTTAAAGCGCAGGGGCCCGTCCTTGCCCTGGACCTTCATGAACTCGTCCGGGTCCTTGCCCCCCGGCAGGCTGATCACCTTTACGCGCAGTCCCGCGTCCTTTAAAATGGGGATGGCCCGCTGGGTGGCCTTTTGCCCCGCCTCGTCCGAGTCATAGCAGATCACCGCCTCGTCCGCGTAGCGCTTCATAATCCGCGCCTGCTCCCCGGTCAAAGAGGTGCCCAGGGAGGCAATGGCATTTTGAAAGCCCGCCCGGTGCAGGGCAATCACGTCCATGTACCCCTCGGCCAGAATCAGCTGGCGGCTGCCCGTGTTTTTGGCCAGGTTCATGGCGAACAGGCCGCTGCTCTTGTGGTACACGGGCGTGTCGCTGGTATTGATATACTTGGGCTTTTCATCGGTCAATATCCGGCCCCCAAAGGCCACCACATTGCCCCGCAGGTCAAAAATGGGAAACATCACCCGGCCCCGGTAGCGGTCGTACAGATTGCCCTTTTGAGAGACCCTGGCCATGTCCGCCTGGGTCAGCTCTTCCCGGGTGTATCCCTTGGCCTTCAGGTGGTTGACCAGCCCAAAGCCTGTCTCCGGCGCATAGCCCAGGCCAAAATGCCGGATGGTGGCCGGGTCCAGTCCCCGGCCCTGAAAATACGCCAGGCCGGCCCTGCCCTCCGGCGAAACCAGGGTCTTGTAAAAGAACCGTCCGGCCTCCCGGTTAATCTCCATGATGCGCAGCCGCAGGCGGCTCATGCCGTCGTCCCGCTGGCCCTCCGGCACCTGCAGCCCGGCCCGCTGGGCCAGCCATTTGACCGCCTCGATAAAATCCAGCCGCTCAATGTCCATGACAAAGTTGATCACCCCGCCGCCCTTGCCGCAGCCAAAGCAGTAGTAGGAGTTATTCCCCGGGTAAATGTTGAAGGAAGGGGACTTCTCATTGTGAAAGGGGCATAGGCCAATCAGGTTCTTTCCCCGGCGTTTCAGGTTCACATACCCTTGGGCAATCTCCTCGATCCGGCTGCGCTCCTCCAGCTCCCGCAAAAACTCCGGCGGTATGGTCATCCCATTCTCCTCCTCCCGTCTCTCTATGCCCAGACATCCCGCGATATGCGACTTGCCCACCGCTAGGCGGCCGAGCTGACCGAGCCATCCCACGCACCTGCCGCGTCATCCCAGTTTCATCTACAGATCGGAAGAGCGTC
>CAJUPK010000140.1 GCA_910588415.1 uncultured Oscillospiraceae bacterium | reverse complement strand
ATCGGCTTCTGCAAGGGCATTGAGAACTACTCCCGGGTGCTCTCCGGCCGGGAGCCGGGCAGCGCCCCTTTCACCCTGCTGGACTATTTCCCGGACGATTACCTGCTGTTCGTGGATGAAAGCCATGTGACCCTGCCCCAGGTCCGGGGCATGTTCGGGGGGGACCATGCCCGCAAGCAGATGCTGGTGGACTATGGTTTCCGGCTGCCCTCGGCCTATGACAACCGGCCCCTGAACTTTGACGAGTTCTATTCCCACATCAACCAGGCGGTCTTTGTCAGCGCCACCCCCGGGGATTTAGAGCTGGAGAAGTCCGCCCAGGTGGTGGAGCAGGTCATCCGGCCCACAGGCCTATTGGACCCCCTGGTGACAGTAAAGCCCACGGACGGCCAGATTGACGACCTGATCTCCGAGATCAACCTGCGGGTCCAGCGGGAAGAGCGGGTCCTTATAACCACCCTTACCAAAAAGATGGCCGAGGACCTGACCGCCTACCTGGAGAATTATGGCATCCGGGTGCGGTACATGCACCATGATATCGACACGGTGGAGCGCATGGAAATCATCCGGGACCTGCGCCTGGGTGAGTTCGATGTGCTGGTGGGCATCAACCTGCTGCGGGAGGGCCTGGACCTGCCGGAAGTGACTTTGGTGGCTATTCTGGACGCGGACAAGGAGGGCTTTCTGCGCAGCGGCCGCAGCCTGATCCAGACCATTGGCCGGGCCGCCCGCAACGCCCAGGGCCAGGTCATCATGTACGCAGACCAGGTCACCGAGTCCATGGAGTACGCCATCACGGAGACCGAGCGCCGCCGGGCCATTCAGGAGAAGTACAACCTGGACCACGGCATCACCCCCAAGACCATCAAAAAGGACGTGGCGGAGATCCTGGAGATTTCCTCCCATAAGGACGATGGGAAGAAGAAAAAGAAGCACTATACCCCTGCCGAGCGGGTCCAGCTGATTGAGAAGTATAAGAAGGAGATGAAGGCAGCGGCCAAGCTTCTGGAGTTTGAGCACGCGGCCTATCTGCGGGACAAGATCAAAGAGCTGGAGACCGGGGGCGCGGGCCACGCGCCTGTGCCCAGAAGGCGGAAAGGCTGAAGGGAGAGAGGAAGCCATGTGGGACATTGACCCAGAACTGCGGGAATACGTGGAAGAGAATATTCTGCCTCTTTATGAAGCCCACGACAGGGCCCATGGGCCTGAGCATGTGCGGATAGTTTTGGAGAACAGCTTTGCTCTGCTGGACGGGCTGGACGCGGACCCCAACATGGTCTATACGGTAGCCGCCTACCATGATGTGGGCATCCGGGTCAGCCGGGAGAATCATGAGTTCATCTCCGGACAATGGCTGTGGGAGGACAAGGAGCTGGAGCGTTGGTTTTCCCCCCAGCAGCGGCAGACCATGCGGGAGGCTGTGGAGGACCACCGGGCCTCCCGGCAGGAGCCGCCCCGGAACCTGTACGGGCGCATTGTCAGCGAGGCGGACCGGGACCTGGACCCAGAACGGGTGGTCCGCCGCATGATAGAGTACAGCAAAGCCCACTGGCCCCAGTGGAGCGACGAAGAGCACATCCAGCGGACCATTGCCCATGTAAAGGACAAATACAGCGAAACCGGTTATCTGCACCTGTGGCTGCCCTGTCCCCGAAACGAGGCAGGCCTTGCCACCCTGCGGGAATGGCTGCGCACGGGGGAACTGGCTGAGCGGTGCAAAAAATATCTATAACCAGCAGGAGGAAAGCCATGAACAAATCCCAGGCCTTTGAGACTGCTTGCCGCCAGCTGGCTCTGGAATTGGGCTGCGCCCCCGAGGCTTTCACCCAGCCGGGCCTGACCCTGACCCCCGCCGCTTTCCGGTCCGGGGCCAGGGCCACCATCCGTAAAGACCCCATGCTGTTGATGGTTGGCACGGGCAGCAGCGTTGTGGTCTCAGCAGATCCCAGCCTGCGGCCCCTGGTGGAGGAGCTGGCCGGAAAAGTGAACGGGCTCCACCGGCTGTTTGAGTTCCCGGCATTGCGGGCTCTGGACAAGAAGCTGCAGGAACATGGCCGGGAGCTGTGGGGCGCAGAACACTTTTTCCTCCCTGGCGAGCCCCTTCCGGCGCTTCCCCTGCCAGAGGGCTTTCAGTACCAGTGGTTTGACCGAGAGACGGTCCGGGAGTTCTACCCCAACCAGCGTTTTCCCATGGCCCTGGGTCCGCAGTATGACCCGGCCCGGCCGGACGTGATTGCCCTGGCTGCCCTGGACGGCGGGCGGGTTGCCGGGATAGCCGGGGCCTCGGCGGACACAGCGGTCATGTGGCAGGTGGGCATTGACGTGGAGGAAGCATACAGAGGAAAAGGACTGGGGGCCGGGCTGGTCAGCGCCCTTAGCCGGGAAATAGAAAACCAGGGGAAGCTGCCCTTTTACGGAACAGCGGCAGGCAATGTCCACTCCCAGAGAATCGCGGTACGCTGCGGGTTTATCCCTGCTTGGATAGAGGCAAACGCATAGCCGCGGGAATTTCCCCAGCTTTGCCATGAAAGGAGAAACATATGGATAAGCAAACGGTTTGGCGCACGGGCCTTGCACAGCTGGCAATAGACTTTAACACCAGCCCTGAACGCTTCCAAGAGGGGGGCGTGATTTTAACTCCCCCTGCCCTAAACCCAGGACGGCGGGCCTACTCGGACAAAATGCCTTTTTTTGAGATGATCACCGTGGGCGCGGCAACTGTCATCATGGCAGACAGAAGCCTTTGGCCCGCTTTACAGGAGTGGTCAAAGGATGCGGAAGAACCCCACTGGCTTTTTGAGTTTCCCCGGATGCAGAAGCTGGCCGGAATCCTGCAGCCCCGCGGCTTCGCCCTGACCCAGACTTTCCACCACTATCTCCCCTCCCGGGACTTCCGTCCGGCCCAAGCTCCGGAAGGGCTGACCCTGCGGTGGCTGGAACGGGAGGACATTGCCGCCTATTACCCCAACGAGAGCTGGCCCAATGCTCTCCAATCAGAGGAAAACCCTGCCCGTCCCGATATGCTGGCTCTGCTGGCCCTGGACGGGGACAGGCCTGCCGCTTTGGCCGGGGTCAGCGCCGACAGCCCCACGCTGTGGCAGGTGGGCATTGACGTGCTGCCAGAGTACCAGAGCCGGGGCCTGGGCACCCTGCTGGTGGAGGGTTTGGCCTATGAGGTGGAGCGCCGGGGGGCCGTGCCCTTTTACGGCACCAGTCTCAGCAACCTCCACTCCCAGAACATTGCCTGGAAGTGCGGCTTCCGCCCGGCTTCGGTGTGGGTGTCGGCGAAGAAAGAGAAGGGAGTACCTAGCTTATGGATATGATGGATTTGATTTTAAGCCGCAAAAGTTACCGGGGCCGCTACGCCCCTGGCCCTGTGCCCCGCGCCCATCTGCGGCAAATCATGGAGGCCGGGCTGGCCGCGCCCTCTGGGTGCAATAAGCAGACCACCAGTCTCATCGCGGTGGACGACCCGGAGGTGTTGGCCCGGCTTAAGGCAGTGATTGACCCGCCTATTGCCCAAACCGCCCCGGCGGCCATCTGCGTGCTGACCCAGAAAATCCTGGCCTACCGGGACCGGTGCTACCAGGTGCAGGACTATGCGGCGGCGATTGAGAACATGCTGCTGGCCATCCATGCCCTGGGCTACGAGAGCTGCTGGTACGAGGGGCACATCACCGACGAGGACCGGATCGACCTGAAAATGGCCCAGGTGCTGGGCGTGCCGGAGGACTACCGGCTGGTGTGCTTTCTGCCTGTGGGCCGGGCCGCCCAGGAATCCAGGCCCTCGCCCCCTAAAAAGCCCTTCTCAGAGCGGGCCTGGTTCAACGGGTTTCAGAAAAACCCAGAGGCAAAGAAACTGCTGCTGACCTCCGCTGGCTTTGAGAATCCTCTGGTGCAGGCCTGCTTCCTGGAGCTGCTGGGCAAGCCCCCGGCAGAGGCCCGGGCGCTGTTCATCCCCACCGCTGCCATTGACCAGGACGCTAAGGCGGTGCTGCCCAAGTGCCGGAACGACCTGCTGCAGGCGGGCTTCCTGCCAGAGCACATCACAGACTTTAACCTGGACAGGTCCATGGGGTTAGAGGAGCTGTCCGCCTATGACACGGTATACTTCTGCGGGGGCTCCACAGAATATCTGCTGGACCGGGTAAAGCACAGCGGCTTTGGCCAGCTTCTGGACCAAGCGCTGGAGCAGGGCCTGGTCTATGTGGGGGTCAGCGCCGGAAGCATCATCGCGGCAGGGAATCTGCCCGGCAATCTGGGCTATCTGCCCCACAGACTGGCCGTACACTGCGGGACTGGCTCGCCGCCCGGCCTTCTGGCAGGGGACGGGGAAGAGACCGTCCGCCTCACCAATGCCCAGGCAGTCAAAATCGCGGGCGGGAAAATGGAGATCATTGGATAAGGAGCGCTCCCCATGGAGATTACCCCCCAAAGCATAACAGACCCCTGTGTTTTACAGCTTTTTTCCGAGCATGATGATTACATGCTGGACTTTTTGGGCAGGGACAGACAGTACTACACCCGGTACAATGCGGATGAAAAGATCGAGCATGTCTGGGTGGCCTATGAAGACGGCTTTCCCGCGGGATGTATTGCCTGCCGGAGAAAAGAAGCCGGGATGGATGAGATCAAGCGGCTGTTTGTGCGGCCAGCCTATCGGGGTAGGGGCTTTGCGAAGGAGCTGCTGAAAAGGCTGGAGCGCCATGCCAAAGAGCAGAACTGCCGCAGCCTGTACCTGGACACAAGGATTTCCCTGGAGCCTGCTGTCTCTCTCTACCAGGCCTTTGGGTTTCGCATCATCTTTCAGGAGGGCCTGTACATCCAGATGGAAAAGGCACTGTAAGCTGTGTCCCTGCTGCCCGGCTCCTAGACGGGGATGGGCAAATAAAAAAACTAAGTCAAAGGATGAACAATGCCAATGAGCCTAGACAAAATAGAAGTACGCGGCGCCCGTGAGCACAACCTGAAAAATATCGACGTGACCATTCCCCGGGACAAGCTGGTGGTGCTTACGGGCCTGTCCGGCTCGGGAAAGTCCTCCCTGGCCTTTGACACCATCTATGCCGAAGGGCAGCGCCGGTATGTGGAGAGCCTTTCCTCCTATGCCCGGATGTTTTTGGGCCAGATGGAGAAGCCGGACGTGGACAAGATTGACGGCCTGTCCCCGGCCATCTCCATTGACCAGAAGACCACCTCCAAAAATCCCCGGTCCACGGTGGGCACTGTCACCGAGATTTACGACTACCTGCGCCTGCTGTACGCCCGCATCGGCATCCCCCACTGCCCCAAGTGCGGCCGGGAAATCAAGCAGCAGACCATTGACCAGATTGTGGACCAGGTGCTGGCCCTGGAGGAGAAAACCAGAATCCAGGTGCTGGCCCCTGTGGTGCGGGGCCGCAAGGGCGAGCATGTAAAGGAGTTTGACGCGGCCCGCAAATCCGGCTTTGTCCGCGCCCGGGTAGACGGCCTCCTGTACGACCTGAACGAGCCCATCCAGCTGAACAAGAACCAAAAGCACACCATTGAGATCGTGGTGGACCGGCTGGCCGTGAAGGCGGACATCCGCTCCCGCCTGGCAGATTCCATTGAAGTGGCCGCCGGGCTTACAGGCGGCATGGTAATCATCAATGTCATAGACGGGGAGGACATCACCTTCTCCCAAAACTACGCCTGCCCAGAGCACGGGGTCAGCGTGGACGAGCTGACCCCCCGGATGTTCTCCTTCAACAACCCCTTTGGGGCCTGCAAAAAGTGTACGGGCCTGGGGGTGTTCATGCGCATAGACCCCCAGAACATTATTCCGGACAAAAAACTCTCCATCCGGAAAGGGGGGCTCAAGGCCAGCGGCTGGGCCATGGAGGGCAGCACCATTGCCTCCATGTACATGGAGGGCCTGGCCAAGCATTACCATTTTTCCCTGGACACTCCTATTGGCGAACTGCCGGATGAGATCATTGACATTCTGCTCTACGGCACCAAAGGGGAGAAGATCCAGCTCACCCGCATGGGCGAGTATGGCCACGGCAGCAACTACATGGCCGCCTTTGAAGGGGTCATCACCAATCTGGAACGCCGGTACAAGGACACCTCCTCCAACTGGATCAAGGCGGAGATCGAGACCTATATGAACGCCGTGCCCTGCGACGCCTGCCACGGCAAGCGCCTCTCCCCCGAGAGCCTGGGCGTCACGGTGGGCGGGGTAAACATTGCGGACTTCTGCGACAAATCCGTCACCGAGGCCCTGGACTT
>CAJUPK010000139.1:5778-6269 GCA_910588415.1 uncultured Oscillospiraceae bacterium | reverse complement strand
TAGTCAACGGCGTGGGCGGGGGAAAGTTTGCCCCCAGCCGGAAGGTCACCCGCCAGGACATGGCGGTGATGGTGGCGAATTTTGCCAAGGCCACGGGCCTGGAGCTGCCTGCGATAAACGGGCCTATGATGTTTTTGGACTACAACTCCATTGCGGACTATGCGGTGGCCAGTGTAACGGCCTGCCAGCGGGCGGGTATCATCAACGGCTATGAGGACATGACCTTTAAGCCCAAGGGCGCAGCCAGGCGGAACGAAGCGGCGGCAGTGTTCTCCCGGTTTTTGAACCGCTCTCAGTCAGCGGGCTACAAGATCATCCGCAAGCGCATGAACGGCACGGCGATTGCCGCTGTGGAATTTGACCCCAGCAATTTTACAGCCAATGTGGCCATGGGCAAAGGCCAGGTGCGCGGCGGCGAGGGGATGGGCTCTATTGTCAGCCGGACCGGGGCCAAGATCGCGGTGAACGCCGCCTTCTTTAACATGAGCAGC
>CAJUPK010000139.1:0-5768 GCA_910588415.1 uncultured Oscillospiraceae bacterium | reverse complement strand
GATCAACCAGGGCAGGCCGGTGACGGTTTACAATGACTTCTCTCCAGCCAAGTCGGCCATTACCATGGACTCTTCCGGCTGGTTCTCTGTGGAAAACTTTAAAACCAATGTCAGCCTGACGGTCAATGCCACAGACGGCTCCCAGCAGGTGGCCCACTCGGTGGGCGTAAACCGCTTCCCGGTTCCCGGGGACGGCACCCGGCTGGTTTTCACCAAGGATTGGGGCGGCAGCCTGGGGTTTGCGCCCAAATATGCCGCTGTAGTGGATGAAGAGGGATTTGTCACAGCCGCCTATCAGGACCAGGATGTGAGTATTCCCAGCACGGGCTTTGTGGTGGTGCAGCGGGCGGCCCGCTGGGACGACACCTTTGCCCGGTCTTTGACTCCCGGCGCCTTTGTGGGCATGGACGTGGAGTACGCGGGGGCCAGCACCCAGGATATCCAGCTGTCCATTGGCGTGGGACCCAAGCTGGTGGAGAACGGCCGGTCCTATGGCAACACAGACACCTACGCGGCCGAGGGCTTTGGCTCTCTGGATACCCTGGGCGACGCTCGGCGGATGTGCATCGGCGTGCGGTATGACGGCAGGCTGGTGATCCTTACAGCCTATACCAGTCTGCCGGAGCTGTCGGATATTATGGTGGCAATGGGGTGCGAGAGCGCGATCAACCTGGACGGCGGTGGGTCGGCCAACCTGTTTGTGGGCGGCCAGTGGCTGTATGGGCCCCAGTCCCGGCCATTGAACAGTGTGCTGTATTTTACAAAATAAAGCTTCATGGAGCCTGCCTTCTCTGGAGGGCGGGCTCCGCTCTTTTTGTGGGAAGAGGTTTCTCCCCTGCCCCTGTTTTTCACAAAAATCAAAAAATAGGAAAGAACCGTTTACCCCGCAGGGAGAATGGTGTATAATAGGGAGGAAACAGACGAAAGGGCAGGCTTGCTGCAAACCACGGAAGGTCCGGCTGTTCTTAATAGAAAGCCGGACCTGGAAGCCGGGGCTTGAAGGAGCCTTTAGGGATTGGGAATGGGTAAAAAAGTTTGCAAATGGGGCTTTCTGGGCCTGTGCGGGGCGGGTATCCTGTGGTTTTGCCTGCCCATTCTTCATGGGGGATTTGGAGAGGGCTCTGTATTCGGCATTTTTGTGTGCGCGATGGGGATAGGGCTGGCAGTGCTGTACCCCCGGCTGGCCGGCCTGGGCGGCTGGCGCCGTTGGCTGGCCAGGGCTTGGGCTGGCCTGTACGTGCTGGGCCTGGGCTGGGCTGCCTATCTCACGGTGCTGATTGTCTCCTCCCAGGCCGTGCCGCCGCCAGAGGGACTGAATGTGGTGGTGCTGGGGGCGCAGGTCTACAGCGCGGAGCGGATGGGCATGAGCCTGCGCAACCGGGTGGACGCGGCCGGGGAATATCTGGAGCGCAACCAAGAGGTGCAGTGCATTGTCACCGGAGGCCAGGGCGGGAACGAGCCCTGCCCGGAATCCCTGACCGCCAAAAATGCCCTGGTGCGCATGGGCATTGACCCGGAGCGGATCATCATGGAGGACAAGTCCCGGAACACCCGGCAGAACCTGGAGTTTGCCATGGAGCTGGCCCAGAAACATGGGTTGGACACCCGGGTGGTGGTGGTCAGCCAGAATTTCCACATGTACCGGGCTGTGCGCCTGGCCCGCAGCGCTGGGTTTGAAGCCTATGGCCTGCCTGCGGAGACGGACGCCATCATATTCCCCTCGTACTATGGCAGAGAGCTGCTGTCCCTGACCAAGTGGTACTGCGAGGAACTGCTGGGCCTGGGGAACGGAGGGGATGGAGCGTGAGCCCTACTGAAATTTATAGGAAAAAGGTGTGTGTATGAAGCTGTTGCTGAAAAACGCCAGAGTGATTGACCCGGCCCAAGGGCTGGACCAGCCGGGTGACCTTTTGCTGGAGGACGGAAAAATCTTGGCAGTGGGCGGGGAGCTGTCCCAGGGGGATGGCCAGGCGGTGGACTGCCAGGGCCTGGTGGCCGCCCCTGGGCTGGTGGACCTGCATGTTCATTTGCGAGACCCAGGGCAGACCTATAAGGAGGATTTGTTTTCCGCGTGTAGAGCTGCCGCCGCCGGAGGGGTGACCTCTCTGCTGGCCATGCCCAACACCAAGCCCCCCATGGACAGCCCGGAGCAGGTGGCCAGTTTGCTGGAACGGGCGGCCCAGGCAGATGCCACGGTGTACACCTCGGCCTGCGTCACCCTGGGAATGGAAGGTAGGGAGTGTACGGACTTTGCCGCCTTGCGCCGGGCTGGGGCCGTGGCTCTCAGCGATGACGGAAAGCCGGTGGGCAGCAGCCGCTGCCTCTTAGAAGCATTGGAGCAAGCCCAGGCGCTGGGCCTGCTGGTTGCGGCCCACTGCGAGGACCTGGACCTGGCAAAAGGGGGGCTGATGAACCAGGGCGCGGTGTCCAAACGGCTGGGGGTAAAGGGGGTTCCCCCTGCGGCGGAGGACTGCGGCGTGGCCCGGGAGATTGCCGCTGCGGCCAGCTTGGGGGCAACGGTGCATATCTGCCATGTGAGTACCAAAGGCGCGGTGGAGCTGATCCGGGATGCCAAACGCCGGGGCGTTAGGGTCACGGCAGAGACCTGTCCCCACTACCTGCTGCTGACAGACGAGGCCTTGGAGCCCATGGACGCGGATTACCGCATGAACCCGCCTTTGGGAAGCGAGGAGGACCGTCAGGCGCTGCTTGCGGGGCTTCTGGATGGGACACTGGACGCCATCTCTACAGACCATGCTCCCCACAGTCCAGAGGAGAAAGCGGATTTTATCACCGCGCCCAATGGGGCCATTGGCATGGAGACCTCTCTGGCAGCCTCCTGGACCGCTTTGCGGCACCGGATGAACCTGAGCCAGCTGTTTGACAAGATGAGCCGGCGTCCCGCGGAGATATTGGGTATAGAGGCGGGAACCCTGCGGCCAGGAGCGCCAGCGGATATTGTGCTGTTTGACCCGGACAGGCGGTGGAAGGTGGACCCGGACAGGCTGCATGGAAAGAGCCGCAACACGCCCTTTAAAGGAATGGAGCTGCAGGGAATGGTGGTGACCACCTATTCCAAGGGCCGGAAAGTGTATGGGGTCTAAGGATATGCGGTGGACTTCTTGTGATCTCCAGGGGCCTGGCGCCTCTATGGGGCAGGTCCCTCTGCCCTGGGACTTTCAGCAAAAGCTGCGGGACTTTCTGAAGCCCGGGGTGCGGCTGCTGGCCTTGGGCATGGGGCCAGAAGAGCTGCTGGACCTGGGCCATCCGTTGGAGCTGGTCAGCGCGGCAGCAGGCCAGCAGGCCATGCAAAACCCCTATTGGCGGACCCTAGGCCAGGCGGGGGGACGGGTGGAGGCATGGGACGGGGGAGCCCTGCCTTTTGAACCAGGGAGCTTCCAGCTGGTGGTGGACCGGGAAGTGGAGCTGCCTTATGAAGAGGCGGCCCGGGTGCTGCGGCCCGGGGGATTCTTGATTCTCCAGCTGGCCGGCGGGCGGCATTGCGGGAATCGGGACGGCTTGCCAGGGGGGAGACCGGTACCCCCGGATTTTAACCTGGAAAACCAGGGTCCGCTGCTGCGGGCGGCGGGATTCCGGGTGACCTATCAGAACCAGGCCTATCCAGCTGCGGAGGGGAAAACTGGGGACTGCCTCCACTATTTTATGATGATTGGGAAAAAGCAGATGAAGGGAGAGGGACATGCATGACAGATTTTGAGAGAATACGAGGACAGATCGATACATACTGCGGACTGTGCTGTGCGAGCTGTGAGTTTCGGGAGTCTATGGGCTGCGGCGGCTGTGTAGCCACGGGAGGGCATCCCTTCCATGGGGAGTGCCAGCTGGCCCAATGCGCCATAGAGAAAAACCGGGATTTCTGCGGGGAGTGTCCGGACTTTCCCTGCCCGCTTTTGGAGAGCTATTCCCAGGACCCGGAACATGGGGATCATCCCCAGGGTGCGCGGATAGAGGCCTGCGCCAAGACAAAGGCTGCCCTTGTGGCCGCCGCAAGGGCAGGCACAGAGCCCCAGGGAGTTTGCGGGCACCACTGTGACCACTGCCCCTTCAGCCAGTGGTGCGGGGGCTGCCGGAGCGTTTACCCCCGTTGCTCCTTTGCCACCCTGTTTGAAGACGGCCGCTGTCCCCATGTGGCCTGCGCCGGGGAAAAAGGCTTGAAGGGCTGCTATGACTGCCCGGAACTGCCCGGCTGTCAGAAGGGATACTTTGGGGCGGAGGACGGCTATACCGCTAAGGGGGCCGCGCAGTTTATCGCCAAGCATGGGAAAGCGGCCTATGCCCAGGTGTTAAGCCAGGACCAGGAGCGCCCGGAAGGCATAGACCAGCCGGAAAAACTGGTGGAGTTCCTGGAAAGCTGCCTATAGAGGAAACCAATCTGCATGGTTGAAAGGAGAACTATGGATACCCAACGATCTGCCTATATTGCCATTGTGGGCCGCCCCAATGTGGGCAAGTCCACGATTTTGAACAAACTCATTGGGGAGAAGATTGCCATTGTGTCCAATAAGCCCCAGACCACCCGCACCCGCATTATGGGGGTGGTGACAAGACAGGACTGCCAGCTGGTATTTTTGGACACCCCCGGCCTGCTGAAGCCCCGCAATTCTTTGGGAGAATATATGGTAAAGTCCATCACCACAACCCTTGAGGAGGTGGACGCCGGATTGCTGGTGGTCCAGGCAGGTTCTCCTGTTTCCGCCGCGGACCGGAGCCTGGTGGAGCGGTTCCGGCGGGGCCATATGCCTGCCATTTTGGCTATCAATAAAATCGACCAGCTGCCGGACAAGTCCGTGCTTATGGAACAGATTGCGGCCTATGCCCAGCTGTATAACTTTCTGGCAGTGGTGCCTGTGTCTGCCATACAGGGCGACGGCATGGACGAGCTGTTTTCTGAGCTGGAAGAGCTGACCCAGCCGGGGGGCTGGCTGTTTGACCCGGACACTCTTACGGACCAGCCGGAACGGGTGCTGGCGGCAGAGCTGGTGCGGGAGAAGGTGCTGCGGCTGCTGGACCAGGAGATTCCCCACGGTGTGGCTGCAGTGACAGAGCTGATGCGGGAAGAAGAGGACCGGCTGGAGATTTACGTGACATTGTATTGTGAAAAGAGCAGCCATAAGGGCATACTGATTGGCAAAAACGGGTCTATGCTGAAAAAGGTGGGGACCCTGGCCCGCCAGGATTTGGAGGGCTTTTTTGGCTGCCGGGTCAACTTGCAGCTGTGGGTGAAGGTGAAGGAGGACTGGCGGCAGAGGCCAGAGACATTGCAGGGGATGGGATTCTCCTTGAAGGACCTGGAGCTGTAAAGAGGCAAAAGGAAAACATTCGCCAGCCTTTCAAGGCTGGGAGGTATGGATGACGTTGCCTGCGGCAAGTCACGGAGTTTCGCCCCTGCGCGCGAAGCGCTTGTTTCCCTTCGGGAAATACGGGCAAAACTCCTACCTGGGCGGCTCTGGGGTAGTTGGGTGGAAGCAGGTGGTGGTTCTATGCTGGCTGGGCGGCAGCCAAGGAAGGGGGTCAAGTTGACATTGCCTTCGGCAAGTCGCCGCGCTCGTTTTCCTTCGGAAAATGCAGACGAAACTCCTGCCTGGGCGGCATGGTGGCAGCGCCCCACGGTCTTGCCGGAGGACGCGCTCTGTCACTTTTGAAAAAGTGGACAAGACTTTTACCGCTGCACTCATTGGCCAGAGCAAAAATATATACTTTTTGAGAGCAAGGGAAAAAGTTTCGCCAGCCTTTTCAAAGGCTGCGAG
>CAJUPK010000138.1 GCA_910588415.1 uncultured Oscillospiraceae bacterium | reverse complement strand
GCCGTTGGCTTTGGATGTAGGGGCCGTAGCCGCCCCCCAGGTCAGGGCCCTCGTCGTGGGTGAGACCCACCTGCTGAAGGGTATGGTAGATCACGTCCACAGCGCCCTCCACATAGCGTTCCTGGTCGGTGTCCTCCACCCGGAGGACAAAGGTGCCGCCCTGGCTTTTGGCCACCAGATACTCGTAAAGGGCGGTGCGCAAATTGCCCACATGCATAAAGCCGGTGGGGCTGGGGGCGAATCTTGTTCTGACTGTGCTCATATCCTTCCCTCTTTCTATGAAAAAAATGCTATTTGTTAATGATACAACAAATCCAGCTTGTTGGCAATAAGCTGGCAAGAAAAATAATCAAATCCGAAACTCCCTGCCCAAAAATTCTGTCTTCCGGTCCCGGGGGTTCTCCCCAAACTCCCGGCGCAGGGTGACAAGGCTGACGCTGTCATACCCCAGCCGGTAATAAAGCCTCAGGGCCTTCTCGTTTCTGGGTGCCACATCCATGCACATAGCCGTATAACCGTGCCGGGCAGAGACAATGCCCTCTGCCCGGCGGATGGCCTGAGAGGCAATGCCCTGTCCCCGCAGGTCCGGGCGCACATAAAGGTCCTAGATCCAGGCTGCCTGGTCCCCCCGGTAGTCCAGCCGCAGGAACCCGGCGTATTCCCCCTCGCATAGAACAACATATAAGGCGCTGCGGCCCTGCTGCCAGCTTTTCAGGGTCTCCATAGCCTCTTGCTCGGCTTGGGTCTGGGCCTCCGCCTGACGTCCCACCAGTCCCCCGTGAAAGGCGAAAAAGTCTGCGATATCCTGTTTCATGTCCTGCTCGTAAGAGGGAGCATATTCCTTCAGTTCGACATTCATAGAGCAATCTCCTTGTTATGATGAATTGGTTCTGTCCAGCTTCCCGGCGGAGACCGCTCTCCTGCTTGCCGCACATAAAAATAGCTGTCCTGCGGCTATTGTACCCGCAGAACAGCTATTTGTCAAGCCTGACGGCGTTTCAGCAGGAAATTTGGCACTGCCGCTGGGCTGTGCAGTCTGGCGGTAGTGAGCTCCGCCGCCTTTTGCCGCCTGCAGCCCGTGTCCGTATATACCAAAAGCTGCTGAAACGGGAAAGGCGGTTACTGCACCCCCTGGTCCTTCAAATACTGCACATACTCCTCCAAACACATGTCCAGCTGTTCCATCTGCTGGGCGTGCTCTTTGCCTACATAGCGGTAGTGCCAGCTCTCATTGTCAATGCCTGTAAAGGCCACTTTGTCCGAACGGTACCGCTGCACAAAGCCATATTCCGCCGCGTGCTGGCTCAGCCACTGGTAGGCCTCTGTCTCCTCAAAATTATCGCTGACATCGTTAAGGTCCACCACAAAGCCCGTATGATGCTCGCTGTGGCCCGGGGGATTGATGGTGCGCAGGGAGTAGTCCCGGGCCTCCTCCTGGGTCATGCCGTCATCCCGCATGTGGTTCTCAATCTCTCGGTTCAGGATGCGCTCCTGGTCCTCCACGCTCCGGTAACCGGAGGCCACCCACAGGCTGACGCCGTCCTCCTGGGCGGCCAGAAACATGTCGTTTAAGTCGTTGTAAATGCGGATATCCACTGTCTCCTCCCCAATAAAATTGGGGGTGACCTGCCAGCCCTCTGGCAGGGGAACCTGGTTGTTCACCAGCACAAGAAAAGGGTCCGAAAGCTGCTGGTATCCCCCGGAGTTTGCCCCGCCATCCTCCTGCACCACCTGGGTGCGGCTCATGTCCAGGGTGACCGGGACGCCGCCAGTCTGCACGGCCCGGTCCGGCGCCGCCTGCTGCCACACGCTCCAAAGGGCGAAGGCCACCATGGTCATGCACACCAGTATGGCCCCAATCACGAAAGCCGCCACCTTGTTCTCGCTTCTGCGCCGCACACTCTGTCCGGCCCGGCGGGGCTCTATGCCCCGGGCCCCCTGCTCTTCCTCCCGCCTGGCATATGTCTTGGACCCCCTGCCGGGGTTCCTCCTTCTCTCCACACTGCTGGTTTTATTGGTCAAAACATTCACCCTTTCCAAAAAGTATTGGCTGGAGGGCAGCAAGGCCCGGCCGGTTGCAATCAGCCCCGCAGGTCTCCCCAAAACGCCATGGACAGACAGCCGGGGCGGGCTGTAAAACGGAAACGCCTTCCGCTCACAGCGGCTGTCCCCCTCCGCCTGTCTTCCATTAGACAGCTAGAGACGCGGCCAGGCAATCCAGCGGTCATGGTATTTACAAAAATTTCACATTCTGTCTACAATTTCTGCGGTTCATAGAAGGCTTATGTCCGTTATTATAAAGGCCCAGCGGTGTGAAGTCAACCATACTCCTGTAAACTTTTTGCGGCCCGGTCACTTTTTCATCTGCAAAATCCCCGCTGGTCCGGCAAGATTCGCCTACATTCTTTTTGATAGGAGCGATTTCGATGAAACATGTCTTTCTTTTTGGAGAACGGGAAAAACGCGCAAACTATGTGGAGGCCCTGGAGAGCTGCGGCGCTCTTGTCACTGTCTCCCAGGACACAGCGACCGCGCCGGACTGCCAGGCCCTGCTTTTGCCCGGCGGCGCGGATATGGACCCAGCCCTGTACGGCGCGGAAAACCAGGGCAGCCGGGGCATTGACCGCCAGCTGGACGAAACAGAGCTGGCGCTCTGCCGGGCCTTTGCGGCCCAGGGCAAGCCCATATTGGGCATTTGCCGGGGCCTGCAGGTGTTAAACGTGGCCTTTGGCGGGGACCTGGTGCAGGACCTTCTCACCGCCGCCAGCCACTGCTGGCTGGAAGACACAGGCGACCAAGCCCATCCTGTCACCGCACCGGAGGGCAGCTTTCTCCGGCTGCTGTATGGAGAGGCCTTTGGGGTGAACAGCGCCCATCACCAGGCGGCCGGGCGTGTGGCTCCCTGCTTCACGGTGGCCGCCCAAGCTGCCGACGGCGTTGTGGAGGCCCTGGCCTGGCCGGAAAAACGGATCTACGCTGTGCAGTTCCATCCAGAGCGCATGACCTTGCGCCACCGCCGCCCAGACACAGTAGACGGCCGGGCTTTGTTTCAGTTCTTTCTCTCTCAGGTCGGGTAGGATCTGCCCTCGGCCGGGCAGGGGCTTTCAGGGGCTGTTCCGCCTTTTGTCCCCTTGCCTTTTCTGCGGGAAGGTATTATAATAAAGCCATACCTTGCGCGAAAGGGGGAATGTACCATGTATCAAATCAATTACCGGGCTTACTGCTTCCGGCTATGCCAGACCGCGCTCCGTACAAGTCTGATGGAGAAGATCTGAGTGATCCATTTGTACGGAGCGTCTGGCCCCTTGCCTCTCCCGGCAAGGCGTGGATCGCTTATATTTCGCCACAGGCTTGTCTTTTGACCAGGGCTTGTTTGAAACAATAAACACCGTCTTTTTGTTCAAAGCCAGAACTTCCTCTTGGGAAACCCCTTCGGTTTTGATGCAAAAATCCGGCGCTTTCCCTATTTTTAAGCAGGCTCTTTCCCACACACTCAAAAGCAAAGGAGCCTAAGGCAATGATAGAAATCGGTATCAATAAAGTCACAAAAAATTTTGGATATAAAAATGTTTTAAACGGCGCCAGCCTGGAGATCATGACCGGCCAGCGCGCCGCCATTGTAGGCCGCAACGGCACGGGCAAGTCCACCCTTCTCCGGCTGATTGCCGGCTTAGAGTCCCCAGATTCCGGAGAGGTCAGTCTGCGCCGGGGCACATCCGTGGGGTTTCTGGAGCAGATTCCCCGCCTGCGCCAGCCGGGGGTAACGGTCCGCCAGGTGCTGCTGGAGCCTTATGCCAGTCTCTTGAAGCTGGAAGACCAGCTGGCCCGGTTGGAAACAGCCATGGCCTCTCCCCAGGCGGACCTGGACGCTCTTTTGGAGGAGTATGCCTCTGCCCAGGAGGCTTACTCCTCTGCCGGGGGCTATGAAGTACAGGAGCGCACCGCAAAAATCGCCCAGGGCTTCCGTCTGCCGGACCTGCTGGACCAGGAGTACAATCTGCTGAGCGGAGGACAAAAAACCGTGGTCAGTCTGGCCGCGGCGGTTCTGCGCCAGCCCAGCCTTTTGCTGCTGGACGAGCCCACCAATCATTTGGATGTACAGACACTGGAATGGTTTGAGGAATTTTTGGCCAAGTACCGGGGCACTGTGCTGATGGTCTCCCATGACCGCTGGTTTTTGGACCGGGTAGCCACCCATACCATCCTTCTGGAAAACGGCCAGTGTACCGCCTTTACCGGAAATTACTCCCGCAGCATGGAGGAGCGGGAGCGCCAGCTTCTGGCGGAATTTGAGCAGTATAAGAACCAGCAGAAAAAGATAGACGCCATGAAGGCCGCTATCAAGCGCTTCCGGCAGTGGGGGGCTTTAAACAAGCAGAACCTCTCCTTTTACCGCAAAGCCAAAGAGCTGGAAAAGCGCCTGGAGAAGATGGAACAGCTGGACCGCCCCCAGCTGGAAAAGCCCCGGCTGGACCTTCATTTTGCCGGAACCCGCACAGGCAGCGAGGTGCTGCGGCTGCGGGACCTGACCCTTGCTTTTGGCCCCCGCGTGCTTTTGGACCGGGCGGAGCTGCTGGTCTCTGAACGGGACCGGCTGTGCCTGCTGGGGGGCAACGGCACGGGCAAAACCTCCCTGCTGCGGGCCGTGCTGGGCCAGCTGCCCGCAGAGGGGGAGATCATTTTGAACCCCGGGGTGAAGCTGGGCTATATCCCCCAGGAGATCCGTTTTGTTCCAGAGACCGCCTCTGTGCTGGAGGCATTCCGGCAGGAAGTTTCCAGTACAGAGGGCCAGGCACGGAATCTTCTGGCCAAATATTACTTTTTCGGGGCGGATGTATTTAAGCGCACAGGCAGCCTTTCCGGCGGGGAGAAGGTGCTGCTGAAGCTGGCGATCCTTTTACAGCGCCAGGTCAATCTGCTGATTTTGGATGAGCCCACCAACCATATTGACATTGAGACCAGGGAGATGCTGGAGGAGGCCCTGCTGGAGTACACCGGGACATTGGTTTTTGTCTCTCACGACCGGTATTTTATCAACAAGACCGCCACCCGCATTGTCCAGCTGCACCATCAAAAAATTGTCGCCGCGGAGGGCGGCTATCCCTCCCTTCTGCCGCCCAGCCCCTAAGGGGCCGGAAAGCTCCTGGGGCTGCACAAGCCTCCTCCCTGCATGCCGCCCCGTCTGCCTGCGCGTAGTTGAAAACACAAAGTTAGGAAGGTATCCTATGGAATTTAACGGAATTGTAAACGGCATGAGCGACCTTACCCGGCTTTCCAACGGGAAAAGCCGTTCCATCAGCCCCGAAAACCCCACCGGAGCACCCGGCGCAGGGGGCATGTGCGAGCTGGAAAAGGGCAACGCCCGGGCCGCTGCCCGGGACCTGGGCAAAGGGTGGAAGGTCAACCCCTTTATCCATATCCAGCCCGGAGAGACCTTTGAGATTGCCAACATTGACGGGCCTGGGGTCATCCAACACATTTGGATGACGCCCACTGGCCTGTGGCGGGACGTGATTCTCCGCTTCTACTGGGACGGCCAGGAAGTCCCCTCGGTGGAATCCCCTGTGGGCGACTTCTTTGCCTCCACCTGGAACCGTTATGCCCAGCTCTCCTCTCTGGCAGTATGCGTAAATCCCGGCAGCGCCTTTAACTGCTACTGGCAGATGCCCTTCCGCAGCCACTGCCGCATCACCTTAGAAAACATCGGCCCAGACCCTGTCACCTATTACTACCAGATTGACTACACCCTGACCCATGTGCCCGAGGACTGCGGGTATTTCCACGCCCAGTTCCGCCGCACCAATCCCCTGCCCTATAAGGAAGTATACACTCTGCTGGACGGCGTGCAGGGCAAGGGCCATTATGTGGGCACCTACATGGCCTGGGGCGTTCACAACAACGGCTGGTGGGGCGAGGGCGAGATCAAATTTTACTTGGACGGGGACCAGGACTACCCCACCATCTGCGGCACGGGTACCGAGGACTATTTCTGCGGCTCCTACAATTTTGAGGACCCCGCTACCCACGACCGCTACGTACCCTTCACCACGCCTTACGCAGGCCTGCACCAAGTCATCACCCCGGACGCCCTCTACAGCAGCCAGTTCCGTTTTGGGCTGTACCGCTGGCACATCACAGACCCCATCCGTTTTGACCACAGTCTCCGGGTGACCATTCAGGCCCTGGGCTGGCGCAGCGGCGGGCGGTATCTCCCCCTGCAGGACGACCTGGCCTCTGTCTCCTACTGGTACCAGACCCTGCCCACAGCGCCCTTCCCCGCCCTGCCGGACAGGGATTATCTGGAGGTCATCTGACAGAGAGTGGGGGAGCGAACATTCAGGAACCGCATGGAATTTGTGAGGCAAAGGGAAAAGTTTCGCCAG
>CAJUPK010000137.1 GCA_910588415.1 uncultured Oscillospiraceae bacterium | reverse complement strand
GTGGGATTTCAACAGTCCCGCGGGCAGGCGTCACTCTGCCCTTACGGACGCACTTAGCTTTTCAAAATAACGCACAAAAGCATAACCTAAATGAAAGGAAGCATTAAAATGCCTAATCAACAGAACTTTTTAGCGGGTCTCTTACCCGCGATCAAATGATGAGCCGAATCGCCCATGGCTATTGTGATGAACGGATCCGCCAAAATGCTCCTATTCCAACACCCGAGGAAATTGCCAGTGCCATCGCAGGCAAGATACACCCGGTGTGTAGAATGGTAAATAATTCTCATGAAAAGGGCGAAAGATGGAAACTCGTGGATGGACTTGACCACACGCGGGTTTCTATCTGCCTGGCTGATTTAAACCTGGTCCGCCGGGTGCAGCTTAATGATGACGAGGATGAAAAAAGCTATATAATCTATGAAACGGACGGGCCAAAGCGCGGCCTCTACAACATTGACAAGGACGCCATCAACCCTCTTTGCCGTGCCTTTTCCGGGACTTGCAGCTCCGCAACCGCCCCCGGGGCCAGGCAGTGCTGCGGCAACCGAAAAAGCTATAAAATTGCCCGAACTGTATCAAAAAATATATTATGTGGTATAATTCATAGTAAAGCTAGGGCGAAGCCTCTTTCAAGAGCTTTTTTTGCAGGGGCAATCCGCCCTGAAATAAGGAAATGGAGGATTTTATGATGAAAAAACGTTTCTTAGCTGTTTTACTGGCCGTGTGCCTGCTTTTGGGCACGGCTCCGCTTCACACACGGGCAGAGGACATCGTGGACGTGACCCAATACAGCTACACGATTACGCCCATATTGTCCCCGTTTACCTATTACCTGTATGTGAAGACCGACAACCCCGACCCCACCAGCTTCCGCCTGGTGGACGAGGAAAGCGTGCATTACCAGCCCGGTGACATGGGCGAGATGCAGGTTAAACTGGACGACGGTTACAGTGTCAGAGTGGAAGTAGAACCCGGCACATATTACATAGAACAGACGGAATTTGAAGATGTGGCATATGAGGACACCTCTACATACCGCGTGCCCGGCGGGTACATTTTTACGGCCCGGAAGGCCTTTGCAGACGGCGGGAAGTTCACCCTTTGCCAGAAAACAAGCGGCGGCCAAGACCTTCTCGACGCCAAATTTGAAAAAACATCGGTAAAAGTCCCCTGCCAAGAGCTGGAGACCCGGAAAAGCTACCTCATCAACACCTGCATGACAGCGGACATGACTTTTTTTGAAAAGCTGGACGCGGTTCAACGGCGGCTGGGTGAAATATCAATATATCCCCGCCGCGTGTTTGACATAGACAGGCCTGGCAGTGAGCCTTATCCCTATTTGGCCGCTTCCCCCTATTGGGAGCTGAGCCTTAACGACCACTATGAGATGTATGGCTATATAGATGGGCTTCTGCTGTCCGACGCCTATCCCTTTGTGCTGGATTCCGCCAGCTTCCCTGGCACCATGCGCGTCATAGCCGAGGCCTTAGAGCCGGGCTGTACGGTGTCCTCCGGTTACACCCATGCTTATATTGAGGTAACTTTTAACGGCGAGACCCATATGTATGGCGGAGCGGGAAAAGGAGATAACACCCCCCTGTTCTCCAATAGGGTCGAAAACGTATTCACCTTTGATGAAACAGAAACAGACTTCGGCACCCGCGGCACGATGGATGGATACCATCAGCTTCTTCGGGACTATGACCCTATCGCCCTTGCGGATATGGAACCCTATAGAGATCAACTTACAGGCGATACTTTTAAGGAGACTATCCGGTCCACAGGCGGCACTTGGATGCAGGTGGGCGTAGAGGGATGGTTCGGAAACGGCATGACCTACAGTTATGCGGTTCCGCTGGGAACGGCGTCTTACCGCATCCTGTCTGATACATGGATAGACGGGCGGTATATCAATAATAAAGAAAGCCTGGTCCCCGGCGCTTCCCTTGAAGAGCATCCTACCGCAAGCATAGCGGTGCGCAACGTAACCTTTACAGACCGCGAAGGGGAAACCCATACCCAAGATGTAGTCTATGATTATCGAGAAGACAAAGACCGCTGGGAGGCCCCGGATTTCTACTTTGGCAATTCCTATTATCCCAATGCGGAGCTTCCAGAGGAATTCATCCTGACGCGGGAGCAGGTGGAGGCCATGGATCTGGGCGGGCAAAGCGTCCATTTTCCCGAGAGCGGGTTGATTTATGACGGCTCTGCGGAGCCTGGCACACCCTTTACCAACATCCTGGTAACCGGAATCAGCATTCCCAACACCCTTGAAATAGGGGAAGAAGAGGGCGCCACCCTTACCCCGGAAATCTCCCCGGCCGGCGCCACTTGGCCCAACACGTATTGGGAGTCTTCCAACGAAGACGTGGCTACGGTATTCGCAAGCGACGATGGCGTGACAGCCGAGATTTATGGAATAAAAGAGGGTACGGCTGTGCTGACGGCTACCACGGTAGATGGCCAATATACCGCTACCTGCACGGTAACCGTAACAGCGCCCACGCCCACACCCACGCCTACTTCTACTCCTACCCCTACCCCAACTCCCACACCCACACCTACCCTGACTCCTACTCCCACGCCTATGCCTCCCTCCAGCTTTACGGATGTGTCTGCGAACGCCTGGTACTACGAGCCTGTCACCTACATGGCCAGCAACGGCTACATGTCCGGCACCGGGGACAACAAGTTTAGCCCCAACCAGACCACTACCCGCGCCATGTTCGTCACGGTCCTGGGCCGCATCGCGGGCGTTGACCAGAACCAGTACAAAGGCACCTGCACATTCCGCGACGTGAAGAAGGACTGGGCCGAGCCTTACATCGCCTGGGCCAATGAGAATGATATTGTCAATGGCATTGGCGACAACAAGTTTGGCCCCAATAACTACGTCACCCGGGAGCAGGCTGCCCTTATCCTGTTCAACTATCTCAAGAAAGACTACACATTGACCGTGAGCGACAAGTTCCTGAACAACGCCCCGGACAAGTCCAATGTCAGCGACTGGGCTGTCGAGGCCATGAAGTGGGCCACCAGCGCCGCCCTGATGCGCGGCGACACCGATGGCTCCCTGCGCCCCCGCGACTCCGCCATCCGCGCCGAGATTGCTACTGTTTTTAAGCGCTTTATTGAAATTGAGACCGACTTAGAGGCCGGCAAGCCCAACGTGCCCACCACATGCGACCATGTGTGGGAGACCACTAAGACAGAGAAGGTGGAAGTTTATAGAGAGACCGATGTAAAAGAATGGGCTCACTACGACCATATGGATATCAATGAATGCAACGGATGCAATATGATTATTGACCAATGGTTCATTGATAATAAAAACAAATACTCCACGTTGAAAGACGCAAACGATGCACTTGCTCTTCATGGAGATATGAACGGTTGCCCCCAACTTCACGGCGGTTTTCACAGTACTGAGAATGGCTTGCCCTTGACATTTCCTATCACCAATACAAAAGTATATGCCTCCGAAATGCCTGTCGAACAAACCTGCACTCTGTGTGGCGCCTCTCAATCTTGTGTCAATACTAAAACCTGCAATGACATTGCCAGTGGAAAAGACTGGATTCCCCATCCCAAAGAAATTATCATTTCTGAGGCGTGGGATGAAGAACTCTATTGTATCGGTGATAGCCTCAAATTTGATGAAAATAACAACGCCATTCCTATTCCTGATGGCACTCTGATTGACACCATCTATCATCCCACGTACAGCAACGAAGAAGTGGAATACCTTGAGAACATCAAGACTGGCGAAAAACTATATGTAGAACTGACCAGTTGTCGCCATGTCGAATGGAAAGCAGACTATTTTTCTGGTAACCTTGGACCTGACTTTCATTACTGCGCCAGTTGTGGTATCAAAAAAGAATTTGCTTACTGATAATTCTTCAATAAACATCAAATGCATATCAAGCATTCTAAGTACAAAATATATCTTAGAATGCTTTTTGTTCAATGCCATTAAGTTAAGGTATTGACGTCCAAAAACCCCGCCTCTATCCAGACATTTTCAGTCTTGGGTATGGGCGGGGTTTTTCTTATGAATTTTTGCCGCAAAATGCGGCCAGGTTTTATGCTGAAAAATACTCTCCGGCAGCATTGGCGTGGCCGTACTATAACGAAAAGGATGGATTTGCCTACAAGGTAGACAGCCAGCTGCTCCTCCGCTATGTGGACGTGGAGCGCACCATCTACCCAGACCAGAAAAAGCCGGAGTACCGTTTTTACGACTACTTCAAGACCTTGCTTTTGGTGGACAAAGGCAAGGCCACAGAGTACGCCTACGCCTGGTGCCAAGCGCCATACTGCGGCTATGACTGGCGGCGGCTGCGCAACGGCACGGAGTGCCTGGACGAGAGCTATGTGTACACCCCCAATCTCCGGGAAGTATTCGGGGAGAGATATTACAACGTGGACTTGCAGACAGGGCTTGCCGGCCTGCGCCGCCCCATCTCCTTCCGGCTGCTGTTGGACAATCTCAAGCACATTCCCCAGGCGGAGTACCTGATGAAAGCGGGCCTGCCGGTTCTGGCAGCTGGCATCCTGCCCGATACCAGCGCCAAAAGCCTTCCCGAACTGACCGGGCTGGGGAAACAGTTCCTCCCGGCCATGCGGGACAGTCAGGCCAGTTTCCAGGAAATCCGCACGGTTGCCAGGCGGCGCAGCGCCAAGCCCGAAGACCTGCGCCAGCTATGCGCCCTCCGGCTGGACGGAGAGAGCCTGGGGTTGTTGGAGAGAGCCGCCTATTTCAACCCTATAGGCCGCGTCCTGCGGTATATTGAGACCCAGCGGGAGCTATCTCCCAGCCAGCTAAAGCGCCGCAAATTGCCCTACTTCCTGCGGCTCTACAGGGACTACCTGGACATGGCCCAGGACTTGAAAAGCGACATGAGGTCCCGGGCCATCCTGGAGCCTCGAAATCTCAAGGAGCGTCACGACCTGCTGGCCGCCCGGGTCAATGAATTGAAATCCCGGCCAGACAACGAGCGCTTTCAGCGGGCCATTGACCAGGGCTTGTACGAGTGGGCCCGGGAGTATGCCAATGAGGATTACTGCGTGGTCTATCCCATGAAGCGCAGCGACTTGACCACCGAGGGCCAGCGGCTCAACCACTGTGTGGGCATGAGCTCCTACTTTGAAAGGCACATCCTGGGCCATCAGATGGTGTTTTTCATCCGCAAGGCGGCAGAGCCGGACAAGCCATACTTTACCGCTGAAATCGACACGGACACCGGGCGGATTATCCAGCTGTACGGCTTCGGGGACTGCTCCGCCCCCAAAGAGGTGCGGGCGTTTACGGAAGGGTTTTGCAGGAAGATTCTTCGGTGGAAGAGTATGGACATACGGCGAGAAGCCGCATAAATTTTGCAAAAGTTTGCAAAATTGAATGTTAAAAAATTATGAACATTTTGCATATATGTACGACTTCATGCGTCAGCAGCGGAACTTCCTGTTCCCTGGAAAAGTGTTCCGACCTTTGACAAGCGAGCCGGTTTATGGTATAATATAACTACAGAAAAGGGATTATACCCTGTAAAAATAACGAGATTGCACAACAGAAGGGGCGAGCCGAGCATGTGGCCCACACGTTCCCAACACTTGGCGCAATGTGCAGAACGGGTTTCTCTTTTCTGAATATTTATAAAAAAGGAGTGATGCCCTATGGCAGTCGAATGTGATGCCACGGGTTTCCACACTATGGAAAGCCGGCTTGAACTCGCGGGCAGGGTCACCCAGGTGCGTAGAGCGGTCAAAGAAAACGTAGTCGGAAACTCCCGGCTGGACTTTGCCAGCATTCTGCCTGCGCCGGCCCATTTGCCGGTGGATGTGCCCGATATGAAGCCATATGCCGGGTACGCGGCCAGGCTTTTCCTACAAGACTTTCTTTCCGGCAAAGGGCTGGATACAAAAGCCATGCTGCGGGAAGAACGGGAATACCTGGACAGGCACAAGGAAGTAAAAGCCGGCCCGTATCTTCGCGGGAAGGAGCTTTTTCTGCAAGGCTTCCGCAATGTTACAGAGGAAGACTTCTACTGCTTCTGCCGCCTTACGCGTCCGTTTTCCGGCTTCGCCGCATTCTGGTGTTTGGAGGAAGCCTTTGCCAGCTGCCACCATGACCCGGAGAGTTTCCTTGCGCTCATTGCTTCTCACGAAAGAACCTATCTGCAAGAGCGCGGGAACACCATAAGCATGGCTAGGTGGGAAGAGAGCAAGGAACGGTTCCGCCAGGCTTTCCTACCGGATTCTCCGGCTTTCCAGGCATTCCTGGCAGACCTTTGGGGCGTTGCGGCCGGGCCGGAGAATTGTTCCTGCGTCTATACCCTCGACTATGCCGCGCATCTGGCATTTACCACGGAAGGAGGCATTCCCCATAAGGTTTTGGACGCCTTGGCCAGGAAGTATCCGGGCCTGATTGTCATCCATTATTGGAATGACACGGAGCGCCCCGAAATATGCGGCTGCGAGACGTACCATTA
>CAJUPK010000136.1 GCA_910588415.1 uncultured Oscillospiraceae bacterium | reverse complement strand
CTTTGGCGCGGACAGCCTGCGGTGGTTCTTCTACACCTGCTCGGCCCCCTGGCTGCCCAAGAATTTCAGCAAAAAAACCGTGGTGGAGGGCCAGAAGAAATTCTTCTCTACCCTGTGGAACACCTATGCTTTCTTTGTGCTGTACGCCAATATCGATGGGTTTGACCCCACAAAGCACAGGCTGGAGGACTGCGCCCTGACGGTGATGGACCGCTGGCTGCTGTCCCGGCTGAACAGCACGGTAAAGGAAGTGGATGCACACCTTTCCCAGTACCATGTGCCGGAGACAGCCCGGACCCTTCAGGACTTTGTGGACGAGCTCTCCAACTGGTATGTCCGCCGCAGCCGGGAGCGCTATTGGGTGCAGGGCGAGGCCAGCGACAAGACCGCCGCCTATATGACCCTGTACACGGCCCTGGTCACAGTGGCCAAGCTGCTGGCCCCCATGGCCCCCTTTATGAGCGAGGAGATTTACCGCAACCTGGTGTGTTCTGTGGACCAGGCCGCCCCAGAGAGCGTGCATCTGTGCGCCTTCCCGGTGTGCGACAGCAGCCGTGTGGACCCCAAGCTGGAGGCGGACATGGACGAGGTGCTGAAGGTGGTCACCCTGGGACGGGCGGCCCGGAACCAGGCCAGCATCAAAAACCGTCAGCCTCTGGGCCGCCTGTACACAGACGCGGACCCGGGCCTGGGCGGGCTGTACCAGGACATCATCCGGCAGGAGCTGAATGTAAAGGCCATTGACTTTCTCAGCGATATGTCCGAGTTTACCAGCTACAGCTTCAAGCCCCAGCTGCGGCTGCTGGGCCAGAAGTACGGCAAGCGCATTGGAGCTATTCGCCAGGCTCTTGCCGGGCTGGAGGGCTCCAGCGCCAAGAAAGAGCTGGACAGCACCGGGACCCTGCGCTTGTCTCTGGCCGATGGGGACGTGGAGCTGACGGCGGAAGAGCTTCTCATTGACACGGCCCAGAAGGAGGGCTACACCTCTGTGTCAGACCGGGGGCTGACCGCGGTTTTGGACACAGCCTTGACCGAGGAGCTGATCGAGGAGGGTTTTGTGCGGGAGATCGTCAGCAAGCTGCAGTCCATGCGCAAGGACGCGGGCTTCTATGTGACGGACCATATCCGGGTGTACTGCCAGGGAGGCGGAAAGGTGGAAGAGGTCCTGCGCAGAAACGAGGCCGCCATTCTGGCCGATGTGCTGGGTGAAAGCTGTGCCTATGGCCAGCTCTCCGGCTATAGAGCCCAGTGGGATGTGAACGGCCAGGCAGCGGAGTTCGGCGTGGAGAAAGCCTGAGAACCTGTTGCCTGGAAAAAGAGAGGGTCCGCCGGATGTGCGGAAGCCCCTGCTGCAAAAGGCCCCTGCGGGCGTGCATGGAAGCGCCCGCGGGGGACCATACTATATACAAGCATATACTATATATATTGTGTATATATAGTAAACGCACTTGCAAATCGGTATTTACGGATTTGCAAGCAGGGCAGTGCGGGCGTGCCTGTACCGCCCGGTTCAAAAGAGGGTTCACCTCTTTTGAACTGTGGTAACTATACTGCCGTATAATGCTTGATTTACCGGAAAGGAGACCTTTTTATGTGGCCGTTCATCAAAAAGCACGCGGGCTGGTTCATCAGCCGGGTGGACCGGGACCGGCTGGATTCTTCCTCGGCCCACGGGGCCTTTTTCCTGATCATCTCCTTTCTGCCCTTTTTGGCTTTTCTGCTCACCCTGATGCAGATGATCCATTTTCCCTCTGGCGCCACCATGATCGAGGCGGCCCTGGAGCTGCTGCCGGCCGCCGTGTCCTCCGCTTTGGCGGAGATCATCCCCAGCCCCATTGTGGCCTCTGGGGTGCTGCCCGTGGCGGTGGTTACAACGGTGTGGTCCTCCTCCATGGGCATGGTGGCCATTATCAAGGGGCTGGACCATGTGTACGAGGTAAAGGAGAGCCGCAGCTATGTGATGCTGCGGCTGATGGCTGTGGTGTATGTGGTAATGCTGGCAGTGGTACTCATCGCGGCGGCCCTGCTGCTGGTGTTTGGGTCCACCATCTATTATTTCCTGCTGGACCGCTGGCCTGTTTTTGCGGCCCTGCTGATCAACTTTAAGTCCTTGGTGGGCTTTGTGCTGCTGTTTTTGTTCTTTGCCCTGCTGTACAGCTTTGTGCCCCGGCGGCGGGTGAAACTGCGCCACAATCTGGCCGGGGCGGCCTTTGGGGCCGGGGGCTGGGTGCTGTTCTCCTACTTCTTCTCCCTGTTTGTGGAGAACTTTTCTAACTTCTCCATTTACGGCAGTTTGGCCACCCTGGTCATTTTGATGTTCTGGCTGTTCTTCTGCATGTACATTCTTTTCCTGGGGGGAGAGGTGAGCATGTGGCTGGAGACCAGCGGCGTGGGGCAGGACCTGGGGAAGCTTTTGCGGGGCAGGCCCAAAAAGTATAAGGTAAGGCGGGGCCCGGCCAAAACCCAGGCCACTGTGGAGCGGGGAAGTTCAGAAGCCCCGGAGAAGAGCGAGGAGGAATCTTAAATGGAACTTTGGGATGTATATGACAGGGAAGGAAACCGGACGGGCCGCACCCATCCCCGGGGCAGGCCGCTGGCGCCAGGGGACTATCACCTGGCGGTGACTGTCACAGTGGTAAACAGCCGGGGAGAGGTGCTGCTCACCCGGCGCAGCCTGGAGAAGACGTTGATGCCCGGCGTCTGGGAGTGCCCTGGCGGCGGTGTGCTGGCCGGAGAGACCAGCCGGGAGGGGGCGGCCCGGGAGCTTTTGGAGGAGACGGGCATCCAGGCTTTGCCGGAGGAATTGGTCTTTCTGGCCCGGCGGACAGGCCCGGATTGGTACATGGATGACTACGGCCTGCGGCGGGACCTGGCTGTGGAGGAGCTGGCCCTTCAGCCCGGCGAGACAGACGCTGCCCAGTGGATGCCCCTGGACCAGTGGGAGCAGGAGGCCCGGGCCGGGAAGCTCTTTGCCACGGGCTACACAGAGGCCCTTTACACCGGGGTGCGCGGTTTGGCAGCGGCAGAGGAGTTGCTGGATATCTACGACCAGAAGGGGAACCGGACAGGCCGCACCCAATGGAGGGGCAGGGCGCTGGCCTCCGGGGAGTTCTGCCTGGTGGCGGCCATCACGATTTACAACAGCAGCGGGCAGATCTTGTGTACCCTGCGCAGCCCGGAGAAGACGGGAGCGCCCAACACCTGGGAAAGCCCTGGGGGCAGCGTGCTGGCTGGGGAGACCAGCCGGGAAGGGGCGGTCCGGGAGCTGTTCGAGGAGACGGGCATCCGGGCTGTGCCGGAGGAGCTGGTCTTTCTGCTCCGCCGGCAGACCGGGAATATCTTTATGGATACATACGCCCTGCGCCGGGACATTCCAGCGGAGGAAGTGGTCCTGCAGCCTGGCGAGACAGCGGGGGCCCGGTGGTTCCCTCTGGATGAGTGGGAAGAAAAAGCCCGGGCCAGGGAACTCCTGGCCGGGGCCTATACGGACGATTTTTTTGAGAGGATGCGGGAGTTGGCAGTTGGTCCCGAAGGACCCGGTTAATCGGCCAGGCCCTCCAAAATCTCCACTCCGTTGCTGGTGCCAATGCGGGAAGCTCCGGCCTCCAGCATGGCCAGGGCCTGCTGGGTGGTACGGACGCCCCCAGAGGCCTTTACCAGCACCTGGTCCCCCACGCAGCGTTTCATCAGGCGGACGTCCTCCAAAGTGGCCCCGTTGGGAAGCCCCTGGCCGGGGGTGCCAAAGCCTGTGGAGGTCTTGATGAAAGCGGGCCGCACCCGGCAGGCAATCTCACACAGCCGCTCTTTTTCCGGGTTGGTCAGGTAGCAGGTTTCAAAAATTACCTTGCAGGCAGCGCCGCCCTGGGCGCAGGCCTCTACCAGGCGGCGCATCTCCTCCTCCACCAAGTCCCAGCGGCCGCTTTTCAGTTCTGTCAGGTTTACCACGTAGTCGATCTCCTTGGCGCCGTTTCGGATGGCGTCCTGGGCCTCAAAAACCTTGGCGGCCAGGGTGCTTTGGCCCAAAGGGAAGCCCACGGTGGCGTCGCAGAGCACAGGACTGTCCCCCAGCACCTCCCGGCAAAAGGCGGTTACGGCGCTGTTGATGGCCACGGAGTGGAATCCGTACTGGGCGGCGGCCTGGCAGTGCAGGCGGAGGTCCTCCCGGGTGGCCTGGGGCTTCAGCAGGGTGTGGTCAATGGCCTGGGCCAGTTGCTTTTTAGTCATGATGGTTTCTCCTTTTCTCTATGTATGGGTATGGAAGGGTTTTGCGGGGCCTGCATACTCTGGAATAACGGGAATGTGTATTGGAATATGCGTCAGCTTTTTTTAGCCATTTTCTTTGAAAATGGCTAACTTTGTCTGACGACGTTTCTGGCGCTATCGCGCAAGGCCGTGGAGCGCCGCTCCACACCTCGCAAGGGGAACTTTGACGTTGCCTGCGGCAAGTCACGGAGTTTCCCTCGACCGCGAAGCGGTCGCCTCTCCTGCGGAAAGTACCGGAAAACTCCTGCCTAGGTGGTTCTGGGGTAGCTAGGTGGCAGCAGGTGGTGGTTCTATGCTGGCTGCCGATCGGCCAGCATAGAACCGTCCCTTATACCACCCAGCTACTCTAAAAATCGCCCAGGCAGGAGTTTTGCCCGTATTTCCAGAAGGGAAACAAGCGCTTCGCGCACAGGGGGCTTACTCTTTTTCAGGGGCTGGCTGCTCGGCCTTCCTGTCCTTGGGGACAAGGCAGGTGGTAATGGCTCCTTTGGGGCAGGCGGACTTGCATTTGCCGCAGTGGATGCACTCAGGGCTGCGGATGTTTTGGGTGACCTTCACCCCCATGGGGCAGGACCGGTGGCACTGCTTGCAGCCCACGCATTTGGACTGGTCCAGCTCCATCTGAAAAAAGCTGAACCGGCTGAACAGGGCGTAAAAAGCCCCCAAAGGGCAGAGATACCGGCAGAAGGCCCGGGGGATGAACACACAGGCCGCCAGAATTACCGCCAGCACCAGGGCCTTCCAGCTGAACAGCGCCCCGGCCAATGCCCGCAGAGAGGGGTTTGTCAGCAGCAGGGGCAGGCCGCCGCCCAAAGTTCCGGCGGGACAGAGGTACTTGCAGAAGTAGGGGGAGCTTACCCCTGTATCTGCAACAGCAAAGGCGGGGAGGAGAATCACCATGCCTGCCAGCACCATATACTTGAGCCAGCGCAGGGGACGGTCGATTTTCTCCGGCACCTTCAGCGGGGGGACGGGTATCTTGCGGAGCAGGTCCTGCACCAGCCCAAAGGGGCACAGCAAGCCGCAGGCCGCCCGGCCCAGCACCACCCCGAAGAGCGTCAGCAGGCCCAGCACATAGAAGGGGAAGCGGCCGCCGCCCAGCACCGCCTGCAGGGACCCAATGGGGCAGGCCCCCAGGGCCCCGGGGCAGGAGTAACAGTGGAGCACAGGCACGCAGACCGCCTTGGTGCCCCCGGTGAAGATTTTTCCCTTGGCAAAGCCCAGAACATAGCCGTTGGCCAGGGCGGCGGAGATCAGCTGTACCCTGCGCTGGAAGCTGAGCCGGGGTTTTTTCAGCCGATTCCGATGCACTCTAGGCATATTTTCACCGCCTTTTGCAAAACTTGCACCTGCTCCTGTCCCAGCAGGCCCAGGAGGATACACACGGCGGCCAGGGCCAACAGGCCGTATCTTGCCAGCCGGACGGACTTATAGCGCAAGATGGATCTCCGCCTTTCCGCTGTTCTTCAGGACCTGGTTGATGGCGTCCAGATACATCTCCGCCAGATCTGGCTGGGCGCCCACAACCGCCTGGCCCACCAGGCCCTGGGAGTCCACAAAAAAGGTGGTGGGCACTGCCTGCACGGTCTGCACGATCTGGTCAAAGTTCTCGTCTCCGCTGACCAGGGTGATCCCCTCAAATCCAGCCTGCTCCAGCAGGGCCTGGGCGGTCTCCTGGTTGCCCTGGGCGTCCACGCAGATGGTGATCAGCTGCACATTGTCCGGCAGGGACTTTTCAAAGGCAGCCAAGTCCGGCATCTCCTGGATGCAGGGAGAGCAGAAGGTGCCCCAGAAGTTGATAACCGTTGCGTCTTTGGCGGCAATGTCCTTTTGGGTGAAGGTGCTGCCGTCCAGGGTGAAGGAGCTGAAGGAACGGAAGGAGACCTCCCCCTCCTCCGGAGAGTCAGAGCAGCCAGCCAGCAGTCCGGCGGCCAGCAGAAATGCCGCAGCCAGGGAGAGAATTCGTGCGAGTTTCATGGTCATCCTCTTTTCTATAGGGAATATAATATAGGGGAACAGGGCCTTCGAAAACCCCGGCAGGGGCCGGGAAAACCCATGTTCTGGCGCAAGAAGCCGCACCCACCGCCCCAGCGCATGGTGCAGATTCTAAAAAAGTTCTAGAAATCGTTTGATTTCTAGAACTTCAGAGGCTTGGCCCGCAGCCAAGTCTTTGGCACCCCCTGGGGGAATCGAACCCTCAACCCGCCCTTAGGAGGGGCGTGTTATATCCATTTAACTAAGGAGGC
>CAJUPK010000135.1 GCA_910588415.1 uncultured Oscillospiraceae bacterium | reverse complement strand
TGGTGGGGATAACAGGACTCGAACCTGTGACCTCCTACGTGTGAAGCAGGCGCTCTAACCAGCTGAGCTATACCCCCACAACGCTATTAAGTATAGCAGGTTTTTTTCGGGAAGTCAACACCTTTTTTGCTTTTATTTTACTTTTTTTGTTTCACCCCCGCCTTTCTGCCCCAAAACACTGCAAATTCGGCCTGGCAGGAAAAATTTTTCCGCAACGGCTTTACAGCTCCAGCGGTTTAGTGGTATGATGTCTATAATCAGGCAATTTCAAGGCGCCTGCAGGACATACAGAAGCGGAAAGGAATGGTTTTTATGAGTACAAAGGGGCTTCGGGATTTTCGCCCCCAGCTGCATTTCACCCCCTCCGCCGGGTGGATCAACGACCCCAACGGCCTGGTGTATGCAGAGGGCAAGTACCATCTGTTTGCCCAATATTACCCAGAGCCCTTTTGGGGGCCCATGCACTGGTATCACGCTGTAAGCACAGACCTGCTCCACTGGGAACACCTGCCGGTGGCCTTGGCCCCGGACGAGCTGGGCTTTATCTTTTCCGGTAGCGCGGTATATGACAGGGAGAACCGCTCGGGCTTTGGCCAGGAGGGCAGTCCCCCGCTGGTGGCCATGTATACCAGCCATAAAAACCAGGAGGGGAACCGCGCCCAGGAGCAGCAGAGCATTGCCTACAGCCTGGATGGGGTCCGCTTCACCAAATATCCGGGCAACCCGGTGTTGCCCAGTGCCCGCCAGGATTTCCGGGACCCCAAGCTGTTCCCCAACCCTGTGCGCAAGGGCTGGAGCGTGGTGCTGGCCGCAGGGGACCATGTGGAGTTTTACGCCTCCCAGGACCTGAAGCGCTGGGAAAAGACCGGAGAGTTTGGCCCCCAGGGCAACTACTCCCAAGGGGTGTGGGAGTGCCCGGATCTGTTCCCCCTGACCATAGACGGCAGGGAGGTCTGGGTGCTGCTGCTGAGCATGGGCGGCAACGAGGAAAACCACGGGGCTCGCACCCAGTATTTCACAGGTAGCTTTGACGGGGATACCTTTACCTGTGACGGGCGCTTCACCCAGCCGGAGTTTATAGACGCGGGCTTTGACAACTATGCGGGCGTGACCTTTTCCGGCGCCCCAGAGCGGCTGCTGATGGGCTGGGCCTGCAACTGGACCTATGCCCACAACACCCCTACCGGGGAATACTGCGGTCAGATGACCCTGCCCCGGGTCCTCTCTCTGGTGGACACCCCGCTGGGGGGCCTGCGCTTGGGGGGAGCCCCTGTCAGCGACAGGGCCTTTGGCCCGGCCCAGCCCCTGGATGGGACTTTGCCCGGGGAGCTGTTTAAGCTGACCGTTACAGGCAGCGGGGCCGAGAGTGTGTCCCTGTCCAATGAGAAGGGTCAGGTCCTCCGCTTTGGGGTGGACGGGAACAACCAGGTGTTTGTGGACCGTTCCCAGGCTGGCGCCAACGGCTTTGACGAAAATTTTGCCCGGGACTGGTACAGCCGCATGGCCGCGCCCCGGTTCTATCAGGGGGACTGGAAGCTGGAGCTGACCTTTGACCATTCGGTCTGCGAGCTGTTTGCGGACCAGGGCACCCGGGCCTTCACCCAGGTGGTGTACCCGGACCAGCCCTACACCCGGGCGGCAGTGGAGAATGGCAGCAGGATGACTGTGTCGGTAGTTTGACCAAATGGGAAGAGCTGACATTGCCTTCGGCAAGTCGCCGCGCTCCACGGCCTTGCCCTTGGGCGGGATACGCTAGATATTATGGGATACTGGGGATACCACGGGAAAATCTATAGCTTAATACACATATATAGAAAGGAATGTGATTGTTCTATGCCAGATATTGTAACCACAGGCGAGATGCTGATTGACTTCACCCCCGTGCAGGCGGAGGGATACCCGGGAGCCATCTGCCCCAACCCCGGCGGCGCGCCGGGCAATGTGGCTGTGCAGCTGGCCCGGTTGGGGGTTTCCGCCGGGTTCATCGGCAAGGTGGGCCAGGATAGCTTTGGAGACGACCTGCGCCGCTGCCTGGAGGAAAACCAGGTGGACACCCGCAACCTGGTCGCGGACAAGGAGTTTCGCACGACCCTGGCCTTTGTGCGGCTGGACAGCCAGGGAGACCGCAGCTTCACCTTTTACCGCAACCCCGGCGCGGACACCCAGCTGCGCCTGGAGGAGCTGGACCTCTCTGTTTTGGAGGACTGCAGGCTGCTTCACTTTGGGTCTTTGTCCCTGACTACTGAGCCGGGCCGCAGCACCACGCTGGAGCTGGTGGAGAAGGCCCGGGCTATGGGCAAGCTGATCTCCTATGACCCCAACTGGCGGCCGGTGCTGTGGCCCTCGGAGGAGGAGGGCGTGGCAGGGATGCGCCAGGGCCTGGAGTTGTGCCATCTGCTGAAGATCTCAGAGGAAGAGCTGGCCCTGCTGACAGGCACAGACAGCATTGCCCAGGGGGTCCGGCAGCTGCACCAGCTGGGCATTGTGCTGGTGATGGTCACCCTGGGGCCAGCGGGCTGCGTGTCCTCCTATAAGGGCAAGCTGAGCCATCACCCCACCTTTGACACCCAGGTGGTGGACACAACCGGTTCTGGCGACAGCTTCTGGGGGGCGTTTTTGTCCCAGCTGTTCCAAAACGGCATAGACAGCCCCCAGGCCCTGGAGGCCCTGGACCCTGCCCAGCTGGCGGAGTTCTGCCGGTTTGCCAACGCGGCGGGTTCCTGCTGCGCCACCCGGCCAGGGGGAATCCCAGCCCTGGCCCGGCGGGAGGATATTCTGGCCTGCATGGAGGACACACCGCTGCTGGAGACAGGGTTTCAGCTGACCTAAAGCGGATTGGCCCTTGGGGCCAGTTTGGAAGCAGGGGGGCGCTGCTGAGTGGTGCTGGCTTTGTGCCCTAGAACCGCCAGGGTAGGAGGTTTCCGATATGTTCCGCAGGAAAGGCGGCCGCTTCGCGGTCGAGGGAAATGACTTGCCGCAGGTAATGTCAAAGGACCGCCCAGGCAGGAGTTTCGTCTGCATTTTCCGAAGGAAAACGAGCGCCTCGCGCGAAGAGACGAAACTCCGTGACTTGAGCGAAGCTCAACGTCATGGGCACCTTGTGCCCAAGGCGCTGGTAAGATGGGCGGCGCTGGCATTGTGGTCTAAGAGCAGCTGTGTGTGGTGGGAAGACTTCTGCTTCCCCACTCTTTGTACAGCGCCGCCTGGCAAGGGCAAGGCCGTGGAGCGCTGCTCCACACCACGCAAGGGGAACCAGTTGCCCTTGACCCCTTTCTTCTTCCAATCGCATTAGGCTTTGATAGGGATTTTTTAATAATAACAACATAGAAAGTTCCCCGCCCTGGACCGCGCAATTTTTATTTATATAAAATTCCGCGACAAACGAAGTGCGGAGCGAAGGTAAAAGTTTTGTCCACTTTTTCAAAAGTGGCAGGGTGTGGGGGCAGCGCCCCACGACCTTAGAAAGGAGGCAGCAAGATTTGGCAAAGCTGGCGTGTAAGGTGACAGAGTGGAGGGAGGAGCCGGAGGACAAATATGTGGTGGTAATCTCTCGGTACCGGGGCAAGCTGTTGTTGAGCCGCCACCGGGAGCGGGACACCTGGGAGACCCAGGGCGGCCACATAGAGCCCGGGGAGACAGCGCTGGAGGCGGCCCGCCGGGAGCTGTGGGAGGAGAGCGGCGCGGAGGAATTCTCCCTGCGGCCTCTGTGCCGGTATTATGCCTGGGTGGTGGATAACCCAGAGGACGGCTCCTGGGGCGCAGTGTTCTTTGCGGATATAGAGCGGCTGGGCCCCCTGCCGGAGAGCGAGATGGCGGAGACCCGGTGCTTTGACACTTTGCCGGAGCAGATCACCTACCCGGGCATAACGCCCTTTCTGTTCCAGCAGGTGAAGGACCAGTTTGAAAATTAGGAGAGGTGATGGCCCATGCGGATGCGAGTTTTTGTAAATCCCAACGCTGGCAGGCAGACTCTGCTGCGGGACCTGGAGGACGTGTACAGGGTGCTGCGGGAGGCTGGCCATGAGCCGGTACTGGAGCTGACCGTCAGCCCCCAGCACGCTGCCCAGGCTCTGGCACGGGCTGTGGATTGTCCGCCCGGTTCGCCGGAGGGGACCCAGGCCCTTGTGTGCTGCGGGGGCGACGGCACCCTGAGCACCACTGTGGACCGGATACTGGGCGCTGGCTGCCAGCTGCCCCTGGGGTACATTCCCTGCGGGACCACCAATGACTTTGCCAGCTTTTTGGGCTTGCCCAAAGAGCCTGCGGAGGCTGCGGAGCTCATCGCCCAGGGGGAGCCTGCCCCCATGGACGTGGGCCGCTTTGGGGAGCGGTACTTTGTCTATGTGGCCTCCTTCGGGGCTTTTACCCAGAGTTCCTATACTGCCACGCAAAGCCTGAAGAACTCCCTGGGCCATCTGGCCTATGTGATTGAGGGCATCAAGGAGCTGCCCACCTTAAAGTCCTACCCTGTGCGGGTGGAGACCCTGGAGGGCGGGGCCTGTGAAGGGGACTATATCTTCGGGTCGGTGAGCAACTCCACCTCTCTGGGCGGGGTCATCAAGCTGGACAGCGCCAAAGTGGACCCCACGGACGGGAAATTTGAGCTGACCCTGGTGAAGCGGCCCAAGAACCTGCATGAGCTGAACCGGATTCTCCTGTCCCTGAAAAACGGCAAGGGGGACGAGGAGCTGATCACCTTTGTACACACAGCCGGGGCCAGTTTCTCCTGCGGGGAGCCCATGCCCTGGTCCCTAGACGGGGAGTACGCCAGCGGCGGCACGGATGTAAAGGTGGAGGTCCTGCAGGGCGCCCTGAGCCTGTACCGGTAAAGGGCTTGCCTGGAAGGCGGAAACAGTATAGAAAATAGTAAAGAAAATAGCGGCGTTTGTTTACAGTGTGTTCAACACTCGGGTCAGGAAATCCGGTAAAATAACAGTATCAAACAGCCGCTAAGGAGAAATGTGGATGTTCGGTTATGTGCGTCCCTATAAGCCCGAGCTGCTGGTGCGGGAGTACGGCCAATATAAGGCTGTGTACTGCCAGCTGTGCCGGGTGCTGGGGGAGGAGTACGGCCCCTTGGCCCGGCTGGCTTTAAGCTATGACTGCGCCTTTTACGCTTTGGTGGCCCTGTCTGTCTCTGGCGCCCAGGTGGAGGAGCGGCGCAGGCGCTGTGTGTGCAACCCGGCCAAAGCCTGCACATACCTGCCAAGCCCTGGGGAAGAATACAAGAAAGCCGCCGCCCTGTGCGTGCTGCTGACCTATCACAAGCTGCGGGACGACCTGGCGGACCGGGGGTTTTGGGGGTCCCTGGGCAGCCGGATGCTGCTGGCGGTGGTGGCTCCCCAGGCCAAAAAGGCTGCAAAGCGTTTCCCCTTTTTAGCGGAGGAGGCCCAAAAGGCCATGGAGAGCCAGCGCCAGGCCGAGGAGGCCCAGGCCGGGGTGGACCCCTGCGCGGAACCCACGGCCCTGCTTTTGCAGGCCCTGTTTGGCGAACTGGCTGGCTGCGGCGGCTGCGAAAGCCGCCAGCGCCCGGCCTTGGAGCGGTTTGGGTATTTTTTGGGCCGCTGGGTGTATTTGATGGACGCGGCGGACGACCTGCAGGATGACCTGCGGGAGGGAAGCTTTAACCCCTTTATCCGGCGGCTGGGCCTGGAGGGAAAAAAAGAGCTGAGCCAGGAGGAGCGCCAGAGAGCGGAGGAGGCCTGCAACGAGGCCCTGAACGCCACCGCGGCCCAGCTGGTGCTGGCCATGAACCTGCTGGAACTGGGGCCCTTTGGGCCCATCATTGAAAATGTGGCGGAAAAGGGCTTGCCCCAAGTGCAGAAGGAGATTCTCTTTCTGCATGTGAAGGAGAAGTCCCGCCGGGAGCTGAAGGAGCTGTGACTGGGGCGAAATCCCCGGTCAAATACCCGCTCCGTGGGCGATATTGCACCACAAAACTGCCATAGAGTTACCAGGGCAGGAATTTTTCTCGTACTTTTGCACAGCAAAAGCGAGTGCTGCGACTTGCCGCAGGCAATGGCGCTGCAAGGGAGGGAAACTCCGTGACTTGGACCCCTTAGGGCCCAACGTCAAGTAGTGAGAAAGGGAAGGGATCAGAAAGATGACGGACCCGTATAAGGTGCTGGGCGTATCCCGTTCGGCCACTGACGAGGAGATTAAGGACGCGTACCGCAGGCTGGCCAAGAAGTACCACCCGGACCAGTACGCGGAGAGCCCCCTGAAGGAACTGGCCGACGAGAAGATGAAGGAGATCAACGAGGCCTATGACGCCATCACGGCCCAGAGACGGGGGGGCGGCTATACCGGCGGGCAGAACACAGTGAACTACCGGGGAAGCGGCGGCTCTGGCTTTGGCGACGTGCGGAGTTTGATCATGACCGGGCGCATCGCGGACGCGGAGCAGATCTTAAACGGAGTGCCAGCGGACCGCCGCAACGCCGAGTGGTACTTTTTGAAAGGCTCTGTGCTGTACCGCCGGGGCTGGCTGGAGGAGGCCAAGGACCATTTCTCCCGGGCCT
>CAJUPK010000134.1 GCA_910588415.1 uncultured Oscillospiraceae bacterium | reverse complement strand
AAAAAGGGCCTGTGCCCAGACCTGGATGTAAGCGATGAGATCAACGCCTGCTCCATCGAGGCCCCCATTACCATTGACGGCAAGACCGAGACCTGGCTCATCCAATTTAAAAATGAGACCCACAACCACCCCACGGAGATCGAGCCCTTTGGCGGGGCTGCCACCTGCCTGGGCGGGGCCATCCGGGACCCCCTCTCCGGCCGGGCCTATGTGTACCAGGCCATGCGGGTCACTGGCAGCGGAGACCCCACCCTGCCCTTTGAGAAGACCCTGCCCGGCAAACTGCCCACCCGGAAAATCACCACGGGCGCGGCAGCAGGGTACTCCAGCTATGGCAACCAGGTGGGACTGGCCACCGGCCAGGTGACAGAGCTGTACCATCCCGGCTATGTGGCCAAGCGCCTGGAGATCGGCGCGGTGATCGGCGCCTCCCCCAAAAGCAATGTGCGCCGGGAAGAGCCTGCCCCTGGCGATGTGGTGGTGCTGTTGGGCGGGGCCACAGGCCGGGACGGCATCGGCGGGGCCACAGGCTCCAGCGTGGCCCACACCAAGCAGTCCGTAGAGGTCTGCGGGGCCCAGGTCCAGAAGGGCAATCCCCCCACCGAGCGGAAGATCCAGCGGCTGTTCCGCAACGGAGAGGCCGCCCGGCTGATCAAACGCTGCAATGACTTTGGCGCAGGCGGCGTGTGCGTGGCCATTGGTGAGCTGGCCCCCGGCCTCTCCATCCAGCTGGACCAGGTGCCCAAAAAGTATGAGGGCCTGGACGGCACAGAGCTGGCCATCTCCGAGAGCCAGGAGCGCATGGCCGTGGTGCTGGCCCCGGAAGATGTAGATCGCTTCCAGGCCCTGGCCGCCGCTGAGAACTTAGACGCCCAGAGCGTGGCTGTGGTTACCGAAAGCCCCCGGCTCCAGATGCACTGGCGGGGCGACAGGGTGGTGGACCTGTCCCGGGCCTTTTTGGACACCAACGGCGTCACCCAGAACGCTGCCGCCCAGATCAAGGCCCCCCAGGGTCCCTGTTACTTGACCTCTGTGCCCGCTGTCCTAAAGGACAAGCCTTTGGCCCAGGCCCTGCTGGACAACATGGCCCGGCTGGAGGTCTGCGGCCAGAAGGGGCTCTCCGAGCGGTTCGATTCCAGTATTGGCGCTGGCACTGTGCTGATGCCCTTTGGCGGCGAGTACCAGCTCACCCCCGAGGAGGCCATGGCCGCCAAAGTGCCTGTGCTCTCCGGCCAGACGGACGACGCCACTGCCATGGCCTATGGGTACATCCCCGGGGTGGCCAGCTGGTCCCCCTTTATGGGCGCTGCCTACGCCGTGGTAGAGAGTCTCAGCAAACTGGCCGCCATTGGCGCTGACCCCCTGAAGGCCCGGCTCACCTTCCAGGAGTATTTCTGCCGCCTGCAGCAGGACCCCGCCCGCTGGGGCCTGCCTGCCGCCGCTCTGCTGGGGGCTCTCAGCGCCCAGCTGGGCATGGACCTGCCTGCCATTGGCGGCAAAGACAGCATGTCCGGCTCCTTTGAAGACCTGGACGTGCCCCCTACTCTGGTCAGCTTTGCCGTGACCATGACCAAAGCCAGCCGGACCATCTCCGCCTGCGTCAAGCACCCAGGCACCCAGCTGGTGCTGCTGCCCATTCCCGCCGCAGAGGACGGCACTCCCTGCTGGGACAAGCTGAAGGAGCTGTACCGGCAGGTCATTGCCCACATAGAATGTGGAGATATCACTGCCGCCGGCGTGGTCCGGGAGGGCGGAGCCGCTGCCTGTGTGCTGCGCATGTGTTTTGGCAACAAGCTGGGCTTTAAGTTTGAAAAAGGCCTCTCTGCCGGGACCCTCTTTGCCCCCCTGCAGGGCGCCCTGGTGGTGGCCCTCTCGCCAGAGGCCCAGGTGGAGTGCGGCACCCTGCTGGGCCGCACCACTGGCAGCGGCCAGGTGGAGATCGGCGGTGATAAAATCGCCATGGACCAGCTGATTGACGCCTGGATGGGCACCCTGGAAAAGGTATTCCCCAACCAGGCCCAGCCCGCCCCCGTGCCCGCTGATGTGCCCCTATGTACCCAGCGGAACTCCCATGGCCCTGCCATCAAGACCGCCCGTCCCCGGGTGGTGATCCCCGCTTTCCCTGGCACCAACTGCGAGGTGGATTCTGCCCGGGCTTTTGAGAAGGCCGGGGCAGAGGCCCAGGTCCTTATAGTGCGCAACCTGAGCCAAGCGGACATTGAAGACACCATCCGTCGGCTGGAGCAGGCCATCCGCCAAAGCCAGATCATTATGCTGCCCGGCGGCTTCTCCGGCGGCGACGAGCCGGAGGGCTCCGGCAAATTCATTGCCACTACCTTCCGTAATCCCCTGATCGCCGAAGCGGTCACCCATCTGTTAGAGCAGCGGGACGGCCTGATTCTGGGCATCTGCAACGGCTTCCAGGCCCTTGTCAAGCTGGGCCTGCTCCCCTATGGCAAGATCACTCCCCCGGACCCCCAGGCCCCCACTCTCACCTTCAACTCCCTGGGCCGGCACGTGTCCCGCATGGTGTACACCCGGGTCACCAGCGTCCAGTCTCCCTGGCTGCGGGGCGCCCACGCGGGCGACATCCACGCCATTCCCGTCTCCCACGGCGAGGGGCGCTTTGTGGCCAGCGAACAGGTCCTCCGCCAGCTGATCCAGGGCGGGCAGATTGCCACCCAGTACGTGGACCCGGACGGGGCTGTCAGCGGGGACATTCTCTGGAACCCCAACGGCTCGGTCTGCGGCATTGAGGGCATCACCAGCCCGAACGGCCGGATTTTGGGCAAAATGGGCCACTCCGAACGCCGCGGCCAAGACCTCTACAAAAATGTACCGGGCCATAAGGACCAGAAGCTGTTTAAGTCTGGCGTGGAATACTTTGCATAAGGCGGTGGGAAACCGAAATGGGCGACACCAATATAAAGTACGATGAAAAATTTGGAATAAACACCTTTAAACGGGAGATCTGCGCCCAGCTGGGCGACGGCTTCTGGGACAGGCTTACAGAGGGCCTCAGCCTGCCGGATATTGACACAGAGGCCGCATGTAAGTGCTGCCGTATGCGGGCGTTCATGGAGCGCTTTGAGAGTATGGCTGAGCCGGAGACTGTACAGAATATCCTCTGCAAGGTACGCCACGGCCTGCATCCTTCCCAGAGCGCCTGGGCCCGGGAGAAGTTTTTGGAGGCAGGGGACCTGGATGTGTTCCTCCAGTCCCACCTGGAGAGCGAGCTTGCCCACTTTGAGGAGCTAAACCGCAGCGGCAAAGACTTCTACGGCCAGTATATCACGGACCAGGTGCTGGCTTTCATCCGGGAGCACCCGTCCATGCTGGCCCCGGTGCGGGCAGGAAACGTGCTGCGTGTCATGGCTTTCCCCGCTGATATAAGCCAGTACCTGGCAGCTGCCAGTCCGCAGGAAAAGCGCTACCACGCCTGCCACTGTCCCTTTGCCAAAGAGTCCATCCTGTCCGGCGCTTCTGTCTCCCCTGCTCTTTGCAGCTGCAGCCTGGGCCACGTGATGAACTTTGCCGAGGCCTTCCTGAACCGCCCGCTCCAGGGAAGAGTGGTCAGCTCCGTGCTGGACGGCGGCCTGACCTGTGAATATGAAATCGATATTCCAGAAGATATCCTAGAAGAATATGTAAAAATCTAAACTTACAGAAAGCGTGATCCCCATGTCCATGCAGCTCAACCGCCAGCTCCCCCTGCCCGGAGACCTGAAAGCCCAATACCCCCTGTCCCCTGCCCTGCAGCAGCTGAAGGCTGCCCGGGACCAGGAAATCCGCAGGGTGTTTGAAGGCAAGTCCGACAAGTTTATTGTCATTATTGGCCCCTGCTCCGCAGACAACCAGGACGCTGTGCTGGAGTATGCCCACCGGCTGGCGGAGATCCACCAGGCTGTGAAGGACCGGCTCATTCTCATCCCCCGGGTGTACACCAACAAGCCCCGCACCACTGGCCAGGGCTATAAAGGGATGCTCCACCAGCCCTCCCCGGACAAGGACCCGGACTTGCTGGAGGGCATTATCGCCATCCGCCGGATGCACATCCGGGTGATGGAGGAATGCGGCCTGACCGCTGCCGATGAGATGCTCTACCCTGAAAACCGCAGCTATCTGGACGATGTGCTGTGCTATGAGGCGGTTGGCGCCCGGTCCGTGGAAAACCAGCAGCACCGGCTTACGGCCAGCGGTATGGACATTCCCGTGGGCATGAAGAATCCCACCAGCGGCGACCTCTCTGTAATGCTCAACTCCATCCAGGCGGCCCAAAGCTCCCACAATTTTCTCTACCGGGGCTGGGACGCCGCCACCACGGGCAACCCCCTGGCCCATGCCATCCTCCGGGGCGGCGTGGACAAATACGGCACCTGCGTGCCCAATTATCACTACGAGGACCTGATGCGCCTGTGCGGCCTGTACCAGGACCGAGACCTGCAAAACCCAGCGGTGATTGTGGATGTGAACCACTCCAACTCGGACAAAAAATATAAAGAGCAGGTTCGCATTGTCAGCGAGGTTCTCCACAGCCGGAGCTATAACCCGGACCTGCACCGCCTGATCAAAGGCGTGATGGTGGAGAGTTACCTGGAGGAGGGCTGCCAGCCCATTGAGGGGGAACGGATCTACGGCAAGTCCATCACAGACCCTTGTCTGGGCTGGGCGGACACCCGCAGCCTGATCTTCACCATCGCGGAGAAGGCTTAGCAGGCCTTGTCGAAGAATCAGAAAAATACGAAGAGCGCTGCGGGCTCTTCAGAGGAGTGAAACCCTTGGAAATGATACGAAACTCCGCCAAAGCCCTGGTATGCCAAGAGGGCAGACTGCTGCTGAACAGCCACCGGACCAGCGACGGGGAACTGTACTATGACCTGCCCGGCGGCGGCCAGCACCCCTATGAGACCATGGAGGAGGCTGTGGTCCGGGAGGTGCTGGAGGAGACCGGGCTCACGGTAGAGCCTGTGCGCTTTGCCGCCCTGGCAGAGGAGATCTTCACCAACCAGGGAATGTGGGAGCGGTTCCCCCAATACTGCCACCGATGCATGCACATCTTTCTGGTGAAGGTCCTGCCTGGCCCAGCCCGAGAAAAGTCCGAGCTGGACTTTCAGCAGACTGGCAGCGCCTGGTTCACTCCCGAGGAGGCGGAAAGCCTGCCCCTGGTCCCCCTCCAGCTGCGGGGCCGGGTGCGGGAGGTACTCAGCGCCCCGGCGCCCATATACCTGGGCTCTCTTCGCCGGGACGAGGTCTGCATGTAGACAGCCTATATATAGTAAAAAAGAACAGGCTCTCCGGCACCGGGAGCCTGTTCTTTTCTCTTTTATCTTCCTAGAAGCCCACAAACTTTCCCGCAGAGATGGGCTTCTCAGCCGCAGGCAGACTTAAACTCCGTCCACACCTTCTGGTGGGTCTCCAGGGCCTCGGCAGTAATATTGCCAATCATCTCCCGGCCAGGGTCCTGGGCAAAGCTCTCCGGCATGGTGAGATAGCCCCGCATCTCCTCTGCAATCAGGCTGTCCGCGTCCTTGTTGGTGCAGTAGTAGCCCAAAAACTCATAACACTGGGCAGATACCTCCGGGCGGAGGATATAATCTATAAACTGATAGGCCGCATCCGGGTTCGGGGCATTTTTAGGAATAAACTGGGCCATAATTCCAAAGCCAATGCCCTCCTGGGGGTACACCACCTTCAGCTCCGGATTGGCCAGCATGGCCATGGTCACCTGGCTGGTGTACATCACCGCGGCGCTCACCTCGCCAGAGAGCAGGTCGTCCTGCAGGTTGTCGTCCTTAATCAGCCGGATATTGGGGGCCAGCTCCAGCAGCTTTTCCCCTGCCTGCTCAATGGCCGCCGGGTCGCTGGTGTTATAGCTCTCGCCCAGCACCTTCAGGGCCATGCCATTGATCACCCGGGCGCTGTCAATGATGCCCACGCTGTCCTTCAGGCTCTCGTCCCACAGATCCCCATACCCGGCAATCTCTCTTCCCACAGCCTGGGGGTTGTACACAATGGTCTGCACCCCCGCGCCATAGGGCACGGTATACTGGTCCTCCGGGTCAAAAAACTGCCCCTGATAGGCAGGATTGATACTGCCATAGTTCTCCAGCCGGGCTGTGTCCAGCTCTTGGGCCAGGTCCTCGGCAATCACGGTCTCAATAATATAATCATCGGCCACTACCAGGTCATAGTCCCCGCCTTCCGCTGCCTCCAGCTTGGCCAGCATGGTCTCGTCATAGTCAAAGTTGGCATAACTCACCGCAATGCCCGTCTCCTGGGTAAAGCCGTCCAGCACTTCCTGGGGGAACATAGCCTCCCAGGTATAAAGCACCAGCTGGCCGCCATCCTCTTTGCCGCCGCAGCCAGCGGCCAGCAGGGCCAGCAGCAGCCCGCACAGCAGCAGTCCAATCCGTCTCTTCATCATCGCACTTCATCCTTTCTATTTTTATACTTTCTGAGAGCAAGGGAAAAAGTTTCGCCTTCTCACCTTCGGTTCGGTCAGCTCGGGACGGTCCCCACCGGGGACCCTCGCCCTTTTCAAAGGCTGCGAGGTGTGGAGCAGAGCTCCACGGTCTTGCGCGCCAGCGCCAGAAACGTCGT
>CAJUPK010000133.1 GCA_910588415.1 uncultured Oscillospiraceae bacterium | reverse complement strand
CGACCGCGAAGCGGTCGCCTTTCCTGCGGAAAGTACCGGAAAACTCCTGCCTGGGTGGTTCTGGGGCAGCTAGGTGGCATCAGGTGGTGGTTCTATGCTGGCTGCCGTCCAGCCAACATAGAACCGTCCCTTATACCACCCAGCTACTCTAAAATAGCCCAGGTAGGAGTTTTGCCCGTATTTCCCGAAGGGAAACAAGCGCGGCAACTTGCCGAAGGCAATGTCGGGCGATGAGACGAAACTCCGGATGTAGGCTCTGCCTACATTATAACACACAATCCCCGTTTGTCAAACACCCCTCTTCCCCGGTTGACAGGCCCCCTCGGCGGGTGGTATAATCGGAGAATCCTATTATATTATAAACCACACCCATACACCTACACCCTTCCGGCCCTTTGGGGCCAGAAAAGGAGGAAGCGCCATGTGCAAACCAGATACCTGGGACAAAACAGCCCCCCTGGACCAGCGGCTGGCCCAGGTTGTGCCCAGCCAGCGGCAGCTGGCCCTGCAGCAGCTGGAATTTTATGCCTTTGTCCACTTCACTGTCAACACCTTTACCGGCCGGGAATGGGGAGACGGAACCGAGGATCCGGCCATCTTCTGCCCCACAGAGCTGGACCCCGGCCAGTGGGCCCGCACAGCCAAGGCCGCGGGAATGCGGGGCCTGATTCTCACCTGCAAACACCACGATGGCTTCTGCCTGTGGCCCAGCCAGTACACCCGCCACTCCGTGGCCTCCAGCCCCTACAAAAACGGCCGCGGGGACATTGTGGCAGAGACTGCCGCCGCCTGCCGGGAAAACGGGCTGACCTTTGGGGTGTACCTGTCCCCCTGGGACAGAAACCAACCCTGCTATGGCAGCGGCAAGGCCTATGACGATTACTTTGTGAACCAGCTGACTGAGCTGCTGACCGGCTATGGGGAGATTTTCGCGGTGTGGCTGGACGGGGCCTGCGGCGAGGGGCCCAACGGCCGCCGCCAGGTCTATGACTGGGACCGGTACTACCAGACCATCCGGAAGCTGCAGCCCAACGCCTGTATTCATGTGTGCGGCCCGGATATCCGCTGGTGCGGCAACGAGGCGGGCAGCACGCGGCCCTCTGAGTGGAGCGTGGTGCCCAGCCGGACCCGGGACACCGAGAAGATTGCCCAGCACAGCCAGCAGGCGGACGACACAGCCTTTCGCCAGCGGACCATCTCGGCCTCTGACCAGGACCTGGGCAGCCGGGAAGCCCTGCAGGATGAGCCGGACCTGATCTGGTACCCGGCGGAGGTGGACGCCTCCATCCGGCCAGGCTGGTTCTACCACCCGGAGGAGGACAGCCAGGTCCGGTCCCTGGAGGACCTGTTCAGCCTGTACCTGCGCTCGGTGGGGGGCAACGCCACCCTGCTGCTGAACCTGCCCCCCGCCCCCAGCGGCCTGCTGCACCCCCAGGATACTGCCCGGCTGGAGGAGCTGGGCCAGCTGCTGGGCCGCTCTTTTGGCCGCAATCTGGCAGAGGAGGCCAGTCTGTCCGCAGACCACGCTTTGCCAGGCCATGAAATCAGCCAGGCCAGGCAGGATTCCTACAAGACCTGGTTCCGCACGCCGGAGGGCCAGACCAGCTGTGAGATCACCCTGGACTTTCCCCAGGAGACGGCTGTGTCCTTTGTGGTGCTGAAGGAGTATATCCCGGACAGCCAGCGCATCGAGCGCTTTCAGGTGCTGGACGGGGAGGGCCAGGTTTTGGGCCGCGGCACAGTGGTGGGCTATAAGAAAATTCTGCCCCTGCCCCCTGGCACGGCTGTGCGAAAGCTGCGCATCCGCATAGAGGACGCCCGGGTATACCCCACTTTGGCCTTTTTGGGGGTGTACTAACAGGCTTATCCCTTTTGGGGGGAGCAAAGGTAAAAGTTTTGTCCACTTTTTCAAAAGTGGTGGAGGTTTGGAGGCAAAGCCTCCAAGGTCTTGCGCGGCAGCGCCAGAAACGTTGTCAGACAAAGTTACCCATTTTCTTTGAAAATGGGTAAAAAGGGCTGACGTACACATAAAGCCTCCGTGCGCACAGTTCGCGCACTCCGGCAAGGCCGTGGGACTTTGTCCCACACCCTACCACCTTTGAAAAGGGCGAGGGTCCCCGGTGGGGACCGTCCCGAGCTGACCGAACCAAAGGTGAGAAGACGAAACTTTTTCCGTTGCTCTCAGCAGCCAAAAGGGGGAAGATGGCGGTTGAAAAACAGCGCGCTTTTTGGTAAAATAAGGATACTCCTGTGAAAACACAAAGAAAGGAACGATACCGGGCACAAAAGGCGGATATTTCCTCTTTATTTTGTGCGAATTCTGTATCGCATGGCGATTACCATGAAACGGAATTTTCGATTTTACTTCGCCCTGCTGGCGGCCAAGCTCTGCCGGGCCGGCCTGCGGATGCTGGGGCGCCAGGGCACCAATGTACCGGGAGAACTGGCCATTCTTCTCTGCAAGGACTTTTTGGGGCGCATCCCCCGGCCAGAGAAGGTGGTGGGCATCACTGGCACCAACGGCAAGACCACAGTGGCCAACCTGGTGGAGGACGTGCTGGACTATTACCAGTACGACTACTTCTGCAACCGGAACGGCTCTAACGTGGACACCGGCGTGGCCTCTGCCCTGATTGCCCACTGCACCCTGCTGGGCAAGCCCAAAAAGCCCCTGGCCGTGTTCGAGCTGGACGAGCGCAGCGCCAACCGCATCCTGGCCTATATGAGCCCAGACCTGCTGCTCTGCACCAATATTTTCCGGGACTCCTACAAGCGCAACGCCCACCCGGAGTTTATTGTGGATATTTTGAACCGCTATGTGCCAGACGGGGTACGCCTGGTGCTGAATGCCGACGACCTGATGTGCGCCTCTCTGAAGCCCCAGAACCCCCGGGCCTACTTCTCCCTGTGCCGCCAGCCCGGCGACGGCCAAGGCAGCCCCAACATTGTCCAGGACGTGCGGGTGTGCCCCCAGTGCGGGGCCATGCTTCAGTGGGACTTTCGCCGCTACCACCACATTGGCCGGGCTCAGTGCCCTGCCTGCGGCTTTGCCTCTCCCCCAGGGGACTACCAGGGCCTTTCTGTGGACCAGGGTCGTATGCTGGTAGAGTGCAAGGGACAGACCTGCCCGTTTCCCCTTCCCAACCAGAGTACCATCAACGTGTACAATGTCCTCTCCGCTGTGGCCCTGCTGGCAGAGTTCGGCCTGGAGCCAGCGCGCATTGCCGCCGCCATGGAGCACAGCGTCATCAGCGCCACCCGCTACAAAGAGGAAGAGGTCCATGGCCGCAAGGTCATTCTGCACCTGGCCAAGGGCCAAAACCCTGTGGCCTGCTCCCGGGCCTTTGAGAACATCCGGGACTATCCGGGCCAAAAGGCGGCCATTCTGTTTTTAGACGACTTCTTTGACGCCCAGCACACGGTGGAGAATATCTCCTGGCTGTACGACGCGGACTTTGAGTTTTTGGCCGACCCCTCGGTCACCCAGGTGGTGGCTGCCGGAGCCCGCCACTGGGATGTGTACCTGCGGCTGCTGATGGCCGGGGTGGACCCGGACAAGCTCTCCCATCTGCCGGACACAGAGGCCGCCGCCCAGGCCCTGCGGGCTGGAGAAGCCTCCTCTGTGTTCATCCTGTACGATGTGTACACCATCCCCCTGGCCAACCGGGTGAAAGACCAGGTGAAAGAGCTTTTGCGAAAGGAGGCGCCCCAGGGCCAAGAGCCTGCTGGGCACAACAGCCATGAAGATTGAAGTGCTTTTCCCCGAGTTCTGCAACCTGTTCGGGGACCTGTTTAATGTAAAGTATCTGCAGCGCTGCCTGCCAGAGGCCCAGCGCATAGACACTCCCCTGGCCGGGGAGCCTGCCTTTGCCGCCGGAGAGGTGGACCTGGTGTATATGGGTCCCATGAGCGAGCGCTCTCAGGAAAAGGTCATCGAAAAGCTGCTGCCCCTAAGGAGGCGGCTGGAAGAGCTGCTGGCCCAAGGCACAGCCTTTCTGCTCACGGGCAATGCCTGCGAGGTGTTGGGCAGCTATATAGAGAACGAGGACGGCTCCCGCATACAGGGTCTGGGGCTTTTGCCCCTGCACGCCCGGCGGGACATGATGCACCGGCACAACAGCGTGTTTCTGGGCCAGTGGGAAGGTCAGGAGGTTATGGGCTTCAAGTCCCAGTTTACCGCCGCCTGGCCAGAGGAAGGGGCCCAGGGGCTGTTTCCAGTGAAAAAAGGCGTGGGCCTCCACAAGGGGTGTAGCTTTGAGGGCCTGCGGAAAAACAACCTCTTCGCCACCTACCTGCTGGGCCCTGTGCTGCTGATGAACCCCTGTTTTGCTCAAAGCCTGCTGGCTGCCATGGGCGCGCCGGAGGCCCCCCTGGCCCTGCAGCCAGAGGTCCAGGCCGCCTGTGCCCAGCGCCTGCGGGATTTTCACGAGAAAGCCTGAAAAGACAGGCTGCCCGGGGATTGGCCCTGAGAGAAAGAAAAGGAAAAGGACCGGCGAACCGGTCCCTTTCCTTCTTTTGGGGAGGAGTTGTATTGAAATTGCGGCTTTGCCGCAGACTTGTACTCTAAACTATGCAGCCCACATGTGCATGATTATGTATATAAAAGAGTGTTCTATAGTTTACTTTTTGCCCTGCTTTTGGTACGCTCCTATTGTACACTATTTTCACCTGAAAAGTCAACCAAAATTCCCCCATTCTTGGCAAAATCTGCATTTTTATCAATAGCACAGGATGGTTTCTTTCATTTTTGTTCGTTTATCACAATATTGTCAACCAAATCTTGTCTCTAGTACGCTGAAAAAGCCCACAGCCAGGGCAATAAAAGGAGATTTTGTTGTATGGCGTTACAGAAAAATCAAAGGATCGAGATAAAATTCCACGGCATGAGCGCCGAGGGGATGGCCGTGGGCCGGTATGAGGGCGAGGCTGTGTTCGTCCCCCTGGGCGCGCCGGGCGACCGGGCCCGTGTGAAGATTGTAAAGGCAGCCAAGACCCATGCCTTTGGCCGCCTGGAGCAGGTGCTGGACCCTGCCCCCTGCCGGACAGAGCCGGACTGCCCGGTCTATGCCCAGTGCGGCGGCTGCTGCTTCCGGCACATCCGCTACCAGACAGAGCTGGAGGTGAAGTTCCAGCGGGTAAAGGATGCCCTGGAGCGGGTGGGGGGCTTTCAGGATTTGACTCTGCGGCCCATTCTGCCGGCTCCCAGTCCAACGGGCTACCGCAACAAGGCGCTGCTGCCCCTGGGCCAGGGTCCAGATGGCCAGCTGACCCTGGGGTTTTACGCCAAAAACTCCCACCGCATTGTAGACTGCCCCCACTGCCGCCTGCAGCCGGAGGAGTTCCGGCTGGTTATGGAGGTGTTTCGGGACTGGGCCCGGTCCTATGGGGACCCGGTGTATGACGAAGTCACGCACACCGGCCGGATGCGGCGGCTGTACATCCGCAAGGCAGAGGCCACTGGCCAGGTGCTGGTCTGCGTGGTGGTCAAGGGCAGCGGCCTGCGCCACGAGGCCCAGCTGGCCCAGGCCCTAAGGCAAGCTGTGCCGGGCTTTGCCGGGCTGGTCATCAACTCCCAATCAGAGCGCACCAACGTGGCCCTGGGCCGCCGCTGCCGCACAGCCTGGGGCCAGGGCTTCATCCGGGACCGGCTGTGCGGCCTGGAGTTTGACATCTCCCCCCTGTCCTTCTATCAGGTAAACCGCACCCAGGCCGAGCGCCTGTACGGCATTGCCGCCGGGTATGCGGCTCTCACCGGGAAAGAGCTGCTACTGGACCTGTACTGCGGCACCGGGGCCGTGGGGCTGTCCATGGCAGCCAAGGCCCAAAAGCTGATTGGCGTGGAGGTGGTGCCGGAGGCCGTGGAGAACGCCCGGGAAAACGCCCGGCGCAACCAGGTGGAAAACGCCGAGTTTCTGTGTGCCGACGCGTCCCAGGCTGCCAAAGAGCTGGCCAGCCGGGGCCTGGGGCCTGATGTGGTGGTGCTGGACCCGCCCCGCAAGGGCTGCGCCCCCCAGCTGGTGGAAACTGTGGCAGCCATGTCGCCCCAGCGCGTGGTGTACATCTCCTGCGACCCCGCCACCCTGGCCCGGGACCTGCGCCGCTTTGCCCAGCTGGGTTACCAGCCCCAGGAGGCCACGCCAGTGGATATGTTTCCGGGTACGGCCCATGTGGAGACTATTGTGTTGCTACAAAGAGAAAACTCGTAGAAATCCTGTGTTTCCAATACTTTGCCCGTCATGTGGTGTTCGACGCCGAGGGCGATAAACTCCGTAATAAGCGCATTGAGGACTATATCACCGTTTCAGTCGTCATTGATATGGAGTGTGGGAACACAAAAACTGAATAGAGTAGGGACAGGCAAACGCCGCAGATTTTGAAAAAAGTCTGCGGCGTTTTTTCATGTCCAGACACCGAAAGGAGCGGAGAACCATGCCAGTATTCCGCGTGGAGAGGAACAAGGGGTACACGGTGATGTCCAACTACCACCTGCGGGACAAATCCCTGTCCCTGAAAGCCAAGGGCCTGCTGTCGCAGATACTTAGCCTCCCGGAAGATTGGGATTACACCCTGTCCGGCCTGTGCTACATCAACCGGGAGAGCAAGGACGCTATTCGTTCCG
>CAJUPK010000132.1 GCA_910588415.1 uncultured Oscillospiraceae bacterium | reverse complement strand
CTCCGTGACTTGCCGCAGGCAACGTCAACGGGACTTGGGCGAAGCCCAATGTCATCCATACCCCGCAGCCTTTGAAAAGTCAGGCGAAACGTTTCCTTTCGCTCTCAAAATATAACTTAAGCTCCATTCTCCTGGAATTTACAAATACTGCAGGCTGCACCCGTCTTCTCCCAGGCTCAGCCGCGCCCGGCGGCCAATGGGCAGAATGGCGTGGTTCTGGCCGTGGCCAAAGTCGTCGCAGTAGGCCACCGGGATATGGCGCCGTTCGCCTAGCAGCTTCAGCCGGGCGTACAGATGAGGGCAGGGATGGTCCGCGTAGTTGCCAAAGACCAGCCCGGTGACAGACTTCATAAAGGCGCTCTGCTCCATGTACCCCAGTATGGCGCTCACATGGTCCTCCCCACCAAACTTCGCGTGGTCCTCCAAAAATAGAATATGGGGCTCCCCAACATCCACCGGGAAATACTCTGTTCCCAGCAGCAGGGCAAAGTTCAGGGTATAGCCGCCCACCAGCACCCCCTCCGCCACGCCGGGGCGCAGGCACAGCCAGGGAGAGGCCTGCTCATGCTCTGTCATGCTGTCGCTAAGGATATGCCCCTCAAAATGGCGGCGGTTGTAGTCCGTCCAATCCGTAAATAGAGTGGGGGCCTGGCCATAATAGGTCTCCAGGCCCGTTTTGGCCCAGATGGCGTTCAAAATGGTCGTGCCGTCGCTGTAGCTGCAGATGCGCTTGGGGTTCTGCTTAAACAGCTCAAACTCCAGGTAGGGCAGCACCTCCGGCGCGCCCTCGCCCCCGCCGAAGAGGATGTACTCCACCCGCTGGTCTCCGGCCAGCCGGTTCAGGTCCGCGCCCCGCTGACTGTCTGAGGCCAAAAAGCCCCAGTCCTTTTTGTACATATTGTCCGCCTGCACCACCGGGAAGCCCTCTTTTTCCATGCAGGCGATGATATTCTTATACTCCCTGCTCCAGGGGATCTCCTGGCCCGGCGCTGCCTCGTACAGGGGCACATGACTGGGGCAGCACAGGCCGATAGCCCCTTGCGGGCTCAGTGGTTTTGCTCTCATACCATTCAACTCCTTTATAATATTTTAAACCGATCCAAACCGATTACCGGGGACCTTCTCCCAGGGCATTGCGGGCATAAATTTCCCTGTTCGCCCGGGGCAGCCGCCTGGGGCCAACCCTCCATATCCCGCAAAAAGCGGGGGGCGGGAGCCCCCAAAGCCCGTGTTTTTTGACGATGTTTTGGGTGCTTGCCTGTGGGTCCGGTGGGGTCGGAAGGCTCCCCCAACATTGGCTTCGTCAAACTGCCAGGGTGCTTTTTCGCTGGCAGCCTGGTTTCCACGGCGCATGAAGAGTTCGCCCCCCTATTCTTTTGCCTGCCGGCTCCTTTTTCACTTATCCACAAGGTTGGACATTCTTGCATGGGCCCCTTAGCGCCTACTGGCACACCCTTATGGCTCTTTCGGGGCCATGTCCAGCTCAAACCAAAAGGTGCTGCCTCTGCCCAATTCACTGATCACCCCATAGCTGCCGCCGTGCAGGTCCAGCACATTCTTCACAATGGAGAGCCCCAGTCCAGTGCCCACCTGGGTACGGCGGTGCTCCTGGTCCACCTTATAGTACCGGTCCCAGATGTCTTGCAGCTTGTCCGCCGGAATCCCTTCCCCTGTGTCCGATACCGAGACGCGCACCCGGTCTCCCCGCACCTCCTGCCGGAGGGACACGGTCTTGTCCTCTCCCGCGTAGTTCACCGCATTGTTCACCAGATTATACACCACCTGGGAGATCTTCAGCTGGTCAGCCACCACATATACATCTTCCTCTGCCCCAAAGGGAAAAGAGTAGTCCCGCAGCCGCTGGTAGCGTCCCAAAATCTCCCGGACGCTCTCTGTCAGGTTAAAGCGGGCTGGCTCCAGCTGGATGACCCCTGCCTCCAGCCGGGACAGGTCCAGCAGGTCGTTGACCAGATCATTCAGCCGCCCTGCCTCGTCAATGATGATCTGCACATTTTCCGGAGTGTTCTCGCCAGGCAGGTCCCGCATTACCTCGGCATAGCCCTTGATCATGGTCAGGGGCGTGCGCAGGTCATGGGACACATTGGCCAGAAGCTCCCGGCGCAGGCCCTCGGTCTTTGAGAGCTCCCCAGCGGCAAAATTCAGGGTGGCCGCCAGCTCGCTGACCTCCCGGGCCCCCCGCTCTTCAAACCGCACCGAGTAATCCCCCCGGGCCAGGCCCTTGGCGCTCTCGTTCATCTCCGTTAGGGGCTTGGCCACCCGCCGGGGGATATACACCGCCAAAAACACGCCAAAGGGCAAAAGCACCAGGGTCAGGCACAGCAGTTGCACAGTCAGGGTCTCCACGGTAGAGGCCAGGGGGGTGACCTCTGTCTCAATGACCACCAGACGGTCGTTGCCAGAGTCTGTGCGCACTGTCACCGCGTAGAACAGCAGCTCCATGCCGCTGCCCCCTGGCAGGCGGGAGTCAAACATGCGGGTATACAGCCCGCCCCGCAGGTTCACCTGGTTGAACAGCTCGCAGAGCTCCCGGCTGGTCATTCCATAGACCAGGCTGTCCTTAAAGGGATAGCCATAGCCCACATACTGCCGCCCCCGCTCGTCGCTGACAAACACATTGGCTCCTGTGCGCACCACCAGGTCCTTGGCCTGAGACTCCAGGTCCGGACTGTCCAGCTGGCGCACCAGGGCCTGGGAGATGGTCTTGGCCTCCGCTGTTTTGATGGCCCGGTAAAAGGGACCCAGCAAAAAAATCTGGAACACCCACAGCAGCGCCACTGTCACCAGGGCAAACAGGCCAAAGCCCAGGGCCATCTGGCCCCGCACCCCCCGCTTCCGGCAGGGCCGCTGTGTTCTAGCTCTCATCATGGCCGTCCAGCACCTCGAACCGGTAGCCCACCCCCCGCAGGGTGACAATATATTTGCTGTAGGGCCCCAGCCGCTTGCGCAGCAGCTTGATGTGGGTGTCCAGCGTGCGGTCATCTCCGTAAAAGTCATAGCCCCACACATGGGTCAGCAGCATTTCCCGGGTAAGGGCCATGCCCTTGTTGGCCACCAGGTAGTTCAGCAGGTCATACTCCTTGGGAGAAAGATCTACCCGCCGCCCGTCCACTGTGATCACCCGGGCGTCCAGGTCAATGGCCAGGCCCCCAAAGGCAGCCACCCGCCGGGGCTTTTGGGCGGCCGCCGGACGGGCCCGGTTCATAATGGCGTTTATCCGCAGCATCAGCTCCTTGGGGGAAAAGGGCTTCACCACATAGTCGTCAGCCCCCAGCTCAAAGCCGTGGATCTTGTCGTACTCCTCCCCCCGGGCGGAGAGCATGAGAACGGGGATGGACGCGGTCTTTTTAATCTCCGCGGCAGCGGAAAAACCGTCCAGCTCTGGCATCATCACATCCATAATGATGATGTCAAAGGCTTCGGGGTCCTTGCGGCAGAGTTCCACAGCCCGCATACCGTTCTCAGCCTCTGTCACCTGGTGGCCTTCAAACTCCGCGTATTTGCGGATCAGCGTGCGTATTTTCGCCTCGTCGTCCGTTACCAGTATCCGATAAATAGGCAATCCTTCCTCTCTGTTCTGCCCAGGCGGCCAGACTCTTCCCCGGCCCTGCCTGGCGCTTCATGATCCTGTTCCATGACAGCCCCTTTGGGCGCTGCTGTTCCTTACAATACGGCAGGAGCTGGTCCGGGGCGCAACAAGCACCCCGTTCCATGTGCGCTCGTGCAGGCCTGCGTCTTCCGGCGTTTTCGTAATGTACCCGCTGTCCATGCCTGTAATGCGCAGCTCATGTCCGTCTATCTCCACGCACACGCTTAAAGCGTCCCTGTAGGGCACAATGCTCTCGCACCACATATAGGCGGCGGAGTTCACCAGGTAATAGGGCACGCCATCCACCACCCGGAAATCATCCCCATGGTCATTGCCATTCATACACAGCAGCACATCCCGGCCCTGGAACAGTGCCCGGACCTCCGCCTGGTTGTACAGGCCCCGGCCAGGAAAATCATTGACCAGGCTGTGGTGAGAAAATACCACGCAGCTTTTGCCCTCCCGCGCTCCTTTGTCCAGCTCCCTGTCCAGCCACGCCAGCTCCTCCGGCGGTATCACCGGATAGCGGACAGGCCTGTCCCCCCGGTCCTTGTAGTTCCGGCCATAAAGGGGCAAAATCTCCCCCGCCTTTTGCAGATAGCAGGTGTTGAGAACCACAAACTGCACGTCTCCAAAGGAAAAGGAGTAGTAGGGCTGGCTCAGCCCCAAAAAGTCCAGCAGTTCAGTCAGGCTGTGCTTATCCGTGTCGTGGTTTCCCACTGTGTGGAACACGGGCACGCCCACGCTCTCCAGGGCTTCCCGTATCCAGCGGTTCTTCTCCTCCGGCGGGCACAGGTCTCCCAGGGAGACTATAAAGTCCGGCTTTTGCGCCCGGGCCCGGGCCGTCAGTTCAGCCACGCGCCGTTCCCCGTCCTCCAGCTCCCCATAATGCAGGTCGCCAAAGACAAAAAAGCGGATCATTCCTTGCCTACCAGGCGCTCCCGGCACTCCAGGTACTTCTCCTGGGTCCTGGCCACCACGTCTTCCGGCAGCTCCGGCGGCGGGGTCTTGCCGTCCAGATTGTTTTCGATCAGCCAGTCCCGCAGGTACTGCTTGTCAAAGCTCTCGGGAGAGGTCCCCGGCTGATAGGCCTCCCGGCTCCAGAAGCGGCTGCTGTCCGGGGTCAGCACCTCGTCCGCTACCACCAGCTCTCCGTTCTCGTCCAGGCCGAACTCAAACTTGGTGTCCGCAATAATAATGCCCCGCTCATAGGCATAGTCATAGCAGCGCTTGTAAAGGGCCAGGGCCGTGTCACAGACCTTTTGGGCCAGCTCTGTGCCCAGCTTTTCCTCCATGTAGGAGAAGGATACGTTCACATCGTGGCCCTCCTCCGCTTTGGTAGAAGGGGTCAAAATGGGCTCTGGCAGTTTCTCCGCCTGCTGCATCCCGGACGGGAACTCTTTGCCGCAGAAGCCCCCGGTCTTCTGGTACTCCTTCCACATGGAGCCAAACAGGTATCCCCGGATGATAAACTCAAAGGGAAGCATCTGCAGCTTCTTCACTAAGATGGTCCGTCCCTGGAACTCCTCTCCCTGCAGTTGGGGGGGCATGTCCGCCAGGTCTTCTGAGATCATGTGGTTTTTCACAATGTCCCCGGTATAGGAGAACCAGAAGGAGGACAGGGCGTTCAGGACCCGGCCCTTGTCCGGGATGGGAGTGGGAAGGATCACGTCAAAGGCCGAGACCCGGTCTGTGGTGACAATGGCCAGGGTGGAGTCGGAAACCTGGTAAACCTCGCGGACCTTTCCGCTGATCAGTTTTTGCATAAGAACAACCGCCTTTCGCGCATGTATTTGTACCTCTTAGTATAGCCCACCAGGGGGAAATTTGCAAGCCCCACCCAGGCAGGGAGCGCCCAAAGGGGGCGCTGGGGAGAATACACTGCCAGCTGTCTTTAAAAAGGACAGCGCCAACACACATATAAAAAAGCCGGGCGGAACCATTGGCTCCGCCCGGCTTTTTTGATGCCTGCCGTTCTTCTCGGCCTCTTCTTATTGCTCCTGCTTATCCAGCCCTTCTATCACGTCTGCGGTGTGCTCCAGCCAATCCCCCTGGAACAGCTCGATGATTCCCCGGTCGCAGGCGCTGGCCAAGGTGGGGTCAATGGGCAGACGGCCCAAAACAGGCAGGCCATACTTGGCGGCCACCTGGTCAATGTGGCTTTCTCCAAACAGCTTCACCTGTTTGCCGCAGTCCGGGCACTGGAAATAGCTCATGTTCTCCACCAGGCCCAGCACGGGAATGTTCATCAGCCGGGCCATCTCCGCTGCTTTTGAGACGATCATCCCCACCAGCTCCTGGGGAGAGGTGACAATGATGATTCCGTCCAGGGGCAGGGACTGGAACACTGTCAGGGGCGCGTCTCCCGTGCCGGGAGGCATGTCTACAAACATGTAGTCCACATCGCCCCATACCACGTCAGTCCAGAACTGCTTGATGGCTCCGGCAATCACTGGGCCCCGCCACACCACGGGGGCGGTCTCCTCCTGCAAAAGCAGGTTCACGCTCATCACCTTAATGCCTGTCTTGGTGTCCCGGGGGTACATGCCGTTCTCGTCGGCCATGGCCATGCCCTTCAGGCCAAAGCACTTGGGGATGCTGGGCCCCGTAATGTCCGCGTCCAGAATTCCCACCGCGCAGTCCCGCCGCCGCAGGGTGGTGGCCAGCAGAGAGGTGACCAGGGACTTGCCCACGCCCCCTTTGCCGCTGACAATGCCAATGACCTTTTTCACCTGGCTCAAGTCGTTCAGCTTCTCTATCATGCTCTCCGGCCCCTGGCGGGAAGGGCAGTCCGCCCCGCAGGAAGAGCAGTCGTGGGTGCAGTTCTCCATATTTTCGCTCATGGTACATTCTCCTTGTTGGTATGATTTTTTGTTTATTCTTCCATAAGTTTGCCGGTTTATAGGTTTTGATACCCGGCTGAAGAGAGCAAAAGGCAAAAGTTTTGTCCGCTTTTTCAAGAAGCGGAAGGTTTATGCGCTGCATAACTTCAGATGTGGAGCAGCGCTCCACGGCCTGACGGGTTATACGTGAGCAAGCTACATGTGATCGGGACAAACATAGAGGTATTTGGAAACATGAAATCCCAAGAAGGGTCTATATTCACCCGATCACACGGATCACACCATGTGTTGGGTGAATGGGAGACTGGCTGTACAGGAGGGACTGCTGTCACTCGTAGGATCGGCTCCGGCGCGTTGCTTGAGAAGATGGGCGGGGTGGGTCGCTATTGGGCACTTTGTGCCCAAGGCGCTGCTCTGCTAGGCGGCGCTCGCTTTGCGGTCTAAGGGGCGCTGTGCGTGGTGCAAAGCTTTCCGCTTCCCCACTCTCTTACGCGCCGCCTGTTAAGGGCAAGGCCGTGGGACGCTGTCCCACCCCCTGCAAGGGGA
>CAJUPK010000131.1 GCA_910588415.1 uncultured Oscillospiraceae bacterium | reverse complement strand
CTCCGGGCTGATTCCCGGCAAGGAGTACACGGTCAAGGGCGTGCTCATGGACAAGTCCACCAGTAAGCCTCTGACAGTAGACGGGAAAGAAATCACTGCCGAGGCCACCTTCCGGGCCAGCAAGGCCGAGGGCAGCATTGATATCCCCTTTACCTTTGCCGCTTCCGCTCTGGCAGGAAAGACAGTGGTTGTCTTTGAAACCCTGTATCGGGACAAGCTGGAAGTCTGCACCCATGCCGACATTGAGGACAAGGACCAGACCGTAACTTTCAGCGATAAACCGGAGATTAAGACCACAGCCACAGTAAACGGCGGGAAGAAAGCCGAGCCGGTAGGTGAGGTTACCATAACCGATACGGTCAGCTACACCGGCCTGACCCCTGGCAAGACCTATAAGCTGTCCGGTGTGCTCATGGATAAGAGCACAGGCGGCAAGCTGCTGGTGGATGGGAAAGAGGTCACTGCCGAGAAGGAGTTCACCCCTAAGAGTGCCAACGGTACGGAAGAAGTCAAGTTCACCTTGGACGCATCCACCCTGGCCGGGAAGTCGGTGGTCGTGTTTGAATCCCTGTACCACCATGGGAAAGAGGTTGCCGCCCATACCGATATCAACGATGTGGGCCAGACCGTGGAGTTTGACGGCCCCGAAATTAAGACCAAGGCCACGGTAGACGGCGAAAAAGAGGTTGACCCCCTGGAAACCATCACCCTGACCGATACTGTCACCTATCGGAACCTGATTCCCGGCAAGACCTATCAGGTCAAGGGTGTGCTTATGGATAAATCTACCGGCGGCAAGCTGCTGGTGGACGGCAAGGAAGTCACTGCCGAGAGCATTTTCATTCCCGAAAAGCCCACTGGCACTGTGGAAATCCCCTTTACATTCCCTGCCAGCGCCCTGGCCGGAAAGACCATTGTGGTGTTTGAGAATCTGTACCACGAGGGCAAGAAGGTGGCGGTTCATGCTGACTTGGAGGACGAGGACCAGACCATCATCATCCGGCGCAAGGGGGGCCTGCTCATCCGCAAGACTTCCGAGGACGATTTTGTGGAGGGTATCTCCTTTATCGTTGCCGGCGAGGGCTATGAGGAAACCTTTGTCACGGACAAGCAGGGCCAGATTTATGTGCAGGATTTGGTCCCCGGCGAGTACACCGTCACCGAGGTGGAGAACGATGTGACCGCCAAGTACATCATCGAGGCGGGCAAGACCGTGACAATCACCCCCAACGATGAGCCTGCTGAAATCGAGTTCCACAACAAGCTCAAGCGCGGCTCTGTCTATATCGTTAAGACTGCCGGGGGCGCTCCCGGCAAGAACCTCCCCGGCGCGGCGTTTTCGGTTTATTCAGACGTGGATGGCAACGCCGAGTTTGACCCGGAAACCGATACCCTCTTTGGCAAGCTGGAATTTTCGGAGGATTCCTACTCCCTGTCCGGCCTGCCGGTGGACGGCTACTTCCTCCATGAAGAAAAGGCCCCGGAGGGCTTTACCGCTGACGACGGGTACTACTATTTCAAGCTGACCGAGGATGGTGAACGTGTGGAAGTCACCAATACGGCTGACAAGGAGGCCGGTTTCGTCAACGAAAAGCAGACCGGCTCCCTGCGTATTGTCAAGGTCGAGAAGGGTACTACCACACCGTTGGCCGGAGCTACTTTCTGTGTGAAAGATGAGAATGGCCAGGTAGTTGCCGAGGGTAAGACCGGAACGGATGGCGTGATCGTTTTTGAGGACCTGCCTTTCGATAGCTATACCTATCAGGAGGTCTACGCCCCAGAGGGGTACAAACTGAACGATACGGAGCACAAGTTTGAGATTGGCGCAAAAATGCCTACGGTGGAAGTCACTGCCGAAAACGAGAAGATACCCACCACCCCCTCTAAGGACGTGCCCAAGACCGGCGATACCCGGCCTAGCCCCTGGCTGATTGGCGGTGCGGCCTTGCTCATGCTTGCCTGCGCTGGGCGGCTGCTCTGGTATCTGCTGAAACACCGCCGCGCATAAGAAGGAGAACCCCATGAAAAAACTGAATAGACTGGCCGCTGTCGTTCTGGCAGCGGCCTTTGTGTTTGCCAGCGCACTCCCGGCTGGGGCAGTGGTAGTCACAGACCTGCCTATCCCCGACCGGGTTTTCTATAGGGAGACCGCCGGAGACACGTTCTCCGGCGAGTTTACCATGGACAAAGAAATCACCAATGTGGAGGCGGGGGAGGACCCCGCCTTTACTCTTTCTTTCAAGGGGAATACATTGCAATTTGATTCCCTCTATGCCTCCACCATACAGACTGTTAAGCTGGTATGCGGCGGGGAAAAGCTGGAAAAGAAGCTGCGCCTTGCCGTGTATGACCCGGTGGACGTGGCCCCGTCTAAGGGCAGCGTGACCCTGACAGTCAAAAACAGCCGAACCTTAAAGCCGGTTGCCAACGCCTCCTATACCTTATATAAAGGAACGGCCTCCGTCAAGGCCGGCCTGACTACCGACAAAGCTGGACAAATCACCGTGGGCAGTCTGGCCCCTGGCGAGTATGAGCTGCGGCCCACCTCCACCCCCAAAGGGTATAAGGCCGCGTCCGGTGTGAAATTCTCCATTACCGGCCTGGAAATCTCCGGCGGCGATAAGGAGATTCGCACCAGTGAGGGCAAGAAAATAGTTGCTGGAGAGAACGAGGTTTTGATTGCCGGGAAGTTCTCGCCGGACATAGAGCTGATTGCCAGCCATGAAAAGCAGATCGGCAGTGTGACCGTAACCTATGAGAATTACGGCGCTACGCTGGGCAAAAAGGGCGAGAGCAAGACCTTTGAGTATGTCACCCTGCAAGCCGCCCAGGAGGAATTAAACCACCTCAAGAATGGCGGTGGAGTATGCGGCGTGGTGCATATCTCCTACAAACTGGCTGAGAAATCCGGGCGAAACTACACGCAGTATCTGACGGAAAAAGAGCCAGACCCAACACCTGTTCCTGTGCCGCCCGTCAATCAGGGTGGTACGACGAATACAGTGACAAAACCCACTCCCACCGCAGCTCCCACGGCGAAGGTCACGCCCACTCCGGCCCCGATCGCCACACCCAAGCCTACATCGACCCCAAAGCCCACGGCTGTTCCCTCACCTACGCCTATCCCCGATGGGCAGCTCACCATCGCCTGTACCTCTGACAAAACAGGGCAGGCGTTCTCTTTTGAAGTCAGCGGGACAAAGGCCGAGGGCGGCAAGTATAATAAGGATTTTAAGACCGGCGCAGATGGAAAAATTGTCACTGAGATTCCGGCTGGCAAGTACACTGTCACGCCCAAAAGCGTGAAAGGGTTTGAACTTCCGGAGCCGCAGATAATCGAGCTGGCAGGCAGTGGGAGCGCCTATCTGACCTTTAGCTTTGTAGCGAACCAGCGCGACTTGACCCTGACCGTTTTGGATGATGATGGCCAGCCGGTTCCCGGTGTGACCGTGGGGCTTTTTGAACCGGGAGAGGCCCCCTTGCCGGAGGTCAAAAAGGAAACTGACAGCGGCAGTACTGACATCAGCGAAACCCTGGCCCAGCTCAAGGACCAGAAAGCCGCTGATGAAAAGCGCGCCGACCCTTACACCAAAGCCAACGCGCTTTATGTTGGCAAGACCGGTGCGGATGGGACCGCGCTTATTCAGAATGTGCCGGTCGCGGCGTTTGTGGCAGTCCCCATTGAACTGCCGGACGGGTATTCTATGGAGAAAATCGCCACAGACATTCCCTCTGGGCTTGAGAGCAAGTTCACGGTAGCTTGTAAATATGTGGCTGTTGACTTGTCTGTGTGGAGTAACGCCACTGATTCTGCCATGGTAGGCGCTGACCTGGCGCTGCTGAGTAAGGATAATACTGAGCTGGCTACATTGACATCCGGGGAGACTCCCCACCGCCTTATCCGGGTTCCCAAGGGCGAGTATGCGCTGAAGATTACCCAGGATGGGCAGAGTGATACCGTTCATTTTGAGGTTAGTAATGAGGAATCTTTGCAGAAAGTACAGGTAAAAACCTATCTTCCCGGCGAGGTCTCGGAGGATAACCGGCGCGGCCTAACCCTAAAAGATTATGAGAAGTTCCTGCCCTTTGCCGCCGCTGGCTTGGTGCTGCTGGCTGGATTGATTATCGGGATTTTCATTTACCGGGATTCCCGCAGGCGTTCCGGAGGGCACCGATGAAGAAACTGGCGGTAGTCTTGGCTGTAGTGCTGATTCTTGGCTCCACGGTTGCCGCCTGCTGGCTGGTGAACGTCTGGCATGAATCAAAAGAGCAGAAGGCAAAAATCATCGAGCTGCGGAAACTGTCCGCCAGGAGAACGGTTACAGACTTGAATGGAGGGACGAAACCCTTAACGGAACTCTCCAAGGCCCCGCCATCCGGCGATGAAAACTCTGGCGGGCCTGTTCTCCACGACATAGCCCTGTTGAACGAAAAGAACCCGGACTGCGTGGGCTGGGTGTCCATCTCCAGCACGTCCATAGATTTTCCCGTCATGCAGAACGGCGAATTTTATCTCAATCATGACTTTGAGGGGAACTACACGGACTATGGCCTGCCCTTTCTGGACGAGCGGTGCAGCCTGGACAGTTCCGATAATCTCATCATCTACGGCCACCACATGAATGACGGCAGTATGTTTTCTGAACTGCTGAATTATGTGGATGAAAGCTACTGCAAGGCATACCCGGATATCACTCTGGAAACTGCCAAAGGTGTGGAAACATACAAGATAGCAGCGGTAGTCCGTGCGGCTGGAAGTTATGGGCCGGGGGAATGGAGTTTGTTCGACCAAATTAACATCAGCGCTGGTGCTTTTAACACGCTTGTGGAAAATCTAAGCGAAAGGAGGCTTTATGATACCGGGCGGGAGCTTGTCTTTGGAGACAGGCTCTTGACCCTTGTGACCTGTGAGTATTCGCAAAATAACGGAAGATTGGCGGTGATAGCTGTTAATGAGTAACTGAAAGGTCTGCGGGAAACCGCAGCCCTTTCCCATGTCCCCGGCTTAGATTGGGGATGTGGGAAAGGGTTTATTTCAAAGATAGAGGAGGAGATATGCCATAGAAATTGTTCCCATTACTTTGAAGGAGGCCAATGCCTTTGTCAGCGCATATCACCGGCACCACGGGCCGGTAGCAGGCCACAAGTTCTCTATCGGTCTATCCGATGGTGAGAAGATAGTAGGCGTGGTAATCGTCGGCAGGCCGGTCAGCCGGTATCTGGACGATGGGTGGACCCTGGAAGTCAACCGCCTCTGCACCGACGGCTCCCGGAACGCCTGCTCCATGCTATATGCTGCGGCATGGCGGGCAGCACGGGCTATGGGGTACAAATGCCTGATTACATACATCCTGGAAAGCGAAAGCGGGGTTAGCCTGTGGGCTGCTGGCTGGAAGTGTATCGGGCAGGCAGGCGGCTTGCGCTGGACCGGGAAACGCCGCCCCACCGTTGACCTCTATCCTGCTCAAATGAAAACGCGGTATCAGCGGGAGGTGGGGCAGTGAGAGTTGGCTTGCACGACGCGGAGGCCGAACATTTTCGGGGAAAGAAACGCTTTCCTAATTACGCGCTGATGAAAATATCCGCATGGCACAAGGCCCAGGGGGACACCGTGGAGTGGTGGGAACCCCTGGGCCTTTTTGATAGGGTCTACAGCAGCAAGGTATTTGATTTTACGCCCGAAAACCCATATCTGCCGCCCGATACCGTCAAGGGCGGCACAGGCTATGGCCTGTTCACGGAGCTGGCCCCGGAGATTGACGCAGTGTTCCCCGACTACTCCATCTATCCAAGCTGCGATTATGCCATTGGCTATCTCACCAGAGGTTGTCCCAACAAATGTAGGTGGTGCGTAGTGCCTAAGAAGGAGGGCGGTATTCGTCCCTACCGGGCATGGCAGGACTTGGTGCGCCAGGACACGGACAAGCTGGTACTCATGGACAACAACATCCTGGCCTGTGACTACGGCATAGAGCAGTTAGCTGGGCTGATTGGCAGCGGGTACAGAATCGACCTGAATCAAGGGATGGACGCACGGCTTGTTACGCCGAAAGTCGCGGACATCCTATCACGGCTGAAGTGGATACGCTGTATTCGCTTTTCCTGCGACCAGGAGAGCCAGATCGAGCCTATTCTGCGTACCTGCAAGCTGCTGAAGGAGCGGGGGATTAAGCCCTACCGGGTATTTGTCTATCTGCTGGTAACGGCTGATTTGAGCAGCGCCTCCCGCCGGGTAGAGGCGTTAAAGGGGCTGCGGGGAATCAATCTCTACGCCCAGGCGGAGCGAAACGAGAGCCTGGGGATTCGCCCCAGCAAGGCACAACTGGAATTTGCCCACAGATATGTTTACAGCGGATGTTTTCGCCGGGAAACCTGGGAGGAATACATCCAGAGAAAGGAGCTGATTTTTTGAGCAGCGATTTACAGACAATGGACAAGCAGAATCAGAAGGTGGATAGTTCGGAGCAGTACGCCATTAACGTGATGGGCGAGCGGGCTTTGCAGTCGGCTGATTATGTGATAAAAAAGAGCAAGGGGGCCGTGAAAAGGACGTTTACAGGGAAATCCACGGCCCGGCGGTTCAAAAGAAGGCGGCAAGGAGCCTTTTCCCCTGCGCCACAACAGGCGGGGCAATGGAGCGGGCCAGAAACACCTCCCCCCATACATATCCCGGAACATGGGGCCAATTCTCCAAAAAGTCCAGATGCACAAATCCCGGTTGAGCCTCCCTGTCAGCCTGCCGCAGAGAATCGGAGTGAGAAAACCTCTGCGCCCTATGGGGACTACACAAAACCGGCCCCGGCTATCTCCGGGCCGGAAACCTCTGAGGAACCGCCCCTTCCCTTGCACAAGCCCGCTACAAATCCTAGCCCCACTGCTGCCCCGGCATCCGCACAAATGCAGGGCCGCAATTCCCATCCCAAACATACCATCCATCAGAATGGCCCCCAAAATTTGCAACTTGCACAAGCAGCCCCCCATTCAGAGCCAGAAGAACCTCCCCATATGCGGA
>CAJUPK010000130.1 GCA_910588415.1 uncultured Oscillospiraceae bacterium | reverse complement strand
TGAAAGGCGTGATTTCCTACTGCTTGCAGGAGAAAAAGGTTGCGGATGATGCCACCGGCCAGCGCATGGTCAGTGGCATTTCCTGCGATGGAGAGAACGCATTTGCTGAATTTTTGACGACAAAGACCGCCTATTGGAAGCAATCATTGGCCTGACAGCCGGCATAATACCCAACTCCAATTAATTTACCCCAGCGGTTCGGTGCTATCACCGGGCCGCTTTTCATATATATTCACATCGAGAAACTGAATCCAAAGGAGGCCTGGCAAACAATTTGAGTAAAAAAAAGCTGAATTATCGTTTCCATAATCCCAACCCCGACAGCCAAACGGCCAACTACATACTAAAGGTTTTCCTCGAATCGAACCGCCCAAAGGTTGAAAACGCGGTCCAACAGGCGGCGCAAGAAGTTCAGGCCGGGGAAGAAACGGAACATGAAGCCATTACCAGGGCAATGTGATTTTCTCTTGCTATTTTTCCGCCAATGCGGTACAATAGTCTTGAAAGGGGGCGGCCTTATGCAAAAGGTTTATTCCATCCACGAAATCGAAAATATCCTCCACCCGGTTTTCGCTGGCTATGGCGTGCGGCGAGCGGTGCTGTTCGGCTCCTACGCAAAGGGACAGGCCACTCCCCGCAGTGACGTGGACATTCTGGTTGACAGCGGCCTGCGCGGGCTGGCGTTCTTTGGCCTGTTGGAAGGTGTTTCATCCACACTGAGCGTACCGGTTGACCTTATCGATGTTTCACAAATCGAGGAGGGCTCTCAAATTGATGCAGAGATACGGCAGACAGGGGTGCCGATTTATGGGCAGTAAGGATCTTGCGGTGCTGAGAAAAATCCTTCGGCATATCGAAAGCATTATGCGCTACTGTGCCGATTGCCGTACGCTGGAAGATTTTTCATCCGACGCCATGCGCTTGGAGGCTACCGTCTTCAACCTGATGCAAATCGGCGAGCTTGCAAAGGAATCTCTGAGCGACGAGGCAAAGGCGCAGATTAAAACCATCCCCTGGCAGCAGATTTACGGCATGCGCAACCGGATTGTGCATGGCTATTCCGGGGTCAATATGCAAATCGTGTGGGACACCGTATCGGTAGACATTCCCATGCTTCATAAAGAATTAGAATCGATTATCAAAACAAATTCTTAAATATGGCGGGGCCGAAAAAACGGCTCCGCCAATATTTTTATTGCTTTCCTTAAAGAAGTGTGGTAAACTCAGTAGTAACAAAACGTTTAAAATCAATTAGTGAGGTGCCCCATGAACATCGCTGCCTACTGCCGCGTCTCCACCGACAAGGAGGACCAGCTTAACAGCCTAGAAGCCCAGAAAGAATTCTTCTCAGAATACACCAAGCGCACCGGCGACGCGCTTATGCGCTTGTACGCCGACGAGGGCATTTCCGGCACAAAGATCAAGAACCGCAAGGAGTTCCTGCGGATGATGGCGGATGCCGAGCACCATCTGTTCGACATGGTAGTGGTTAAGGACATCAGCCGCTTTGCCCGAAACACTGTGGACCTTCTCCAAAGCGTCCGCAGGCTGAAAGCCCTGGGCATCGAGACCCAGTTCCTCACTGCCAACATGACCAGCATGGGCAACAGCGAGTTCGTGCTAACTATCTTCGGCGCGCTGGCCCAAGAGGAGAGCGCCAACACCTCCAAGCGGGTAAAGTTCGGCAAGAAGATGAACGCCGAAAAAGGCCGGGTTCCCAACATCGTCTACGGCTATGATAAGACCGCTGGGGACTATTTTAATCTGGCAATTAACCCAACAGAGGCTGACATTGTCCGCCAAATCTTCCATATGTACACTGAGGAAGGGGCGGGCGCGGCGAAAATCGCCAACACCCTCAACGAGCGCGGCCTGCGCACCAAACGCAACTGCTCCTGGAGCCAGAACGCCATCTGCCGCATCATCACCAACGAGCTGTACACCGGCAAAATCATCAACGGCAAGCAGGAAGTTTCCGACTTCCTCACCGGCCAGCGAGCGGACAAGCCTGAGGATGACTGGATCGTGGTGGATCGTCCCGAGCTGCAAATCATCTCTCCCAAGACTTTCCAGTATGCCCAAGAAATCTTAGACTCCCGCCACAAGACTTTCCGCACCGACCACCAGCGCCAGAGCAACAAGCACCTGTTCTCCACCCTCATCAAGTGCAAGGAGTGCGGCTGGTCCTTCTACCGCACCGTGCGCACCTACAAAAACACCTATGTCCGCTGGGTCTGCTCCGGCCACACCGGGCGAGGCGCGGATAGCTGCCCCAACGCCGTCACCGTGGACGAGGACGAATTGATAGGCACCTTGCAGGAATACTTCGCCCAGGTGCTGATGGCCAAGAAAAATATCATCCCCTATGTTGTCAAGGAGTTCCAGCGGGTTTACCGCGCTAAGGATGATAACCAGGAGTATGAAAAGGAATTGACCGCCCAACTTGCTAAGCTCCAAAAGACCCGCCAGAAGTACATGGATATGTACACCGATGACCTTATCAGCCGGGAGGAGCTGAACGAGAAGATAGGCGGCTCAAAGAAGGAAATCGAGCGCATCGAAAACGAGTTGAAAATCGTCGGCTACAATATCACCAAAGGCGACCAGTTGGAAAGCATCCTGCAAAACACCTTCAAGACCATCGAGGACATCACCGATGTGCGCTCCATGACCAACGCTCAGCTCAAGCGGCTGATCCAGAAAATCGAGGTGGACAAGGACGGCAACGTGGACATCTACCTGCGGCTTCTAGGCGATTTAGGTCTGGAAGAAACCGTAGTGATTGCAGACAACCATACATAAGGACGTATCCCAACGCCTGAAGTATATCGACCGGGGGCTGTATCGGGACGTGAAGAACGTGCTGGCGGTTAATAAGGCCCAGCGGCACATCCGCGGGGGCATGGCCACAAAAAAGAAATATGAATCCTTGAAGTAGCGGCCAAACAAACGGCCCGCCGCCGGAGCATGTTCCGGGGCGGGCCGTTGGCCTTCTATAATATTCAGTATATAGGTCAGCGCACTCTAGGCTGCGGAGGGAGAAGCACCCTGGCTATACTCCCTGAAGCGCATCAGAATCGTGGCCATCTGGGCGCGGTTGGCAGAGCCTTTGGGGTCCAGCCGTCCGTTAGAGCCTGTAATCAGCCCCTCGGCCGTGGCCCAGCCCAGAGCGGGTACCGCGTAATCGCCCACCTGGCCAGCGTCTGGGAAGCTGTTCAGGCTGGCGATCTGGCTCACATCGCAGCCCGCGTACTTGGCATAGCGGTACAGGATGGTGGCAAAATCCTGGCGGGTCAGGACGCCGTTGGGGTTAAATTTCCCGTTGCTGCCGTTGACAATACCGTGGGCAGAGGCCCAGTCGATCTGGGGCTTGTACCAGTCTCCAGGCTTTACGTCAGAGAAAGGCAGGCCGTTGGCGGTTTCAGGACTGCCCTCCAGCCGGTGCAGCACGGTGACCAGCTGGGCCCGGGTGGTCAGCCCGTTGGGACTGAACCGATTGGCGCCCATGCCCTGCATCATGCCGTTTTTCACTGTGTAGACCACCGCGTCGTAGAACCAGTCCTGGGGCTGCACGTCCGAGAAGCTTATGCTGGGGGAGGGACTGGGGTCTGGCGTGGGCGAGGGTTCCGGGGTAGGCGAGGGCTCTGGGCTGGGGGTGGCGGGCGGCGTAACGCTGTAGTGCTTTACAGCGTCGTGTACCGGCTGGTTGCGGTCATAACTGTCGTCAATGGAAACCCGCTCCCACTGCTCCTGGCTGCCTGTGTAGTAGATGTCTGTCAGGGGACAGTCCGTAAAAGCAAACTTCTCGATACTGGTCACGCTTTGGGGAATATAAATCTTTTTAAGCTCCGTGCAGCCGCTGAACATCTGCTGGCGGATGGCCGTAATGCCCTCTGGTAGGGTGATCTCTTCCAGGGCTGTGCGCTGGAAAGCGCCCCAGCCCAGCTCCTGCAGGCCGGATGGCAGGTATACCGCAGAGAGCTTTGCGGCGTTGCTGAAGGCGCCAATACCAATGGAAGTCACACCTTGGGGAATGGTAATGCTCTCCAGGCTTTCCGTATATTCAAAAGCCTGCTGGCCGATTTCCCGCAGGCTCTCCGGCAGGACCAGCTGGGTCAAGGCGGAGCAGTGGCCAAAGGCAAAGCTGTCAATGGCCGTAATGCCCTCCTGCAGGATGACCTGCTCCAAGCCCAGGCAGCTGATAAAGGCCCCTTCGTCCACCATCTTTACGCTGCCAGGGATGGTCACAGACTTCAGCTGCTGGCAGTTCACAAAAGAGCCTTCTCCCAGGCTGGTCAGGGTAGAGGGCAGGCGGATCTCCGTCATGGCGCAGCCATAGAAACCTCTGTTTCCAATGTCCGTGACCCCCTCCTCAATCACCACTTTCTTCACCTTTTCCGGGAAGGAGTACCAGGGGTGTACGGCATTGGGATAATCCATCATGGCCCCTGTTCCGCGGATGGTCAAAAGGCCATCCCCGTCCAGCGTCCAGGTCACATTGTCTCCCTGGGCGCCTACTTCTCCGGAGAGCAGGCTGGGGTCCGGCGTGGGTTCCGGAGTAGGCGTGGGTATAGGTGTGGGAGTAGGCTCTGAGGGATTTTCTTCAAAGGGCTGGTCCTCAGAGGGGAAATCCGGGCCTGTATAGAACAGCTGCACCCAGTAGGAGCCGTAGCCGCTGGTGGTCTGCACATAGCCAATTCCAATCTGCTGGAAATTGCCGTTGAGAATATTGGCCCGGTGGCCATCCGAGTTCATCCAGCTGTTCATCACCTCTTGGGGGGTGCGCTGGCCAGCGGCAATGTTTTCTCCCACAGCCATGTACCGGAACCCTGCGTCAGTGATCACCGTGAAGCAGCTGGTGCCGTTGGGCCGGGTATGGGAGAAGGACTGCACGGTCTCTTGGGCACGGATGTCGGCCAGCTGGTTCAGCTGGCGGTTGGAGCCCAAGGGGGACTGGCCCGCTTTTGCCCGTTCCTGGTTCACCAGGTCCAGCACAGCCTGTTTGTAGGCTGCTGCAGAGGGCGCGGCGGATGCTGCCGGCACAAAGGGCAGGGCGCCCAGCAGCAGGCAAAGGGCCAGCAGAATAGAAAGCGTTCGTTTCATGTAGATAACCTCCTTGTTTTTTTGAACCCGCGGCCACAGGTCTGGCGCCAGGGGGCTTCCAGAAAATGCAGCGGAGCAGGGCGCAGGGCCATAGCCCGCCCCGCCCAGGGGACAGGAAGCCCAATGGGCCTGCAAAGCCAGGGCCATTGGGCGGGGCCATGCAGGGAAATCCGGCTGCCGCGGGTTGTATAGGAAACGCCCTTGAAAATCGGTACATCCCGATTTTCAAGCAGAGCGGCCCGGGCACACCCGTGCCGCCAGGTTCAAAAGGGGGGATCACCTCTTTTGAGCCGCGTTCACTATAAAGATTAGAAAAGCTCTTGCGGCGTACCAGCCTGGCCGTCCACATGCCTTTGAATGGCCCGGAAGGTCTCCTCGCTGACCACATGCTCCATGCGGCAGGCGTCCTCCGCGGCCTGCTCCGGGTCCACCCCTAAAGAGGTGAGCCAGCGGGTAAACAGCAGATGGCGCTCGTACACCTTTTCCGCAATGGCCAGGCCCTGGCCAGTAAGCTGGATGCAACCGTTCCCATCTACCGTGATACAGCCCCGCTCCCGTAGGTGCTTCATGGCAACACTGACGCTGGGCTTGCTGAACTCCAGCTCGGCGGCAATGTCAATGGAGCGCACAAAGCCCTTGCGATGCTGAAGAATCAGGATAGTCTCCAGGTAATTCTCCGCGGACTCCTGTATTTTTTTCACGATAAATTCCTTCCTTTCTCTGGAACGACAGCTCTTTTTATAGTATACTATTTTGCGGGAGAAATAGCAAGAGGCTTTGCCCGCCCCTTGGGCCAAAGGGCGGCCTGTACCTGTCTTTTTCCCCTAAAGTATTGTATTATTTATTATATGACTGCCGGGTTTCCCGGCTTTGGGAGGTCTTTTCTTTGCCCTACACCTACTTTGCCCAGTTTATCCCCGGCACAGAGGAGATTGTGGCCGGGCTTCTCCGCCAGCGCCTGAAGGACCTGGAGATTGTCTCCCTGTCCAGCGGCGCGGGGGTGTTTTCCACAGCCGTTCCCTACAGCAGCCTGAACCTGTTCTGCTTCAACAATCTGTTCCGGGTGCTGTATAAGGGCAAGGCCCAGCCAACCCCTGCCGGGACAGAGGGATTCCTCCGCAGCCTGCCCTCCTCTCCGGCGGATTGGCCTGCCGCCCGGGAGAACCCTGCGGGGCACAGGACCTTCCGGCTGATGGTCTCCTGCAAAAACCAGCTGATTGCTGTCTCCCGCCCGGCCAGAAGCGCTTTGGAGAAAAAGCTGGCAGCCGAGACCCGCCTGCGCCTGGACCGCAGCCTGCCGGACAGCGAGTTCCTGGTTCTGGTGCGGGCAGACGGCAGCGCCTATTTTCTCAAGCGCCTCACCCGCCACCGGGCCTATGACAAGCTGCTGCACCCCGGAGAGCTGCACCCAGAGCTGGCCTATATGCTGTGCTGGCTCACTGGACCCAAGCCCACGGATGTGGTGGCGGACCCCTTCTGCGGGTATGGATCTATTCCCCTGCAAAGGGCCAAGCGCTTCCCCTTTGCCAGCCTGTTGGCTAGTGACCAGAACCCAGAGGCCCTGGCCTATGCCCGGCGGCAGCTGGGCGCCCGGCCCCATGTGGCCATTGAACAGCGTGACGCCCTGCATCTGGGGCTGCCCCCGGAGAGCCTGGACGCCATCATCACAGACCCGCCCTGGGGGCTGTATGGAGACCAGGACCTGGAACTGCCGGACTTTTATCAGCGGATGCTGGGAGAGTTTGCCCGCTTGCTGCGGCCCGGGGGCCGGGCTGTGCTGCTGACCGCTGCCAAAAGGGAGCTGGCCCAGGCCCTGGAGAACACAGCGACACTGCGTCTGGTCCAGCGGCATGACATTCTGGTCTCCGGGAAAAAAGCCGCCATTTTTCTCCTATATAAAGATTAGGGTCTCTCGGGCCTCTTTATATTTTAGTATAAGGCTTGGCTGAAAAATCCCAGATACCGGGTTTTTCATACTGGAAGCAGCGCTACTGGTCTCTGTATTTCGGTGTTTTCCAACCAATTCCAGGAAATCCCCTTTTCTATAGATATAATGTATTTATTATAGTTATAGAAAGGTATACTTTTTGAGAGCAAAGGCAAAAGTTTCGCCAGCCTTTTCAAAGGCTGCGAGG
>CAJUPK010000129.1:659-7270 GCA_910588415.1 uncultured Oscillospiraceae bacterium | reverse complement strand
GCACCTCGTAAACCCCAATGGCCACCGAGTTGGCCAGGTTCAGGCTTCTGGAGCCGTCCATCATGGGGATGCGCACACAGCGGTCCGGGTTCTCAAAGAGCAGGCGCTCTGGAAGCCCCGCGGATTCTCTGCCAAAAAACAGATAGCTGTTGTCCGGGTAGAACAGGTCCGAATGGCGCTTGGGGGCCTTGGTGGAAAAATAGTAGAAATTCCCAGTGTTTTTCTGGAAAAAACCGTCCAGACTATCGTACTGATACAGGGACAGGTACTGCCAATAATCCAGCCCGGCATGGCGCAGCTTTTTGTCATCCGGAGTAAAGCCCATGGGCCCCACCAGGTGAAGGGCTGCGCCGGTCACCGCGCAGGTACGGGCAATATTCCCGGTATTCTGGGGAATTTCCGGCTGAACAAGAACAATATGCAAAGAAGCCATAGGTCTCCTTTCCTGCAAAAACCAGTGCCCCCAAAGGGGCCGGTGATCTATGAAACCACAAAATTGTAAATTTGATACTTTTGAGATTGTTTGATTATATTTAGCCAAGGAGGCGGGAAAAATGAGCTTGACAGCCGTGCTTAGGCTGCTTCGATTTGTTATCTTGTTAAGGAGGTTTGACGCTATGTACAAGCAAACGATGAACGTGGCAAAGGGCCTGGGATTGGGCCTGCTTACCGGCGCTGCCGTGGCCGCTATTGGCACAAAAGCCATGAGCGGCTCTCACCGCAAGGCCGCCCACATGAAAAAGAACGCCAGCCGCGCTATCCACACCGTGGGAAACATCATTGGCGATATGGAGAAAATGCTTCGATAGTCCTCCTGCCGCTCAGGGCCGGACCCAGTGTCCCGGCCCTTTCTTTATACTATAAAAACAAATCATACATCAGCGGCGGGAGAAAAGTCCCTGCAGCCACTGCCAGATGCTCTGCCAGCGGCTGGGCTTTTGGGGTATATAGGCCTCCGCCCCAGCTCCGGCAAAGACAGGCACGCTGTATATCTCCTGATCCCCCGCCAGATACTGGATGCGTCCCACCTGCTCGCCCTCGCGCACAGGCGCATAGAGAAACGGGGGCAGCAGCAGGCGGCTCTCCACCTTCTGGGCGTCTGTAAGGCTCAGCGTAGCCTTGATTGGCTCCCCTGCCCGCAAGGGGACGGTGTCCTGAAAGCCCCCCACCAGCGGCAGCTCCTCGGGGCACCCCTCCCCAAAGGTCAAGGTCCGCACCGTGGAAAATCCATAGTCCAGCAGAGCGGTGTGGTCCGTCCAATCGTCCGGGGCATTTAGCGTCACGGCAATCAGGGTGGTGCCCTCCCTCTGGGCCGCGGACACCAGGCAGCGCCCGGCCTTTTTGGTAAAGCCAGTCTTCACTCCCACGCAGCCCTCATAAATCCGCAAAAGCTTGTTGTGGTTGGTATAGCTCACCTTTTTTCAGGCTCTAAAAAATCCACCTGCAAGGTAGAGCTGCCCGCAATCCGCGCAAACTCCGGGTTGCCCAGGGCCTCCCGGGCCAGCAGCGCCATATCGTAGGCCGTGGAATAGTGTTCCTCCTCGTCCAGCCCGGAGGGTGTGACAAAATGGCTGTCCACCATGCCTATCTCCTGGGCCCGGGCGTTCATCTGTTCCGCAAATCCCTCCTGGCTTCCCGCCAGATGCAGAGCCGCCGCGTTGGCCGCGTCGTTTCCCGAGGCCAGCAGCATCCCTGCCGTCAGATTGGTCAGGGTCAGCCGGTCGCCGGGCATCAAGCCCATGGAAGAGCCCTCTACCCGCACCATCTCCTCTGTGATCTCAATAACCGGGTCCCCTGAACGCTCGGCCTCTTCCAAGACCAGCAGGGCTGTCATAATCTTGGTGGTACTGGCCATAGCCCGCTGCTGGTGGGCGTCTTTCTCATACAGCACCGTGCCGTCATCTGCGGAGATCAGCACCGCGCTTTGGGCAGAGACCTCCGGCTCTTCCACCGCTTCCACAGCTCTCCCCTGGGGAAAAGCGCTGGCCGCCCACAAAACCGCCAGCGCCAGACCGCACGCCCGCATCCTTTTAACCATGTTTGTTACACGCAACATACATCACCGCCTCTCCCAAAGACTATGCGGACAGGCGGCTGGATATGCGGTTATGTCCCTGGCTTCTCCTCTATAATGGTCCCCATATCGGTTCCCTCCAGGGGAGCGGGGGTTTCCTGCCGGGCGTTTTCCTCCTGGGGCTCATCTTTTTTGCGGTTGAGCAAGGAGCCAAGCATATCGGCAATGTCCGGAATCTTTTCCAGCGCCCGGTCCACAGGGCTGAAATAGGGCTCAATCTGGATAACCCGCACATTGCCATTGTGAATGGACAGAAAGGCCACAGGGCTGACTGTCACCCCCGCGCCGCTGCCGCCAGCGAAAAGCCCCCCGGCAGGCTGGGACTTGGAGGGCAGGTCCGAACCCCCGCCGGCAAAGCCGTAATTGACCCGGGAAATGGGAAGTACCGTGGTGCCGTCCGGGGTGGTGATGGGGTCCCCTACCACTGTGTTTACATCCACCATCTGCTTGATCTTGTCCATGCTGACGCCCAACAGCTCGTTCACCTTATGACTGCTCATGTTCCGCTTCCTTTCTGTTTGTTGCCCTTTGGAACAGGCAGCCGGGAGAAAAGCCTCCCGGCCTGCTCACTCCTAAAGGGCTTGCTTCCTAACTCTCTCCTGCCGGTCTCATCTGTCTCTCCCAGCCAGCTTTCCAAGGCCTCCCTGCCTTCTTCCGCCTAAAGGCGCGCAGGCTGAAAACCCCGGCTTATTTCCCCGGCTTAAAGCTGTCCTTCAGCTTTACAGAGCGGTTAAACACCAGGCTGCCGGGCTTGCTGTCCCGGCTGTCCGCGCAGAAATAGCCCTGGCGCATAAACTGCCAGCTCTCTCCCGGCCGGGCGGCGGCCAGGGCAGCCTCCACCTTGCAGCCCTCCAGCACCTCCAAAGAATCCGGGTTCAAATACTCCAAAAAGTCGCCCTCCTCCGGGTTCTCGGCTGTAAACAGATTGTCATAAATGCGCACCTGGGCGTCCACCGCGGTTTTGGCGTCTACCCAGTGCAGGGTGGCTCCCTTTACCTTGCGGCCGTCCGCAGGGTCCCCGCCCCGGCTGTCCGGGTCATATTCAGCGGTAATCTCCGTGACATTCCCCTGGCTGTCCGTCTCATAGCCTACGCATTTAATGATATACGCCCCTTTCAGGCGGCACTCCGGCCCGCCGGGGTACAGGCGCTTATATTTCGGCACTGGCTCGGGCAAAAAGTCCTCCGCCTCCACCCAGATTTCCCGGGAAAAGCTGACCTCCCGCTCCCCATCCTCCGGGCGGTTTGGATTGTTCTCCACCGTAAAGGTTTCCGACTTGTCCGCCGGGTAGTTGGCAATCACCAGCTTCACCGGGTGCAGGACTGCCATAACCCGGCGGGCGGTCTCGTTTAAGTCCTCCCGCAGGCAATGCTCCAAAAAGGCATACTCCACCGTAGAGGCTGCCTTGGACACGCCGTTGCGCTCAGAGAAGCTGCGGATGGCCCGGGGCGTATAGCCCCGGCGGCGCAGGCCGCAGAGGGTGGGCATCCGGGGGTCGTCCCAGCCGTCCACATAGCCGCCCTCCACCAAGGCCCGCAGCTTGCGCTTGCTCATCACCGTGTGGTCAATGCCCAGCCGGGCAAACTCGATCTGCCGGGGCTTAGAGGGCAGGGTCACGTTTTCAATGACCCAGTTGTAGAAAGGCCGGTGGTCCTCAAATTCCAGGCTGCACAGAGAGTGGGTAATGTGCTCCATGGCGTCTTCAAAGGGGTGGGCATAGTCGTACATGGGGTAGACGCACCACTTGTCCCCTGTGCGGTGGTGCCTGGTGTGGTTGATGCGGTAGATCACCGGGTCCCGCATGTTGAAGTTGCCGGAGGCCAGGTCGATCTTGGCCCGCAGGGTCATGCGGCCGTCCTCAAACTCCCCGGCCCGCATCCGGCGGAACAGATTGAGGCTCTCCTCTTTGGGGCGGTCCCGGTAGGGGCTGCGGGCGGGGGTGGTCAGGCCCCCCCGCATCTGGCGCATCTGCTCCTGGGTCAGCTCGCACACATAGGCCAGGCCCTTTTCAATCAGCTCCTCGGCCCCTTTATACATCTCTTCAAAGAAGTCGGAGCCATAGTAGAATCTATCGTCCCAGTCATAGCCCAGCCAGTGGATGTCCTCCTGAATGGCGTTGACATACTCCACATCCTCCTTGGTGGGGTTGGTGTCATCCATGCGCAGGTTGCAAACGCCCCCAAAACGCTGGGCTGTGCCAAAGTCCACATAGATGGCCTTGGCGTGGCCAATGTGCAGATACCCGTTTGGCTCCGGCGGAAACCGGGTGTGCACCTGCATCCCCTCAGTGCGGCCGCCGGGGGCCATGTCCTCTTTTACAAACTCGTCGATAAAGTTAGTGCTGGGGATATTGTCAAAATCCGCTGCTGTTATTTTTGTTTCGCTCATTCTCAGTTACCTCATTTCTAGCGGGTTATTCTATGCAGATAAATAGAAGCTGGTCTGACTGCCTCGCCCGCTGTCGGAACACGGCCCGCTGATTTCGCGGCTGTAGGTTCATGACTTCTCCTGCCTCCTTATCGAGCGGTATACACACCGGTGCTGCTGCCCCCGGTAGGATATCTGCTCTGTCAAGCCAATGGGCTGCATCCCACATTTTTCCATGACCCGAATACTGGCGGGATTGCTTTCAAACGCCCCAGCCCGGACCTCCGCCACACCCTGGGCAAACATGGCCTCTATAGCAGCGCACACCGCCTCGGTGGCAAACCCCTGACCATGCCAGAGGGGATGAAGGGCCCAGCCCAGCTCAACCCAATCGTCCTGCCGCTCCACCTCGTGCACAAAGCCAATCAGCTCCCCTTGACAGCAGACTGCCCAGGCAAAGCGCTCTCTGCTTCGTGTCAGGCTCCACAGGTGCCGAAATAGCTTCTCCTCTATTTCCTGGCTGGTGATTTCAGGCACCATGTAGGTTCTGGCCACCACAGGATCCCGGAGGATTGCCAGCACAGCGCTGCGGTGGGCCTCCTCCATCGGGCAAAGGGTCACGCGGGCTGCACGCAGCGGGGTCACGACAATTTCTCCAGGCCAACCCGCAGGCGGCGCAGGGCTTCCTCCCGGCCCAGCAGGGTGAGGATCTCCATGGCCCCGCCGGGGGTTACCTGTGTGCCAGCCGCGGCAATGCGCACGGGCCACAGCAGGGTGCCGTTCTTTACGCCCAGCTTCTGGGCCAGTTCCATCAGGCTGTCATGAATAGGCTCCAGCTCCCACTGGGGAACCTTCTCCAAAACCTCTATGGCCGCCTCCAGCATTTGGGGGGCATTTTCCAGGTTGGCCTTGGACTTTTTATTGACGAAATACTCCGCCGGGTAGTCGGGCAGCTCTTTAAAGAAGGCCAGCAGGCCGGGAATCTCCTGGAACCTGGTAAGCCGGGCCTGCAAAATACCGTCCAGCACCTCCCAGGGCTTGTCTCCCTCCCCAAAAATCTCCTTGTAATAGGGCATGGCATGGGCCCGGAAATTCTCTTGTCCCATTGCCTTGATATACTCCCCGTTAAACCAGGCCAGTTTGTCATAGTCAAACACCGCCGGGGACTTGCTGATGCGGTCCACCGAGAAATTCTCTGCCAGCTCCTCCAAAGAAAAAATCTCTTGATTGTCTTTGGGTGCCCAGCCCAGCAGGGCGATATAGTTGGTGATGACCTCCGGCAGATAGCCGTCGTTCACCAGGCCCTCAAAGCTGGTAGAACCGTGGCGCTTGGAGAGCTTGGAGGTAGAGCCGTCCTCGTTGCGGCCCATAATCAAAGGCAGGTGGATATAGACCGGCTCCTCCCAGCCCAGGGCCTGGTACAGCATTTTATACTTGGGGGTAGAGGTCAGGTATTCGCAGCCCCGCACCACATGGGTAATCTGCATCAAATGGTCGTCTATCACATTGGCAAAATTGTAGGTGGGGTACCCGTCCGCCTTGATAAGCACCTGGTCCTCGATCTCTTTGTTCTCAATGGTAATCTCCCCAAACACCGCGTCCGTAAAGCTGGTAGACCCTGTGAGAGGCACCTTCTGCCGGATGACATAGGGCGTGCCCGCGTCCAGCAGCCGCTGGACTTCCTCGGGGGGCAGGTCCCGGCAATGGCGGTCATAGCCGCCAAAGGCGTCCTCCGCCTTCAGACTTTCCAGCCGCTCTTTGGTGCAGAAGCAGTAGTAAGCCTTGCCCTCCCGCACCAGCTGCTGGGCGTAGGGCATATAGGTGTCCAGCCGCTGGCTTTGGATGTAGGGGCCATATTCGCCGCCCACATCCGGGCCCTCGTCGTGGGTTAGGCCCACCCGGTCCAGCGTGCGGTAAATTACATCCACAGCGCCCTCCACATAGCGCCCCTGGTCGGTGTCCTCCAAACGGAGCACAAAGTCTCCCCCCTGGCTTTTGGCCACCAGGTACTCATAAAGGGCTGTGCGCAGATTGCCCACATGCATAAACCCTGTGGGGCTTGGGGCAAATCTTGTCCTTACATTGCTCATGGTCTTCCCTCTTTTCACTTCATTAGCTTTGCCTTTTATCATACAATAAACCGGCGTGATTGGCAAGATATAATTTAGCC
>CAJUPK010000129.1:0-649 GCA_910588415.1 uncultured Oscillospiraceae bacterium | reverse complement strand
GTGGGGCTGGGGGCATATCGTGTCCTGACTGTATCCATATCCTTTCCTGGCTCTCCTTCCGTCTCATTCATTTCTCTTTATATTACAACATATCGGCCCTGTTGGCAAGAAAAATAATATTACACCAAAAACTCTCTGCCCAGTATTTCCGTCTTTCTGTCCCGGGGATTCTCTCCAAACTCCTTGCGCAGGGTCAGCAGGCTGACCGTGTTGTAGCCCAGGCGGCAGTAAAGCCGCAGGGCGTCTTCGTTCCTGGGTGCCACATCCATGCACATGGCCCTGTACCCCGGCCGGGCCGCCACCACCTTCTCCGCCAGCCCGATGGCCTGCGAGGCAAGGCCCTGCCCCCGAAGCTGGGGCCGCACATACAGGTCCTCTATCCAGGCCACCTGATCCCCCCGGTAGTCCAGCCGCAGGAATCCGGCATATGACCCCTCGCATAGAATAGCGTATAAGGCGCTGCGGCCCTGCCGCCAGTTTTCCAAAGTCTCCAGGGCCTCCCGCTCGGCCTGGGCCTGGGCTTCCTCCTGTCGGCCCACCAGTCCCCCGTGAAAGGCGAAAAAGTCTGCTATATCCTGTTTCATGTCCTGCTGGTAAGCAGGGGCATACTCCTTCAGTTCCACATTCATAGAGCAATCTCCTTGTTACA
>CAJUPK010000128.1 GCA_910588415.1 uncultured Oscillospiraceae bacterium | reverse complement strand
GTTGGGGGCAATGATATAGCGCTTCTCCCCGTCCTCATACTCGCAAAGGGCAATAAACGCCGAGCGGTTGGGGTCATACTCCAAAGTCAGCACCGTGGCGGGCATGTCGTGCTTCTGGCGCTTGAAATCAATGATACGGTACTTTTTGCGGTTGCCGCCGCCCCGGTGGCGGACGGTGATCCTGCCGTAGCTGTTGCGGCCGGATTTATTGCCCAGAGGGGCCAGCAGGCTCTTCTCAGGGTCCACCTTAGAGAGGACCGTGTAGTCCGTTACGGACATGTTGCGCCTGGCCGCCGTGGTAGGCTTATAATTCTTGATTGCCATGTCTTCTGTTCACTCTCCTATGCTAAAAGTACACGGCCGTCAGACCATGCTCTCAAAGAACTCGATGGTCTTGCTGTCTTCCGTCAGGGTAACCACAGCCTTCTTCCAGCTTTTGGTGTAGCCCTGGTAGCGGCCCTGGCGGCGCAGGCGGCCGCGCACATGAAGGGTGTTCACTTTGCGCACCTGCACGCCAAAGGCGGCCTCCACAGCCCGTTTCACTTCAATTTTCGTGGCGGCCTTGGCCACCTCAAAGGTGTATTTCTTCATGGTGTTGCCGTCCATGGTCTTCTCGGTGATGATGGGGCGGATAATGATGTCATGGGCTTCCATTACGCGTACACCTCCTCAATCTTCTGTACGGCGCCCTGCACCACAATGAACTTGTCAGCCCCCAGAATGTCGTACACATTCAGGGTGTTCACCTGGGCAGTCTTCACGCCGGGAATGTTCCTGGCGGAGGCGATAATCTTCTCGTCCACGCCGTCCAGCACAATCAGCGCCTTCTTCTCGCTGCCGATGGCCTTCAGCATGGCGGCGATGGTCTTGGTCTTGTAGTCCTCGCAGCTGATCTTGTCAATAACCACCATCTCGCCGTCCAAAACCTTGGAGGAGAGGGCGGACTTCATTGCCAGCCGCCGCACCTTTTTGTTTAAGGAATACCGGTACTCCCGGGGCTTGGGGGCAAACACAATGCCGCCGTGGGTCCACTGGGGGGACCGGGTGCTGCCCTGGCGGGCCCGTCCGGTGCCCTTCTGCCTCCAGGGCTTGCGGCCGCCGCCGGAAACTTCGCTGCGGGTCAGCGCCGACTGGGTGCCCTGGCGCTGGTTGGCCAGATAGTTCTTGACCATATCGTTCATTACAGGGACGTTGGGCTCTATGCCAAACACCGTGTCAGACAGCTGCTGCCTGCCCACTTCCTGGCCCTGCATATTCAACACTGCTATTTCAGCCATTCTTCTTCCTCCTCCCCTTACGCTTTCACGCTGTCGCGTACAATGACCACGCCGCCGTTGGGGCCGGGAATGGCGCCCTTAATGGCGATCAGGTTGTTCTCCGCGTCCACCTTGGCCACCAGCAGGTTCTGCACGGTGACGGTCTCAGCGCCCAGGTGCCCGGCCATCTTCAGGCCCTTCCACACCCGGGAGGGGGACGAGCACGCGCCGTTAGAGCCGCCGTGGCGGGCCACAGGGCCGCTGCCATGGGTCTCTTTCAGGCGGTGGAAATTCCAGCGCTTAATCACGCCTGCATAGCCCTTGCCCTTGCTGGTGCCGGTCACGTCCACATGCTCCCCGGCCTCAAAGGCGTCGGCTTTGATCAGGTCTCCTACCGAGAGGGCGCTGATGTCCTCCAGCCGCAGCTCCCGCAGGGTCTTCTTGGGGGCCACGTCGCCCTTCTTGAAGTGTCCTGTCAGGGGCTTTGAAAGCCGCTGGGGCTTCTGGTCCCCAAAGCCGATCTGCACCGCGTCGTAGCCGTCGTTCTCCACGGTCTTCTTCTGCACCACTACGCAGGGCCCGGCTTCCACCACGGTTACGGGGATGACCTTTCCCTTTTCGTCGAAGATCTGCGTCATGCCGATCTTCTTTCCAATGATCCCTTTTTTCATTGTCTCTTTCCTTTCTACTCCTGGGGCCGCTCACCTTTTGCAAGGTGCGCCCCGTCAGGTTATTGGTCGGCAAGCGGGAACGCCCGCCGACATGACCCTCCTGTTCGGTTGGTTGGGATTTGTTTAGAGCTTAATTTCAATCTCAACGCCGGCGGGGAGCTCCAGGCCCATCAATGCCTCCACGGTCTTGTTGCTGGGCCTTAGAATGTCGATCAGCCTTTTGTGGGTACGGGTCTCAAACTGTTCCCGGCTGTCCTTGTACTTGTGAACAGCCCGGAGAATGGTGATAACCTGCTTCTCCGTGGGCAGCGGCACCGGGCCGGACACCCTTGCGCCTGTGCGCTTGGCTGTCGCCACAATTTTCTCCGCTGACTGGTCCACCAGCTGATGGTCGTACCCCTTCAATCTGATCCTGATCTTTTCCTTGACTGCCATGTTTATTACCGCCTCCTAATGGTTCATTGGGCGCTCAGTTTTTCCCACACTGTTCCGGGTGTTTCTCTTTCCGGTATAGAAAAACCGGAAATCCGCCCGCGCGCTTTTGCGCAGGGGACCCCGGGAACAGAGCCGCAAAAACTCACAATCTCCTCCTGACGGCGCATGGCCTGCTGGGAACGCCCAGCGGTTCCTGCCGTTTCGGATTCCTTCGCCCGGTTTAAAATCGGACATACTCCACGGAAAAACCGGCCGAGTTCACGCCAGTGAACCCCAAGCCGCAACCTCCCGCTTCAACGCCAGCGCAGGCCCCTGTCCTCCCCGCGGCCCCTCCCCTGTCCGGGAACAGGCGCCGCTGTTCAAACAGTCTCCCGCGCATTTTTGCAGGGACAATTTGTCCCTTAGCAGTCGTACCAGTGTATAATACCACAACCCCTGGTATTTTGCAAGAGTTTTTTCAAAAAAATTTTACATTTTCTTCGCAGTCCCGCCGCCATGCCGCCTACTCCCCTGGCGCCTGGTGCCGCATATAATACTGCACCTGCTGGAACTCCTGTATCTTCTCCCGCACCTCCCCTTCCGGCTGGGGCAGGTACTCTCCCTGGGCCGTGACGCAGGCCCCGCCGCTTTGTATCACAGGCAGGCTCTCCCGCAGCTGGTCTGTATACTGCATATAGGCAGGCCCCTCCCAGCCGCACAGCTCAAACACCTGGTTCATCAGGAAGCAGGGGGAAAGGTCCGGCCCCTCCCCGGCAAAATCCCGGCCCAGCCGTTCCTTGGCCGCGTCATTGGCCCAAATCAGGTACCGGGTGGAGTAATAGTTTAAAAAGCCCTCCTTGCTGTCCAGCCCCAGGTCCAGGCCCATCTCCGTGTAAACGCTGTTGCCGTCCCCCAGCCAGGGGTTGTGGTCTCCAAACACCACAATCACCACCGGGCGGTCCAGCTCCCGGTAAGAGTCCACAAAGGCCGCCAGCTCCCGGCTGGTGGACCGGACCGAGCCCATGTAGTTGTTGAAGATGTTCTCCGTCTCCTGGGAGAACACCCCCGGCCTGATGAAGTTCTCTCCCCAGTCGTTCACCCCCGTGTTGTAGGGCCCATGGCCCTGGTAGGTCACAGAGAAAGAGGCGTAAGGGGCCGGGCTGCTGTCCATGCTCTCCCCATGCAGCCGGGCCAGCTCCGGAAACAGCACATTGTCCCGGGCAATATTCCCTCCGGCCAGCTCTCCATAATGGTTGTCAAAAAACAGGTAGGACTCAAACCCCAGGTTGGGGTTGATGTTGGCCCGGTTGTAAAACCAGCTGTAACAGGGGTGGCTGCCTGTGGTCTGGTACCCCTGGTCCCGCAGGTACCACATATAGGAGTTGCTTTTCCCCCGGAAACTGCCCAGCTCCGCGTACCCTGTCACAAAAGCCCGCTCGGACTGCACCGTGCCCCCGGCAAAAATCTCTGTCACCAGGTTGCCGGTAAAGGACTCCTCCTCCAGCTGGTGGTAAGCCTCGTAGGGGTCCTGCACAAAGGGGATCTGGGGGTACTTGGAAAAATCGTTGTAGGCCTCCAGCATAATGCCAATCAGGTCCACCTGCCGCTCCTCCGCTATCTCCCCAGGCTGGTACTCTCCCAGCAGGGCCTCCACGGCCTTTTTGTCGTAGCCCTCGGGCTTGTGCTCAAAGGCGCTGGAGACGCTGTGCAGAAAGGGGTAGAGAAACCCCTTGGAGGTATACACCTGGGTGGCGGCCCACCGGTTGATGTGGTCAAAATTCTGGGTATGCACGCTGTAGATGGTCCCGTCTGTGTACAGCAGGGAGACAGGCGCCGTCAGTACCAGCAGCCCGCCTGCCAGGGCAAAGCGCAGCCAGCCGGGCTTAAACCGCCCCCGGGCACAAAAGAGGATCACCAGCGCCCCCAGCCCTATGCAGAACAGGGCGATGGCCAGCAGCTTGGTCATAAACAGGCTGTAGCGCCCCAGCATATTGCCCGCCTCTTTGGCCAGCAGCAGGTCCTCAAACATCAGCGGGTCATTGCGAAAGGCAAGCTTGTACCAGTTGGCCAGGGTCAGCCCAAATACCGCCACCGCCGTAATCCCATAGGCGGCAATGGCCCGGTTGGTAAGAAACCACAGAAAAAAGCACAGCAGCACAGGCGGCAGAAGATTCAGCAGCATCAGCAGCGGCCGCTCCAAATAGCTGCCCACCATCACCCGGCGCTTCTCCGTCACCGCAAAGCACAGGCTCAGCAGCCCCAGTCCCAAAGACCCCATGCCCAGCAGAACCGCTGTCAGGGTCTTGGTATAAAAGGCCGCCCGCAGCTTCACCCACAGCTTTGCCCACAACTCGCCCGCTTTTTTCACAGTCCGTCTCCCTCTCTTTCCAGGCTTTCGCCATTCCGGTCCCCGTTCATCCATGAAATTATACCACATGCAATCCATAAAATCAACCGGGGCTGTCCTAGAGGGGAGCGGCGGCGGGCTCCCTGGCGCTTTCCCCCATGCCCGGCCAAAGGGCGCAAAAAATGGAGCCCGGGCGCCTTCAATTTTCTTCAGCCCCTTGACTTGCACCCCCCTCCAAGGTGTATAATAGGGTTCCAATATCCTGCCGCCAGCACCTGGCGGCATACAGAAAGGCTGTGTTTTATTTTGGCAAAAGCAAAGGTCTATTTCTCCCCGGTCATTGAGCCGGAAACCGTGCTGCGGCTTTACGCCGCCCTGGGCGCTGAGCTGCCCGGCAAGGTGGCGGTAAAGGTCCACTCCGGCGAGGTGGGCAACCAGAACTTCATCCGCCCTCCCTTCTGGAAGCCCATGGTGGACCAGGTGCAGGGCACCATTGTGGAGTGCAACACCGCTTACGAGGGCAAGCGCAACACCACCGCCGCCCACTGGGAGACCATGAAGCTCCACGGCTGGACGGACATTGCCCCTGTGGACATTATGGACGAGGACGGGGAGATTGCCCTGCCTGTAGAGGGCGGCAAGCACCTGAAGGAGAACTTTGTGGGCAAAAACCTGGAGAACTACGACTCCCTGCTGGTTCTCTCCCACTTTAAGGGCCACCCCATGGGCGGCTTCGGCGGGGCCCTGAAAAACATCTCCATTGGCATCGCCTCCTCCCACGGCAAGGCCCACATTCACGCCGCGGGCACGGACCAGAACATGTGGGACGCGGACCACGACTCCTTCCTGGAGTCTATGGCAGAGTCCGCCAAAAGCATTGTCCAGCATTTCCCCGGCCGGATTGCCTATATCAATGTAATGGCCAATATGTCCGTGGACTGCGACTGCTGCGCTGTGGCCGAGGACCCCCAGATCCGCGACATCGGCGTGCAGGCCTCTCTGGACCCCCTGGCCCTGGACCAGGCCTGCCTGGACCTGGTCTATGCCAGCGACGACCCGGGCAAGAGCCATCTCATCCAGCGTATCGAGAGCCGCAACGGCGTCCACACCCTGGACACCGCCCAGCAGCTGGATTTTGCCAGCCGGGAGTACGAGCTGGTTCAGCTCTAAGCCCCCGCCTATTGCCCCAAAACCAAAGGACAGGCCCTCCCCTTTTGGGAAAGGCCTGTCCTTTCTTCCTGATGCGCCTTCTGTTTTCCGGCTATGGTTTTTTTCCGGCTCCTGGGCGCTTCAGCCAGGCCAGGCTGCCCGCCCCCGCCGCCAGGTACAGGGCCGCGAACACCGCCAGCTGCCAAGGCCCGGTGGGGTAGGGCGAGACCATGGAGGCGGAAAGCGCCCCTGCCAGCATGGAACAGGGCATGAAGGCCGCGCCCAGCACATTCAGCCACCGGACCCAGAAGGGAGGCTTTTCCCCAGGCAGGGCCTTGCCAATAAAAAACCCCGCCGCCCCCAGCACCTGGGCACACATGCCGCCTAGAACGCTGGCCAGGCCCTGGTTCTCGTACCAGCCGGCGCAGCCCGCAAAAACCCCTATCCATATCATTGCCGCAGAGCCAATGTACAGCGTCCAGCTGCCCAGATGGCTCTGGGCGCTTCTGCCAGCGGGTTCCGCCCCTTTCAGAAGATAGTCCGTGGTCACCTGAAAATACTCGCTCAGGGCAATCACCTTGTCCAGCTCCGGGCTGCTCTGCTCACTCTCCCACTTGCTCACCGCCTGGCGGGAGACCCCCACCTGGTCGGCCAGCTCCTCCTGGGAGACGCCCCTGGCCTTTCGCAGGGCCTGGATACGTTCCGCCAAATTCATGCGTATGGTCCTCTCTTTCCCGTTGGTGTACAGGCAGCGCGGTCCCCCAGCGGAAGGGGCTGCTTATGCAAAAGCCGCGCCGCCCCTTCCCGGAAAATCCAGGCCGCTGGTTTTCCAGACGCGCCTGCCATGCCTCTATCATAGGCCATAAGCTGGTTGCATAGCCACCATGCACACCGGGAAATCTGTCAACCAGCGGTTGCGGGACCGGGAAAAGGGGGATTTTCCGGCCGGCCAGGCCCAGGAAGCCGCCTTATGCCCCCTTCTACCCATGGCCTGCCGCGGCTCAGTCCTCCACCTGGGCGGTGTAAAGATGGTAATACTTGCCCCGCTTCTCCAGCAGCTCCTGGTGGGTGCCCATCTCCGCAATGCCCTTGTCCGCTATGTACAAAATGCGGTCGCAGTTTTTGATGGTAGACAGCCGGTGGGCAATGATGAAGGAGGTCCGTCCCTTCAAAAGCGCCTGCAGGCCCTGCTGCACCAGCTTCTCGGTCTTGGCGTCTATGGAAGAGGTGGCCTCGTCCAGCACCAGGATCTTGGGGTCAGAGAGCAGCGTCCGGGCAAAGGCCACCAGCTGCTTCTGGCCCTGAGAGAGCCGGGAGCCCCGCTCGTTTACCTGGGTGTAATAGCCCTGCTCCATCTGGCTGATGAACTCGTGGGCGCACACGGTCTTGGCCGCGGCAATCACTTCCTCGTCCGTGGCGTCCAGCCGGCCATAGCGGATGTTGTCCATAATGGTGCCGGAGAAGATAAAGCTGTCCTGCAGCATGATGCCCATCTGGGACCGCAGGG
>CAJUPK010000127.1 GCA_910588415.1 uncultured Oscillospiraceae bacterium | reverse complement strand
GCGACCGCTTCGCGGTCGAGGGAAACTCCGTGACTTGCCGCAGGCAACGTCAAAGGCCCTGCCGGGACCGCAGGTCCAGTGTGACCTCCGCAAACAGCCCGCCCAGCCTTTCCAGAATTGCCTGCCGCTTTTCCAGCACCAGGGGCATCTGCTCCGGCAGCACCTGCAGCCGGGCCTCCTCCCCCCGCAGCCGCACCCGGAAGTCTGAGAAGCCCAGGCCAAAGAGAACATCCTCGGCCGCTTCTATCTTACCCAGCACCTCCCCTGTCAGCTCTTGCCCAGAGGGCACCCGGGTGGCCAGGCAGGCGTAAGCTGGCTTGTCCCAGGTGAACAGCCCCGCCTGCCGGGAGAGCTCCCGCACCTGGGCCTTGGTCAGCCCGCACTCCCGCAGGGGCGAGCGCACAGAGAGCTCCCCCAGCGCTCTCATGCCGGGCCGGTCCCCCGCGTCGTCCGAGGCGTTTGTGCCGTCTATCAGCACCGGGAAGCCCTCTGCCAGGGCCCGTTCCTTTAACGCGCCGAACAGCGCCCGCTTGCAGTGGTAGCACCGGTCCGCCGGATTGTTCCGCACAGCCTCCCAGGAGAGAATGTCCAGCTCTGCCACCCGCAGTTCCACCCCCAGCTGGGCGCAGAGCCGCTGGGCGTCCCGCAGCTCAAAGGCAGGCTGAAAGGCGGTTTTCACATAGTAGGCCCCCACCTGCGCGCCGCAGTCCACAGCCGCGTACAGCAGCCAGGCTGAATCCACCCCGCCGGAAAATCCCAGAGCCACCCGGGGGTTCTCCTGGAAAAATGTCCGCAGTTCTGTATATCCCATCCTATCCAGCTCCTCTCCCATGCCGTGATTTTTCCCTTACAGTATAGAGCATAGGGCAAAATTTCGCAAGAGGCAAAATCCCTTGCAAGTTTTCGATTTTCGTGGTAGAATGATGGCAGAATGTAAGGGAGTATGCACACAGGCGCAAACCGCCCTTTTTACGCCAGCCATAGGGGCTGAGTTTCACGGGACCGCTGGTCCCAGGATAAGGTGGCTTTAAGATTTGAATATAAAACGATGGGAGCTGGCCCCTGTGGACAGGGACCAGGCGGTGGAGCTGGCCAAAAGCGCCGGGGTCTCCCCGCTGCTGGCAGCCCTGTTGTCCGGGCGGGGGCTGCGCACCCCAGAGGAGCTTCACGCTTTGCTGGACAGCGGCAGCTTTTCCGACCCCTTTTTGATGAAGGATATGGACCGGGCTGTACAGCGAATCCGCCAGGCCATAGAGGACTTTGAAAGCATTGCGGTTTATGGCGATTATGACGCGGACGGCGTGACCGCCACGGCCATTCTATACACCTACCTGCGGGACAAGGGGGCAAAGGTCTCCTTCTACATTCCCCAGCGGGACAGCGAGGGCTACGGCATGAACCTGGCCGCCCTGGACACCCTCTCCCGGGAGGGGGTGGACTTGATCATCACCGTGGATAACGGCGTATCGGCTGTGGATGAGATTGCCTATGCCAAAAACCTGGGCATGGATGTGGTGGTCACAGACCATCACCAGCCCCACGAGCAGCTTCCCACCGCTGCCTGCGCCATTGTGGACGCCCACCAGCAGGAGGATGGCAGCCCCTTTAAGGAACTCTCCGGCGCGGGGGTGGCGCTCAAGCTGCTGATGGCCCTGGAGGGGGGCGACCCCCAGGCCGTGCTGGACCAGTACGCGGACCTGGCTGCCCTGGGCACTGTGGGCGATTCGGTCCCCCTGCAGGGTGAAAACCGCCTTCTGGTGCTGGCCGGGCTGGAGGTCATCGGCCAGCGCCGCCGGCCGGGACTGGACGCGGTGCTGGACCTGGGCCGGGAGAAACCCAGCTCTACCAAGCTGGCCTTTTCCGCTGTGCCCTGCATCAACGCCACAGGCCGCATGGGGGCCCCTGAGCGGGCTGTGCGGCTGTTGACCCACCGGGACAGTTCCAGCGCCCAGGCACTGGCCAAGGAGCTTCGCCAGGAGAACACCCGCCGGAAAACCGTGGAGCGGGAGATTTTGGACGCGGCGGTGAAGCAGGTGGAGGGGGACCCCCAGCGGCTGTACGCCCGGGTGATTGTGGCCGCGGGGGAGGACTGGCACCTGGGGGTGGTGGGCATTGTGGCCTCCCGGCTCACCGAGCGCTACGGCAAGCCCAGCTTTGTGCTCTCCGCAGACGGCAGCGGCTGTTACCGGGGCAGCGGCCGCAGCATCGAGGGCTTCTCTATGTTCGGGGCGGTCAACGCCTGCCAGGACCTGCTGGAGCGGTACGGCGGCCACCCCATGGCCGCGGGGCTGACCGTAAAAGCGGAGAACCTCTCTCCCCTGATCCAGCGGCTGAACCAGTACGCCCAGGAGAATCACCCCCAAATGCCTGCCCCCACCCTGCGGCTGGACTGCGCCCTGAAGCCCTCGGCGGTCAACGCCCGCACCGTGCGGGACCTGCAGCCTTTGGAGCCCTTTGGCACAGGCAATCCCCAGCCCCTTTTCGGCATATACGGGGTCACTTTGCAAAGTGTGCAGTCCCTGGGCCTTACAGGGGGCCACTGCCGTCTGCGCTGCGAAAAGGAGGGCTTTTCCTTTGAGTGCCTCCGGTTTGGGGTGCGGGCAGAGGAGTTTCCCTTTCCGGCCGGGGCTGTGGTGGACCTGGCCGTCAACCTGCAGCTGAACGACTACCCCCGGGGCAGGGGCTTCGACTTTTTGGTGCGGGATGTAAAGCTCAGCGGCATAGACCCAGAGCAGTGGATTGAGGACGCCAGGCTTTACGAGAAATACCGCCGGGGCGAGGCCCTGGCCCCGGAAGAGGCCCAGGCTCTTCTGCCCAGCCGGGAGCAGTTTGGCCTGCTGTACCGGCGGCTGGCCAAGGGGACCTGCGGCCTGCTGGCCCTGGCCGGGGAGCTGGATAGCCAGGGCCTGGGGCTGGGCAAGCTGCTGCTGGCCCTGGATGTGCTGGAAGAGCGGGGGCTGGCCAAAAGGCAGGGCCAGGACGAACAGGCCAGCTGGCGCCTGCTGCCCCATGCCCAAAAGGTGGACCTGTCTGCCTCTCCCTGCCTGGCAGGGCTGGCGGAGGTCCGGCCATAACGTCCTTCCACCCCTAGCCTGTCTTCTAGTTTTTCTTTGAGGAGGAATCATCATGCCCGCTGTCAGGCAGATTAACACCTATGAGGAGCTGCAGCAGATCATCCGTGAAAGCGATAAGGAGTTTGACCGGACCCTGATTGGCCAGGCCTTTCTTCTGGCAGACCGCAAGCACCGGGACCAGTTCCGCCGCTCGGGCGAGCCCTACATCATCCACCCCCTGTCCGTGGCCGCCATTCTGGTGGACCTGGGCATGGACAGCCAGTCTGTGGCAGCCGGCCTGCTTCACGATGTGGTGGAGGACACCGACTGCACCCTGGACGATATTGTCCAGGAGTTTGGCCAGGATGTGGCGCTGCTGATTGACGGCGTGACCAAGCTGGACAAGATCCCCTTCTCCTCCCGGGAGGAAGAGCAGGCCGAAAACCTGCGGAAAATGCTGATGGCCATGGCCCAGGACATCCGGGTCATCATCATCAAGTTTGCCGACCGGATGCACAATCTCTCCACCCTGGAGTTTGTCTCTCCCCAGTCCCAGCGGGACAAGGCCCGGGAGTGCCTGGAGGTGTATGCCCCCATTGCCCACCGCCTGGGTATGCGCACCGTGAAGGAGACCATGGAGGATGTGTCCCTGAAGTACCTGGACCCAGAGGCCTACCGGGAGATCACCGAGTATCTCACCAGCCGCAGCAGCACCCGGCTGCAGTTTATCGAGGAGCTGAAGGCCCAGCTGAAAAGCCGGGTGGAGCCAGCCATTCCCCAGGTCTATATGGAGGGCCGGGTGAAAAGCATCTACAGCATCTACCGCAAAATGTTTATGCAGGGCAAGGACTTTGAGGAGATCTACGACGTGTTTGCCATGCGGGTGATTGTGGACACCATAGAGGACTGTTACAATGTGCTGGGCATTGTTCACGACATGTTTACCCCCCTGCCCAACCGCTTTAAAGACTATATCTCCACCCCCAAGCCCAACATGTACCAGTCCCTGCACACCACGGTGATCACCAAGGCCGGGGTGCCCTTCGAGGTGCAGATTCGCACCTGGGAGATGCACCAGACCGCTGAGTACGGCATTGCCGCCCACTGGAAGTACAAGATCGGCCTCTCCGCCAAGCAGGCGGACAACCGCTCTCTGGACGAGCGGCTCTCCTGGATCCGGCAGATGCTGGAAAACCAGGCGGACACCGAGGACGTTACAGACCTGGTCCACTCCATCAAGTCAGACCTGATCCCCGAGGAGGTATTTGTGTTCACGCCCAAAGGGGACGTGGTAAACCTGCCCCAGGGCAGCAGCGTCATTGACTTTGCCTATGCCATCCACAGTGCGGTGGGCAACCGCATGGTGGGGGCCAAGGTGGACAAGAAGATCGTGCCCCTGGACTACAAGGTGAAAACCGGGGAGATCATCGAGGTGCTTACCAGCAAGGAGACCCGGGGCCCCAACCGGGACTGGCTGACCATGGTGCGCACCAGCGAGGCCCGCAGCAAAATTCGGGCCTGGTTTAAAAAAGAGCGCCGGGAGGAGAATATTGCCGAGGGCAGGGCGGACCTGGAGCGGGAGCTGCGGCGCTCGAACATTCCGGTTACCCCGGAGCTGACAAACTATATGGTGGAGAGCGTGGGCAAGCGCCACAACTGCTCTACCGTAGAGGACCTGTACGCGGCCATTGGGTACGGGGGCATCCAGCTGTGGAAGGTGCTGCCCCGGGTGCGGGAGGAGTACCAGCGGCTGGCCAAGGCCGCTGCCCCTCAAAGCCAAACCCCAGACCTGCCCCCCGTGCTGACGGGGGCCCCGCCCCGGTCTAAAAAGGTGGCCAGCGGCGTGCTGGTGGAGGGGCTGGACAACTGCCTGATCAAGCTCTCCCGGTGCTGCAACCCCCTGCCTGGGGACGATATTGTGGGCTTTATCACCCGGGGCTTTGGGGTGTCCATCCACAAGCGCAGCTGCCGCAACGTGCCCCGGGACCTGACTGACTGCCCGGAGCCCGAGCGCTGGGTAAACGCCTATTGGGAGGGAGAGGTGAAGGACGACTTTAAGTCTACCCTCCACATTGTGGCCCTGGACCGGGCCGGGCTGCTGTTCGACGTGACCCAGCAGCTCTCCAACATGAACATCTTCATCCACTCCCTGAACTGCCGCCAGGAGAAAAACGGCCCCAACGCGGTGATCTCGGCCACCATCTCCATCAATGGCCTGCCCCAGCTGCAGACCATTATTGACCGGCTGTCCCGGGTAAAGGGCGTGCTGTCCATTGACCGCACCTGACCTGCTGCTGGCTCTCGGGTGCGCGGTGGGGCTTTACCTGGCCAAGGGGCTTGACCCCACCGGCTGTTTCTCCAAAGCGGCGGGACCTATGAGGAGGCGACTGCTCCCCTTACAGTCCGGCCCTGGCTCGGATTGCTCCGGGTGGGTTGATTGCTCCGATGGTGGAGGAGGCTCTTATGCGGGGCCTGCTGCTGCAATGGCTCGCGGGATTCCTGCCCTGGCCCCTGGCGCTGGTTCTGTCCGCGGGGGTGTTTGCTCTTCTGCATTTCAATCTGACCCAGGGACTGTCGGCGCTGGTGTGCGGGCTGGCCCTGGGGGCGCTGTATCTGTATACCGGGTCCCTGCTCTGCTGTATTCTGGCCCATGCCGCCTACAATTTTGTCTCATATCTGGCCCTGCTTCGGGCCTGAATCAGGAGGAGCCCCATGCTTTTAACCTTAACCGGCCATTCCTTTCGCTACGAGTGCGAAAACCTCTGCCGCCTGTTCTTTCCCTACAGCCCCGTCCGGGTTGAGGAGCAGCCAGAGCTCCCCTCCCAACCGGAAGCGTTCCCAGTGGGAGAGCCCTGGGCTCTGACCCAGGCGGTACAGGAGCCTGGCGGGCAGTGGGTCTGCAAGGTCCGGGCCTGGGACGGAACCTGCCGCCTGGAGGGCCAGGCCGCGGGGCCGGAGCTGACAGAGTACCTAATGACAGACCTGCTCTACTCGGTCCTCTCCCGGCTCACCGGGGCAGAGCCTGCCTGGGGCATGCTGACCGGGGTCCACCCGGTGAAGCTGCTGCGCCAGCACACAGAGCGCCTGGGGCTGGAAGCCGGGCTGGCGGATTTTCAGGAGAAATGGCATGTAAGCCCGCCCCGGGCACAGCTGGCCGCCCGGGTGCTGGCTGCCCAAAAAGAGGCTGTAGAGGCCCTCTGCCCCGGGGATTTCTGCCTGTACGTGGGCATTCCCTTCTGCCCCACCCGCTGCGCCTACTGCTCCTTTATCTCCCAGGACATGGCCAATGCCGCCAAGCTGGTGGAACCCTATCTGGACCATCTGCATATAGAGATAGAGCGGGTGGCCAGGATTACCCAGAGGCTGGCCATGCGCCTGGTCTCTGTCTATATAGGCGGGGGGACCCCCACCACCCTCTCCCCTGGCCAGCTCTCCGCTCTGTGCGGGAAAATCACCGGGCTCTTTGACCTGAGCGCCTGCAAGGAATTTACCGTGGAGGCGGGCCGCCCTGACACCATCACCTGGGAAAAGCTGCTGGCCCTGAAAGAGGCGGGGGTCAGCCGCGTCAGCATCAATCCCCAGACCATGCGGGACCAAGTGCTTCGAAACATCGGCCGCAACCACACGGCCCAGGAGGTGGAGGAGGCCTTTGCCCTGGCCCATAAGGCGGGCTTCCGGGACATCAACGCGGATTTGATTGTGGGCCTGCCCGGGGACGACCCACCAGGCTTTGCCCACAGCCTGGACCGGGTGCTGGGCCTGGACCCCGCCAATGTGACGGTCCACTCCCTGGCCCTAAAGCGCAGCTCGGCCCTGGTGACAGAAGAGGGGGACCTGACCGCCCACCGGCGTTCCTCCGCGGCAGCGGCCATGATGGACGCCTCTATCCAGCGGCTGACAGCCCAGGGCTTTGTGCCCTACTACCTGTACCGCCAGACCCGCATGGCCGGGAACCTGGAGAACACCGGGTGGGCCAAACCGGGCAGCGTGTGCCGCTACAACATCTACACCATGGACGAGAGCGGCACTGTGATTGCCTGCGGGGCCGGGGGCGTCACCAAGCTGAAGGACCCCTGGTCTGACAGCCTGGAGCGGGTCTTTAACTTTAAATATCCCTTCGAGTACATCTCCCGCCACGGAGAAATCTTAGAGAGAAAGGATGGTATGGGAGCCACCCTGCGGAAGCTCCTGAAAAAGCCATGAGCAGCTTTGCCAGCGGATACATCAAATATATCAACCACTTGGAGCAAATCAACGACGCGGCCATCAGCCAGCCTGCCAGAATGATCGACGAGGTGGAGGGCTCTTACCGGGAGCATTTGCGCAACATTGCCCGCAACATCACC
>CAJUPK010000126.1 GCA_910588415.1 uncultured Oscillospiraceae bacterium | reverse complement strand
AGAAGGTTTTTTTATAAACAAAGAAGATAAATATTCCAATACCAAAGGCCAAAGCCAGGGCTAGGCCCATGTCGAGCAGAGAAACGCTGGCGGTTTTCTCTAAAAAGCTGGATTTGAAAATGTCCTGAAAAGTCATAGAAAAGTCTCCTTCTGTGTGTGTTTAGCCGTATATGCGGCAGACAGCATATTTCGAAAATGCGCTGGTGCGTGTGCCGGGAGTCTGCACTAGGTCGCGAATAAATGAGGGCAAAAAGCCGTCCCATTTCACTTCCAAAATGGCGGGAGCCTCCCGGACTGGAATGGTCGCGCAGGTTGGGTCCAGAAAGCCCGTAGGGCTTAGAGAAGTACGCAGGCCGTAGTCAAGGGTAACCCGGACATTTCCGGGAATAAAAATGAACGGTTCCCGTGTGTACTCCACAATAGTTTTGGGGAACAGACCCTGGAACAGCATGTTCCGGCACAACTCCTGAACAAGCGGCTGGCTGGAAGAGGCCAATGTCTTCCAACAGCCCTTGGACAAAGCTTGTGCCTCCCAGTGGGAAAGTGGCGTCTGCTCTTTGCGGCACAGGCCGTTGTACTTCATCTTCTTTTCCAAGAGGATGAAAGATAGATCGCCATTGTAATAACGCAGTCGGAATTTCTCACGGTTGTTTACGCCATTGATTTTCTCCCGCAAAACTTTGTCCTGCAGATTGTCAAAGTACAGGCTGCGGATAGAATAGCTGCCTCCCAAAGCATGGGGGTCCAGCGCCAACACAGCGGACAGTCGTGTGTGAAGAGCAGTTAATTCAGCTCGGTTGATCTCGTGTTTCCATTCATGACGGAAGTTCATACGGATTCACCTCTTTTCTGTGTTTGGCCTAACGGAATGATATCTTACCACAGCAACCTTAATTTTAGCTTATAACCCTATTTGAAAGCGGAAAATGGCAGCGCAAAGCGCCTCTGGCAACAGATGTCAGAGGCGCTTTGCGCTATACATATGTTAATTTGTTATGATCATACTCGAATCCAATACCGGCGCAGATCGTCTGCTATATTTTCCAGCCTGCCTCCGCAGTCTTCGATGGTGCGGGCAGAGGCGGGATTGTTCTCATCACAGCAGACGAGAAGCTGTTCAATCCCCTTTTCTTTGGCTTTCTCCACGCCTAAACCCAGCATATAAGGGGCATAGTGATTCCCCCGCAGGCTGGGCCGTATGCCATACCCAATATTTCCGCCGCCGCTGAGAAGACGCTCGGTCAGATAATGGCGCAGATCCAAGGCCCCAGCAGGGCCAGTCTTTTCGCTGGTGAGAATGTACAGGGTGGACTTGGCATAAGTGGGCTTGGGCACCACATAACGCCAGGCCACGGTGCGCTCCATCCAGCGCTCAAAGTTCATGCCCTTGGGGTCCAGCATGAAGGGGGTCACATCGCCGTTGTCGCCCTCCACAAACTCCTTCTGCATGGTCTCCAACTGCTCCCGGTCCAGCTCCTCCGGCAATACCAGGCTGAAGCCAGCCTCTTTGGCCCGCATAGCCCAATATTCCCAGGCCCGCAGGGAGTAGCAGCACAGGTCCCGCTCCTCGCCGTTGTAAATGACGCTGCCGCTGCGCAGGGTGCCATCATATACAAAGCCGCACTTCTCAATGACCCGCCGGGAGCGGTCGTTGATGGTGTAATGGGTGATGGTCAGCAGCCGGAGCTTCATAGTCCGGAAGGCATAATCTATCACGGCCCGGACTGCTTCGGTCATCAAGCCTTGGCCCCAGTAGTCCTTTCCCAGTACATAGCCAATGCTTCTGCAACCCTCAATCTTGGGGCGGTGGCCGTCAACCATCACACCGATGGAGCCAATCACCTTCCCGGTTTCCTTCAGCTCCAGGGCTATCTCAAAGCCGTCCTCCTTCCCAGCAACCCAGCGGCTGAGTATCTCACGGGATTCCTCTATACTCTCATGGGGCTTCCAGCCCGCCCAGGGGCCCACGTCAGGATTTTTGGCGTAGTTGTAGAAGTCTTCCAAATCCTCCATACGCCAGGGCCGCAGCCGCAGGCGGTCTGTTTCTAGCTGTATCATATGAACTCATCTCCTATTTTTTCTCTCTATATGCGTATCCAAAATGGATAGGCGGCGCGGTGACGGAGAGATAGACAAACGCCGTCTCTCCATCATTCATCAGGCCGTGAACATCTCCGTCCGCGAACCGCACCACGTCTCCTGCCCGGAAGGGTTCCTCTCCTTCTGCCAATAGCAGCCTGCCGCTGCCCGCAAAAGCGTACCAAATCTGCTCCGAGCTCTCATGGGTATGCCGTGGCTGGCAGGCGCCTGGCTCCAAATGCACCTCCGTGATGGTCACCCGGCTGCTCTGGGAGTTGTCTGGGTTTAACAGCTGCCGGGAGCAGACACCGGGATTATGTAACGCGACGATGCTCTCTGCTTTGATAAATTCCACGGATTCCCCCCTTAACAGGTGCGCAGGGCCATGGCCACCCAGCCCCGCTCTTCCTTGCGTTCGATAATAGTGTATTGGCCTTCCAGCGCCGCCAGTACATCATCCTCCCGGGTATCAATGATACCGCTGATGATGTACACTCCGCCAGGGGCCAGAAAGCGGGGTACGTCTTTTGTCAGCTCGATAACCACATCTGCCACAATATTAGCGGCAATCAGCTGGAAGTTTCCGCTGACCTTTTCTGCCAGATTGCCGCATATGCCAGTAAATCTTTCTGCAACTCCATTAAGCTGGGCGTTTTCCGCTGCGGTTTTAACAGCCAAGGGGTCAATATCGACTCCGACAGCTGATTTTGCTCCTAATAGCAGCCCAGCCACAGAGAGGATACCGCTGCCGCAGCCCATATCCAGCATATCACTGTCTGGAGAAAGATATTTTTCAATCAGTTCCAGGCACAACCGGGTGGTCTCATGAGTGCCAGTGCCAAAGGCCAGGCCTGGCTCCAAGTTTAGAACAGCACGGCCTTGCGAGTGAAAATCATCCTCCCAAATAGGCCGTATCAGCAATTTCTCCCCGACAGGGATGGGTTTGAAATATTTCTTCCAGTTGTTCAGCCAGTCATCCACAGCGCAATCTGTTTGGTCGATGGCATATTCAATGCCGCAGGCCCGCAGCCGCTCCTCCAGAAAGGACACAGCCTCGGCAGGGTTGTCCTCGGGACTGATGTAGATGTGGATAATGGCGTGCCTCCGGTCTTTTTGGAGCAATTCCTCGTCAATCAGATCGATGTGGGCAATTTCCATAGACTCTTCTTCTAAATGAGAGTAATCCTCAATATAGATACCATGAGGAACAGTCATGTTGGCAATGTCTCCGGCCGTACTGGCAGCTTCCACGGGCACAACAATTTTGATTTCGGTCCAGTTTTCTCCCATGCTGATTCTCCTGACGTCTGTGTTTTCCGGTATTTCTATATAAATTTTATACCTTCCGCTCTTTTTTGTCAATTGATTGGCGCAACCTTTGCTGATTTGTCAGAACTTTTTCAAAAGGAGTAAACCCATGACCAAGAAAAAATTCTTTTTTCAGGGGGCTGTCCTCACGGTGGTTTCCCTGTTCCTCCGCATTACCAATATGGGGTACCGTTCATATCTGTCTCAACATATCGGCTCACAGGGCATGGGGCTTTACCAACTGATTCTCTCTATTTTTATGCTTACGGTCACGCTCTCTACCTCTGGTATCAGCCTGGCAGTTACTCGCATGGTTACGGCTTCTATGACCGCAGAAAAAGGAACAACTGCGCGGTCGGTGGTAGCGAAATGCTTTGGATTCTGCCTAAGTATCAGTCTGTGCATTGCGCTGTGTCTTTTTTTTACGGCGGATATGGCTGCGGATATTTTTTTGGGAAACAAGGCAGCTGCTCCTTGTTTACGTATCCTGGGAATAGGACTGCCCTTTATGTCCATGTGTACCTGCATGAAAGGGTACTTTCTGGCAGTGGATGAATCTCTCTCTACAGCAGCTTCTGACGCGCTAGAACAGATTTTAACAATTGCAGCCACCGTTTTTTTCTTTTGGCGCTTTGCACCCCAGGGCATAGAGGCAGCGTGTCTGGCGGCAATGGCGGCTTCCACTTTGGGAGAGGCCGCCTCGTTTTCTGCTAGCTGGTACGCATATCGAAGGAGCATCCGTAAAAACACACCGGCTAAACAAAGGAAAAGCCAGGGCGTACTGCGGGGACTGGCACATATTGCCCTGCCATGCACGCTCAGTTCGGCAGCCAGAAGCCTGCTGAATACAGGTGAAAACCTTTTAATTCCACGGGAGCTGCAAAAGTATGGCCTAGATTATTCTGCGTCCCTTTCGCAATATGGGCTTTTACAGGGAATGGCAATGCCTATGCTATATTTTCCATCGTCCTTTTTAACTTCTTTTGCTTCACTGTTAATCCCGAAAATTGCCAGGGAACGAGAGCTGAGCCATAAAAATGCAGTGGCCTACATATCTGGCCGTGCTGTACAGGCAGCCTTGGCCTTTGGTATGTTCTTTTCAGCGCTTTTTATGGCTTTTGGAGACAGCTGGGGCAATGCGTTTTATCACAGTGAGAGTCCAGGGGATTACCTGCGGGTGTTGGCCCCTCTGGTGCCGCTGACCTATTTGGACGTTGTGGTGGACAGTCTTTTAAAGGGGCTCGATGAACAGTTCAACTCCATGAAGTATAATTTTACCGATTCCTTCATCCGGGTGGTACTGGTCCTTTGTCTGCTTCGCTTTTTTGGCATGGAAAGCTATGTGTGTATCCTATTCTTCAGCACAATTTTTAACGCTGCTTTAAGCCTGCACCGGCTAATGAAAGTAAGCCACCTGCGCATCTCGCTGTTAAGGCATTTACTTCTGCCGCTAAGCTGTGCGGTGGGAGCAGTGGGAACATGCCGTTTTTTGTTGTCTGGTTTATCGGCAGGGGGATTCTTGCAGGTAATGACCGAAACCCTTCTGTCAGGCGCTTTGTTTATGGGTGCCTACTTTACCATGGATCGCTGGCTTATGGGGCAGAAAAGCAGGAAAGAGGGATGAAGGAGTCTGCCCGACGCAAAATAATTGCAGCCATGTTTTTGCTATATTGTAATGAAACGGAGATCAGCGCAAGGGAGTGGATTTGCGCTGATCTTTTCTCTGTCATAGGCATCTGGCTGGCGCGTTTTCTCAAGAGATTGCGCTTTTTTCTGTAATTTTGCCTGCTTTACATACGGATTCATAAAGTTTTTACAAATAGGTTATTGACTTTTTCTGACCATAGTGGTACATTATAAGCATAGTTTAGCACTCGAAATGCAGGAGTGCTAAAATGCGCCTGGCAGGGCAGAAAGGATGGCCGCTCCTATGGAGCTTACCCCGCGAAAAGAAAAAATTTTGGCTGCTGTGATTGAAGGCTTTGTCAAACACGGAGAGCCTGTAGGAAGCAAGATTATCGCGGAGCGGATGGGCGTTTCCTCCGCCACAGTGCGCAATGAGATGGCCAGTCTGGCTGAGCTGGGTTTTTTAGAACAACCCCATACCTCGGCGGGACGGATTCCATCGGAAAGGGGCTACCGGGAATATGTGGACCGGCTGATGCAAGTGCGAGAGTTGAACCCGCAGGAGCAAAGCTGGATTGCCTCCCGCTTAGTTTCCGACATGTATGATCCAGAGCAGCTGCTTTCCCAGGCCGTTCAGCTGGCAGCAGAGTTCAGCCGCTGTGCTGCCGCAGTCACCACGCCTGGGGGGACGGGAGCCAGGGTAAAGGCAGTCCAGCTGGTCCAGACCAGCCGCCGTACAGCCATGCTGCTTTTGATGAGCTCCGCAGGAACCATGAAAAGCAAAATGTTCCGCTGTGACTACGATTTAACCAATGACATCCTCCGAGTGTTTTTCCGGATATTTAATGAGAGTGTCACCGGAAAGGCAGTATCGGAAATTACACCAGCTTTCTTGCAAAGCTTGGGCGCTTCGTTGGGAGAAATGTATTCTCTTGCAGGGGCGCCATTGTGGGCGCTGCTGGAAGCAGTTGACGATACGGCCCATACAGAGACTTTACTGAGCGGCCAAATGAACCTGTTGCTTTACCCAGAGTTAGGTAATGTGCGCCGGGTGTTAGGCTTTCTGGAACGCCGGGAGGAACTTTCTGATTTGTTGGTCCAGAAACCCGGGCGGGTTACGGTTTTGATCGGTCATGAGTGCGGCTGGCCGGAACTGGAAGGCATGTCCCTGCTGACAGCCCGTTACAGCGTGGATGGCCAAGATGCGGGAGCTATTGCGGTGACTGGCCCGGTACGGATGGATTACCCAGGGGTTACAGCCATTCTGGAATATTTATCCAGGCAGATAAGTATGCAGCTGACCATGCTGGCAAGAGAAGAATAAAAATTTTTCTGTCCTAAATCCATATAGACAAAAATAAGCAACAGGAAATGTGCGGACAGGAAGGTCCTTCCTTAACACATTTGGATGAAACAGTGCTGTGAACCATAAAACGAAAGGAGTCGGAAGCATGAAGAACAAGGAAGAAAAGAAGCCTCCAGAGACTGCAGCTCCCCCGAAAGAGCAGGAGGACCAGCAGGCCCAGGGTGTTGCGCAAGAACCAGACTTAGCTGCAGAACTGGAAAAACTGCGTACAGAGCTGGAGGAGCATAAACAACAACATTTGCGGGTTCTGGCAGAATATGATAATTTTCGCAAACGTACAGCCGCAGAGAAGACGGCCATTTATAACAATGCAGTGTCAGACACCGTGCAGGCTATCCTGCCCATTGCGGACAATATTGGCCTGGCCCTGAATCAGGAAAACGCCTCGGGGGAGGATATGCGCAAAGGTGTAGAGATGATAGAGGCCCAGATTGAGGCGGTGTTTGAAAAACTGGGAATCACAGCCTCCGGAGAAGTAGGGGACGCCTTTGACCCCAATCTTCACAACGCGGTGGCCCATATTGAGGATGAAAATTTGGGCGAGAATGTAATCTCCGCAGTGTTCCAGAAAGGATATACTCTGGGCGACAGGGTGGTCCGCCACGCCATGGTGCAGGTGGCCAACTGAGAGGGGTGACGCAATGAGTAAGTCATTTGCCGAAATGCAGGATATGTATCGGAATGTGGTGCGCCGCTTTCAAGAGATTGAGGGCAAACCATGGCAGGCACAGGGCGCGATGATTGAGCTGACAAAGCAGACAGGTGAACTGGCCAAGCAGGTCATGCTGAAAGAAAACTATTATGCCTGGGCCGGGGAAGAAATGGAAGTGAATCAGCGGCTGGGGAACGAGATGGCTGATGTGATTGCCCAAGTGATGCGGCTGGCGGACTATTACCAGATTGACTTGGAGCAGGCGTTTATTGAGGCCAGAGAGGACGAGGATAAGTATCTCAGCTCCAGAGGCGTGTAGGATTATTTTGACAGGTAATAAAAATTATAAATAGAGAAAACAAGAGAGGTAATTTTTTATGGCAAAAACGATTGGTATTGATTTGGGTACAACAAACTCCTGTGTGGC
>CAJUPK010000125.1 GCA_910588415.1 uncultured Oscillospiraceae bacterium | reverse complement strand
AGCTTTCGGTGATCCCGGTTTCTTTCCTTGAAACCCCTCATTTCTAGCCTAAAATCCAGCATTTCTCCGGTTTTTAAACAGACTCTAGGGCCGGGTACGCCCCTATCTCTATTTCCTAAGGAGGTCCCCCATGGACGAACTGAATCCCTTTGACCAGGCGGTGATGCGCTTCATTCAGGAGCACTGCCACAATGCCGCCACTGACTTGCTCTTTCCCTTTCTCACCTATCTGGGGGAGAGCGGCATTTTCTGGATTGCCCTGGCCCTGCTGCTGATTGCCCTGGGCAAAAAGACTGGCTGGCGGGCCACCGGCAAGGTGATGCTGGCCGCCATGCTGGCCGGGCTTCTCATTGGCGAGGTCGCCCTGAAGCATATTGTCTGCCGCCCCCGCCCCTTTCAGGACTTTCCCCAGTACACTGCCCTGCTGATCCCCCCGCCCTCTGGCTGGTCCTTCCCATCGGGCCACAGCTGCGCCTCTTTTGCCGCTGCCACCGCTGTTTTCCGCAGGGATAAGCGCTTTGGGGCCGGGGCCTATGTGCTGGCCGGGCTTATTGCCTTTTCCCGGGTGTTCCTCTTCGTCCACTATCCCACGGATGTGCTGGCCGGCTCCCTGCTGGGCCTGCTGTGCGGTCTGGCCGCATCCTGGTTTTTCCCTTGGCTGGAACAGATCTGGACGAAAAAAGGCTCCTCCCCGCCTGAAGCATAGAGCAAAACCTCCCCTCCTACAAAAAACCGAGCCTGTCCCCAGGCCCGGTTTTTTTATCTTTCATTCTATCTTTCATTATGAATCTATAGCAGCCCCCGCAGGTCTTACTCCGCCCAGCCCCGGCTGCGCTCCACGGCCTTGTGCCAGCGGGCCACGTCCTGCTCCCGGCGCTGCTCAGAGCAGCAGGGGGTAAATACCCGGTCCTCCCGCCACAGGGCCGAGAGCTTCTCCGGGCTGTCCCACAGGCCCACTGTCAGCCCGGCCAGCAGGGCCGCGCCCAGAGCAGTGGTCTCCAGGCACTGGGGCCTGCGCACCGTGCAGCCCAGCATGTCCGACTGGTACTGCATCAAGAACGCGCTGCGGGACGCGCCGCCGTCCACCCGCAGCTCCTGGATATCCACCCCCAGCTCCCGCTCCATGGTCTTTACCAGGTCATAGCTCTCCAGGGCAATGCTCTCCAGCACGGCCCGGCACAGGTGGGCCCGGCGGGTGCCCCGGGTCACCCCCAGCAGGGCGCCCCGGGCGTACATGTCCCAGTAGGGGGCGCCCAGGCCGGTAAAGGCTGGCACAAAGCTGACCCCGCCTGTGTCCTCCACTGTCTCGGCCAGCTGGTCCGCTTCCTGAGGGGTCTGGATAATCTCCAGCTCGTCCCGCAGCCACTGGATGGCTGACCCCGCGTTGAAGGCGCTGCCCTCCAGGGCGTACACCGTCCTGCCGCCCAGCTTCCAGGCCACTGTGGTCAGCAGGTCCTGGGAGGCCACGGGCTCTTCCCCGGTGTTCATCAGCACAAAGCAGCCTGTGCCATAGGTGTTTTTGGCCATGCCCTTCTCAAAGCAGCACTGGCCGAACAGCGCCGCGTGCTGGTCGCCAGCCATGCCCGCAATGGGGATCTCCCGACCCAGCACGTCTGCCCCGCAGGTCCCCACTACCTGGCCGCACTCCACAATCTCCGGCAGGGCGCTCTCCGGGATGCCCAGCTCCCCCAGAAGAGTCTGGTCCCAGCACTGGCGGCGCAGGTCCATGAGCATGGTGCGGGAGGCATTGGACACGTCTGTGACAAAAGCCTGGCCGCCTGTCAGGGAGTAGGCCAGCCAGCAGTCTATGGTGCCAAAGCGCAGACGTTCCTTTGCGGCCAGCTCTTTGGCGGCAGGCACATGGTCCAAGATCCATTTCATCTTGGTGCCGGAGAAGTAGGGATCTATCAGCAGGCCCGTGGTCTCTTTGATGTACCCAGCCATGCCCGCAGCCTGCAGGCGCTGGCACTCGGGAGCCGTCCGGCGGCACTGCCACACAATGGCGTTGCAGATGGGGATGCCTGTGGCAGCGTCCCAGGCCACGGTGGTCTCCCGCTGGTTGGTGATACCAATGGCCGCAATGTCTCCCGCACTGGCCCCAGCGCTGGCCACTGCCTGGCGCATGGCGTACAGGGTGGTCTGCAGGATCTGCACCGCATCATGCTCCACATAGCCTGGTTGGGGATAGATCTGCCGGAACTCCTTCTGCCCCATTCCGGCCACGCCGCCCAGGGCGTCAAACAGCACCGCCCGGGAGCTGGTGGTCCCCTGGTCAATGGATAGAACGTACTTGCCCACTGTCATGTTTGTCACCGCTTTCTATAAAAAATATGGATGCCTGTATGCCGCTGCCTGCCAGAATCTCCAGGCAGAACAGCTCTCAAGTCCTAGTCCACCTTCACCCTGCGCATCTCCCTCCAGGCCAACACATCGTACATGGCGGGCACCACAAACAGGGTCATCAGGGTGGCGTACAGCAGGCCGCCAATGCACACCACCGCAATGGGCTGCATCAGCTCTGCCCCCATGCCTGTGGCCAGAGCCATAAACACCAGCCCCAGCACTGTGGTCAGCACGGTCATCAAAATGGGCCGCAGGCGGGTTCGTCCGGCCAGCAGGATGGCCTCCTGGCGGGGCGTGCCCTCCAGGCGCAGCTGGTTGATGTAGTCAATCAGTACAATGCCGTTGTTCACAATAATGCCCGCCAGCATGATGAAGCCAATCATGGACACCACGCTGACCTCCATGCCGCAGAGATACAGGGCCAGGAACCCGCCTGTAAAGGCCAGGGGGATGGTGAACATCACAATGAAGGGCAGCAGAAGGGACTGAAACTGGATGACCATAATGAGATAAATGATGAGGATAGCCAGCAGGGCCATCTGCACCAGCTGCTCCATGGCCTCCATAATAGTCTCGTTCTCCCCGGCCACCTCCAAGCGGACCCCCTGGGGCGGCGTATAGGACTGCAGGTCCCGCTCTGCCGCCTGGGTGACCAGGCTCACATTATAGCCCTCTGCCAGACGGGCGCTGACAGTCAGCACCCGCTTCTGGCTCTCACGGCTGATGGCGTTCAGGCTCTGGCGCTCTTCAAAGCTGGCTACCCGGATCAGCGGAACCTCCTCTGTCTCGCCGGTCAATGGGTCTGTGGCGGAGATGGTCAGGCTTTTCAGATAGCTCTCGTTGCGCTGGCCATCCTTGGGGTGGAACACCAGCACATCCTGGCTGCGGCCGCCCTGGCTCATGGCAGTGGCCGTGGAGGACCCGCTGACAGCGGCGCTGACGCTTTGATACACCTGGGCTGTGGTCAGGCCGTTTTCCATGGCCTTGTTTTTATCCACCACCACCCGCAGCTCTGGGGTGGAATCCTCCAGGTCGCTGGTGGCTTCGGCCACGCCCTCCAGCTCTTCCAGCCGCTCGGTCAGGTCCTCCGCCGCGTCGATGAGATCATCCAGGTCGTCGCCGTACAGCTTCACCTCGATCCCCGAGCCGCTGAGAGCGGACATATAGGCGCCCATGTCCATGGCCCCCTGGGCGGTCACCGTGCAGTCCAGGTCCGCGCAGGCCTCCTCAATCTCCTTGGCGGCCTGGCTGTCCTTCAGGCCAGCGCTCTCGTCCAGAATCACATACATGGAGACCGCCCCGGCCTCGCCGCTCATCATGCTCATCATGCCAGCCCCGCCGCTGCCAGCGCTGGCCATGGCCCCCACAGTCTCCACGCAGTCCAGGGGCATAATGCGCGCAATAATCTGGTCCGACATGGCGGTGCGCTCTTCAAAGCTGTGGTCCTCGCCCGGCAGGGTAAAGCTTACGGTCAGCTGGCTGCCGCTCATGGCGGGCATAAAGATGAACCCCCTAGACAGGGCCAGGCTGACGCTGGAGACCAGCAGGGCCAGGGCCAGCACCAGGCACACCCATTTGTGGTGGAGCGAGGCCCCTGCCAGCCATTCATACCCGTTCAGCAGCTTGTCAAACAGCCTGTGCTCTTTGGGCTTGCTGGCCCGCAGCGTGGTGGAGGTCATGGCGGGCACCAAAGTGACAGCCACAAACAGGCTGGCCAACAGGGAATAGCCAATGGTCAGCGCCATGTCCGCGAACAGCTGGCGGGTCACGCCCTCCACGAACACAATGGGCAGGAACACGCACACCGTGGTTAGAGTAGAGGCAATAATGGCCCCGGTTACCTGCACCGCCCCCTGGACCGAGGCCTTGGCCGCTGGCATCCCCTCGCCCCGCAGGCGGTAGATGTTCTCAATGACCACCACCGAGTTGTCTACCAGCATACCCACGCCCACTGCCAGGCCGGAGAGGGAGATCACATTCAGCGTGACCCCGGAGAAGTACATAAGCACAATGGCCACCAGCAGGGAGATGGGAATGGAAAAGGCAATGACCACGGTGGGCCGGATATCCTTTAGAAACAGCAGCAAAATCAACACAGCCAGCACAGCCCCCAAAACCAGGTTCTGCAGCACTGTGTCCACCACTATGTAAATATAGTCCCCCTGGTCGGAAAGCACCTGGAAGTCCAGGCCCTCGTACTCCTCCGCAAGCTCCTGAAACCGTTCCAGAATATTCCGGGACACCAGGGCGGTGGAGTAGGTGGACTGCTTGGTGAAGGAGAGCATCAGGCCGTCCTCTCCGTTGATCTTGGCGTACAGCTCACCGGCATTGCTCTCCACAGCCACTTCCGCCACATCCTTCAGGTACACCTTGCCAATACCGTCGCTACCTGTGTCAAAAAGCAGCAGATTTTCCAGGTCCTCCGCCTGCTCCAGCTTGTCGCCCACCCGGACCATGCACTGTACGCCCTCCTGCTCAATATACCCGGCAGGCATGGAGAAGTTCTGGGCTGCCAGAATCTGAGAGACCATCTCCATGGTGATGGGCAGCTCTGCCTTTTGATAGGCAGCTTTTTTCTGCTGTTCAAAGTCATCCTGGGCGCTTTCCAGCTGTCCCTGGGCAGCCTCCAGCTGCTGCTGGGCCGCGGAGAGCGCTGACTCCCCGGCCACGATCTGAGAAAGCCCGGCGCTGATCTGCATCATGCCGCTGGCCTGCTGGCTGGCAAGCTGCTGCAAAGCCTGGTCCACGGTCACAGCCCCACTCTCCAACTGGGAGAGGGTGCTCTGCAGCTGCTCTCTGGCGGTTTGCAGCTGAGCCAGCTTCTCATTGGCCTCGGCAATGGAGGCGTCCAGTTTGGCCGGGTCCGCGCCCCCGGCCACTGCCATGGCCCGGGCCTCCTCCAGGGCCTTTGCCACGGCCTCCCGGCTCTGCCGTAGCTCCTCCAGCTTGGCGGGGGCCTGGTCTGGGGTCACCCCCAAAGCGGCAAAGGCCGCCTCTGCCGCCGCCAGCTGGGGGGCCAGCTGTTCCAGCTGCAGCCGCAGGGCTGCCGCTTCCTCGCTCTCCGGGTCCAGCTCTGCCAGCTGCTGGTTTAAAGCCGCCTGCTGTTCCTGCAGGGCCGTATAGCCAGCAACCGCCTCTGTCAGCCCGGCAATGGCCTGGTCAATGGCAGCCAGCTGAGTGGTCAGCTGGTCCAAAGAGGTTTTTAAGGCGGTCAGCTGCTCCACAGCCGCCTTCAGCTGGGCCTCGTTCTGCTCCATGGTGGCCAGCTGGGTGGTAATCTGGGCCTTAGCTGCCTCTATCTCCACCTTTTTGGAGATCAGCTGGCCCTGGGCCTGGCCTGTCTGCTGGGCCAGCTGGTCCCGGCCCTGCTCCAGCTGAGCCTTCTGGCCCTCCAACTGGTCCGACTGGGCCTGGGTCTCGCTCAAGCCGTCCTCTATCTCCTGGCTGTTGTCATCCAGCTCCTGCTGGGCCTTGTTGAATTTCTCGTCCAGCTTCGCCTTCATCTTGGCGTTTACCGTGTCAATTTTGTCCTGCCACAGCCGCACCGTGACGCTCTCCTCCACATTGCCGCTGACAGAGACGCTGGCCACCCCCTCGATGCCCTCCAGCTTTACCAGCAGCTCGGCGTCCAGCAGGTCCGTCAGCTCCACATTGTCCATGCCCTCTTTTTCCATGGCAGCCACTGTGACAGGCAGCATGTTGGGGTTTATCTTCATGATGTAGGGGGTGCCCACCATATCGTCCCAGCTGCCGGAGACCCCGTTCAGCTTTTCCCGGATGTCCGCGGTCAGGGTGTCCATGTTGGCGTCATCGGTCAGCTGCAGCATCACCTGGGAGGAATTTTCCCGGGACACAGAGCTGACCTCCTCGATATGGTCCAGAGTGGCCATGGCCTGCTCAATGGGGCGGGTGACCTGCTCCTCCACCTCCTCCGGAGTGGCCCCAGGGTACGCGGTAATAATAACCGCATAGGGCAGGTTCACATTGGGCAGCAGGTCTGGGGTCATGCGCGAAAAGGCCACTACCCCCAACACCACCGCAATGACAACCCCCACCAGCACGGTAAGGGGCTTTTTGACGCTGAAGCTGGAAAACATAGGAAATTCTCCTCCTGTATCTATCCAATTATAATATGGAACCGCAGTCCCTGCACCACCGCTGATCCTGCCGCTCCCATAGAGCTTGCGCAAAGGGGCCTGAGCCGTCTGTGCCTATGTAAGTATAAGCTACAGCCCCGCTGGTTTCATGAATTTTTTGTAAATACTGCTTGCATTTTTTCAGGGAATATGCTACACTTAGTTTACCGAATTAACGAGGTGAATTATATGATTGCCATTTTAGACTATGGGGCCGGAAACCTGCTCAGTGTGGAAAAGGCCCTTCGCCATATTGGCTGCGACTGCTGCGTCACCGGGGACCCCGCCCGGCTGATGGAGGCCCAGGGGGCTGTACTGCCCGGCGTGGGCGCTTTTGGAGAGGCCATGAGCGGCCTGCAGAGCCGGGGGCTTGACCAGGCTATCCGGGACTTTACCGCCCAGGACCGGCCCTTTCTGGGCATCTGCCTGGGCCTGCAGGTGCTGTTTGACTCCAGCGAAGAGGCCCCCGGGGTGCCGGGGCTGTCCCTGCTGCCAGGCAAAGTTCTGCGCCTGCCCAGCGGCCAGGGACTGAAGATCCCCCATATTGGCTGGAATTCCCTCCACATCCGCCGCCCGGGCTGGCTGCTTCAGGGGCTGGAGGCAGAGCCCTACCTGTACTTTGTCCACTCCTTCTACCTGCAGGCGTCCACACAGGTGGTCTCCGCTACAGCCCAGTATGGCGCCCAAATCCACGCCGCTGTGGAGAGCGGCAGCCTGGCTGCCTGCCAGTTCCATCCAGAAAAGAGCGGCCGGACCGGGCTGTCCATTCTGCGCAACTTTGCCCAGCAGGTCAAGCCCGCCCGCTAAAGCCGGACAGTCCGCAAAACCATGGGTTTTGAGCCTTGGCTAATCAGAGCAAAGTAAAAGTTTCGCCAGCCTTTTCAAAGGCTGCGAGGTGTGGAGCAGCGCTCCACGGCCTTGCCCTTACCAGGCGGCGCTGTACGAAGAGTGGAGAAGCAGAAAGCTTTATACCACACACAGTGTCCCTTAGTCCCCCATGGAGCGCCGCCTAGCTTGGCAGCGCCTTGGGCACAAAGTGCCCAACAGCGGATGTTGACGTTGCCTGCGGCAAGTCAAGTTCCCCTTGCGAGGTGTGGAGCAGCGCTCCACGGTCTTGCCGGAGGACGCGTCCTGTGCGTCCGCAG
>CAJUPK010000124.1:5143-7650 GCA_910588415.1 uncultured Oscillospiraceae bacterium | reverse complement strand
GCCACCCGGGACTTCAACAACAACTCGGACAAATCGGCAGCCTTTGGCTTCTCCTTTGACGCCACCAAGACCGCCAACGAGATTACCGCCTGCACCAATGTGGTGAACAAGTACCACAAGGCCCTGGTGTGCGGCGCTTTGGACCCGGAGGAAACCCTGCCCAAGTTTAACCAGGAGCTGAAGGACGCGGGCATTGACGTAATCATCGAGGAGAAGCAGGCGCAGCTGGACGAGTGGCTGGGCCAGAAGAGCGAGTAACAGAAACACAAAGCCTGCGGGGAGCCAAGGGAAAAAGTTTCGCCAGACTTTTCAAAGGCTGCGAGGTGTGGAGCGGAGCTCCACGGTCTTGCCGGAGCGGGCGGACTGTGCGCACGGGGACCTCATACGTGCGTCAGCTCTCAGTTGGCCTTGCCAACTCACGGTCTCTGGCCGTCTTGTCTGACGATGTTTCTGGCGCTAAAGCGCAAGACTCTTCCACTTCCTGAACAGGTGGACAAAACTTTTCCCTTTGCTCTCAGGGGCCTGGCGCTCTCCCTCTTTGGGGGGAGGGCGTGGGAATGGCCGGGACCTGTGCCCGGTTATTCCCACGCCCTGTGGAAATACATTTTTATCAAAAGGAGCTGACCGCTATGTCCAGTAAGTCCGAAGCGCTGGAGCAGGAGGCCAAACGGCGAGCCGCGCCTAAAAAGGCCAACCCTTTCCTGCGCTACCTTCCCCTGTACCTTATGTTCCTTCCAGGGGCGCTGTACCTGTTTATGAACAATTACGCGCCCATGTCCGGCCTGATCATCGCCTTTAAAAAGGTGAACTGGCGCAAGGGCATCCTGGGCAGTGACTGGGTGGGCCTGAGCAACTTTACCTACCTGTTCAAAACCAAGGACGCCTTCAACATCACCCGCAACACCCTGCTGTACAATGTGGTATTTATTGTGCTGGGCACGGTGATTGCCATTACCATTGCCATACTGCTGAACGAGATTAGCCACAAGGTGATGAAGCAGTTTTACCAGACCATCATCCTGCTGCCCTACCTGATCTCCATTGTGGTGGTCAGCTACCTGGTGTTCGCCATGCTCAGCTCAGAGACTGGGTTTGTCAACAACACCATTCTGCGGGCCTTTGGCAAGGAGCCTGTCTCTTGGTACACAGAGCCCAAATACTGGCCCTACATACTGGTGATCGTCCATATTTGGAAAACCTTTGGCTATGACTGCATCCTTTACTATGCCACTTTGGTGGGCATTGACCACAGCTATTACGAGGCGGCGGTGATTGACGGGGCTAACCGCTGGAACCAGATTCTGCACGTCACCCTGCCCAGCCTGCTGCCTACCATCATCACCCTGACCCTGATGGCTATTGGCAAAATCTTCTACTCTGACTTTGGCCTGTTCTATCAGGTGCCCATGGATTCGGGTCCCCTGCTGGACGTGACCAGCACCATAGACACCTATGTATACCGGGGCCTTATCCGTCTCAACGACATCGGCATGTCCTCTGCCGCGGGCTTTTATCAAAGCGTGGTGGGCTTTGTGCTGGTGCTGCTGGCCAACTGGGCGGTGCGCAAAGTTGGCGGCGAAGAAAACGCCCTGTTCTAAGAAGGAGGGAACATTATGGTTGAAAAGAGCAAAAGTTTTCAGATTGCAGCCCATATTGTCATGATTATTCTGGTGCTGTGCTGCCTGTTCCCCTTTGTGCTGCTGTTTATGTCCTCTATCACCGAGGAGAACGAGCTGATCCGCAACGGCTATACCCTGCTGCCTTCTAAGATCAGCCTGAACGCCTACCAGTACATGTTTAAAAGCGGCGGCAAAATTGCCAGCGCCTACTTAATGACCATTTTCTCCACCGCCCTGGGCACCAGCTGCGGCCTCTCCATGACCGTGCTGATGGCCTATGCCCTGTCCCGCCGGGACCTGCCTGGGCGCAACGGCATGGCCTTTTACGTGTTCTTCACCATGCTGTTCAACGGGGGCCTGGTGCCCACGTACATCATGTACACCCGGTACATCCCGGTCAGCAACACCCCCTGGGCGCTGATTGTGCCCTCCCTGATGGTCAACGCCTTTTATGTTATCATGATGCGCACCTACTTCAGCACCAATGTGCCGGACGCGGTGATTGAAGCCGCCCGGATTGACGGGGCCGGGGAGTTCCGCATTTTGCTGACCATTGTACTGCCCATGAGCATCCCCATGATTGCCACCATGACTTTGCTCATTGGTCTGGCCTATTGGAACGATTGGAAGAACGGCCTGTACTATTTGCAGCAGAACAAGAGCCTTTACAGCATACAGGTTCTGCTGAACGACATGCTGCGGGATGTGCAAGCGCTGAAAAGCGGCATGGACGCGGCTGCGGCGGCGGAGATCTCCGCCACCATGCCCAGCACAGGCATCAAGATGGCCATTGCCGTGGTGGGCGTGCTGCCCATCCTGATTGTGTACCCCTTCTTCCAGCAGTACTTTGTGAAGGGGATTACCATTGGGGCGGTGAAGGGCTGATGA
>CAJUPK010000124.1:0-5043 GCA_910588415.1 uncultured Oscillospiraceae bacterium | reverse complement strand
CGTTGCGCCCTGAGGGGCGCAAGTCACGGAATTTTTCTCCATCGCGCGAGGCGCTCGCTTTTGCTTTGCAAAAGTGCGAGAAAAATTCCTGCCTGGGCGGCCTGATGGCAGCTTTGACGTTGCGCCCTGAGGGGCGCAAGTCACGGAATTTTTCTCCATCGCGCGAGGCGCTTGCTTTTGCTTTGCAAAACTGCGAGAAAAATTCCTGCCTGGGCGGCCTGATGGCAGTTGGGCGGTAGGAAATTGCACGGTCCAGGGCCATCCGATACAGTTTCTTTTACGACACAACGCGCTGCAGCGCTGCATAAAAAAAGCCGGGCCGGAGGTTTTCTCCGGGCCCGGTTTTTTGCTGGGAAAGTTCCTTTCGGCAAACATAATGGGGTATGGATTCTCCGGCCAGTGCGGGGAAGTGGGCTCTCCCGGTCCGCCAGGGTATGGGAGCGGACTGGGAAGCGTTTTCCCTTTGCAGGCTGGAGAGTTTGTTTGTAAAAAAAGGCCCCCAGGAACCGCAAGCAAGATTCCTGGGGGGGCAGAGCTATCAAAGTTATCTGCGGGACTTGGAAAAACCAAGCCCATGGAGCTGGATGTCGGAATCGAACCGACCACCTCATCATTACGAGTGATGTGCTCTACCGAATGAGCTAATCCAGCAAAAACCGCGCTTAAAAAGCCAGGCCAGGACCTGTCCAGTTTCCTCTCAGCCACAGGCATAGAAACAAGGGGACTTAGCTCTGGAAGAGACAAATCCCAACAGGGCAGCATAAACTCTGGCGATTGTCACGCTCTGCGCTATATACACTATAACACATTCCAGAGAGTTCGTCAAGAGTTTGCCAAATTATTTTCTCATCTGGGCATAGCAGTCGGCGCAGTAGACCAGCTGGTCCTCTCGGGGGGCAAAGGGAACCTGGGCCTCTTGGCCGCAGGCAGCGCACACGGCTTTCCACAAGGGACGCTGGCCCCGGGCAGCCCGGCGGCACTGCTTGCAGCGGCGGGGCGGCTTGTCCAGGCCTTTTTCCCGGTAGTAAGCCTGCTCTCCGGCTGTAAAGACAAAGCGCCTGCCACATTCCCGGCAGGTCAAAACCTGTTCCTCCCATTCCTCCGGCACAGCCGGAGAGGTCTTCTGGGGTGTGTTCATGGGGATCCTCCTTTTGATGGGTTTGGCTGAGCTTTCCTGGCCGGCAGGCTTTTCTGGCTTTGAGCAGTCCGGTAAACCCGGCAGGCTTGCCTGTCCCGGCGGCCAGCGGCAGGCAGGTCAGCCTTTGGATGGACGCGATGATGACAGGGCTTGGTCAGCCCTGCCCGGAAAGCTCCCGGAGTTTGCGCAGCTTGGCGCGCACCCGGTACAGGGCATTGTCAAAGACTTTTTGGTCCATGCCAGCCCGGGCCTGTACTTGGTCCCGGGGGCAGCCGCTGAGAAACAGACCCAGGGCCTGGCGCTCCAGGGGGGAGAGAAGCTCCTCCCACTGCCGCCAGGTGAGCAGAAAGCTCTCCTTCAGCTCGTACTGGCCCTCGGGACCAGGAGCGGCAGGCAGGGACCCGGCGGCGTCCAGGGGCAGGGATTCGTTAAGAGTGCGGTTGCCAGGACTGTGGTGGCGGCGGGCTGCGTCCGCCATGCGGTTGTACACGCACACCCCGGCATAGGTGGCAAAGCTGGCCCCGGCCTGGGGGTCATAGGTCAGAGCGGCGGCGTACAGGGCCAAAAAGCCCTCTTGCAGCAGGTCCTCCTGCTCGGGCGCGGAGGGCCCGGCAAAACGGGCCGCTTTGGCCCGCACCAAGCCCGCGTACCGGGCGCTCAGCTGGCCAAAAGCCTCTGGCTGGCCCCGGCGAACCGCCAGCCATAGGCCGCCGGGTTCTCTCTCTTCCATAGCTGGCACCTCCTAGATGGTGATATGCCTTGCCTGTCAAAACACATGGGCGCCTGCCCGGTCCTGGCCGATGTGCAGGTCCGTGGGCAGCAGGGAGTAGAGGCTTAGGTCTACAATGCCCTTGTCCGGCCAGCAGAACCCCTCCCGGATGGTGCCCTCCTTCACAAAGCCGCAGCGCTCCAGCACCAGGATCCCCCGGTAGTTGGTGGGCAGCACATAGGCCTGCAGCCGGTGGGCCCCCACTGTGGCCATCAGGTAGTCGGTGCAGGCCCGCAGGGCCCCAGTGGCCAGGCTTCTGCCAGTGTACTGCCGGCTGAGAGTGAAGCGCAGGGTGGCGGATTGGATTTGGGGGTCGATATTATAGATTTCAAAAACCCCGCACAGGCGGTTGCCGCTGCCCTTGGGGTAGATGCCCAGCACAATGGCCACCCGGTCCCGGAACATGGCCTCTGCCTGGCGCAGGCGCAGGGCGCACTGCTGGGGAGAGGCCAAGGCGGCGGTGGGGGCATAGCGGTAGTTTTCCTCGTCCCCCATGATCTCCCACAGGGCGGGCAGGTCCAGGTCCGTCATGCGGGCCAGATTGACGTTTTCGCCGGTGATGAAGGGAAAGCTGGAAAAGAGTAAACCTGTGTTCATGGGATATCTCCTTTTGGCATGGGGGTTCGCAGGGGGGCTGGGGGATGAGCAACGTCTGAACGGCTTGCTGCTTACTGCTTGGGAGGGAGTTTTCCGGGGCTTTCCGCAGGAAAAGCGGCCGTTTTGCAGGCGAGGGAAACTCCATGCCTAGCAGTCTTTGACTGGCAGTCTTTTGGGCGCAATGCCAAAGCTTGTGGGGGGTCAAACCGAGTTGTTAAACGGGAAAGCTTTCGGCTGTAAAGCTGTAAAAAAAGCAAAGGTTGAGGTCTTAGGGGGCAGAAGCCCCCGGGTTCGCAGTGAAAACGCAGCCGCCGGAGGCCAAAACAGCGTCTAAAAGTGCGTGTCCCGCTTGGGGGACGGGGTGAAAGCTTCGCCCCTCTTTGCAAAGGCGGCAGGGTCAGGGGCCTGTGACCTTAGAGAGCAGCTCCCGGGGGGAGTGGATGGCAGGCGCGCCCTCCGCCTTGCCGAAGCCGTAGGCCGCGTGGATGAAGGGGACCCCGGCCTTTCGGGCAGCTTCCTGGTCCATGGGGGTGTCTCCCACATAGACGGGATGCGCCAGATGCAGGCGCTCGGCCACCAGCCGGATGTTATCCCACTTGGGGCGGCCTGTGCGGCCAATGCACTCCCAGTCTGCAAAATACGGTTCCAGGCCATGGGCCGCGAAAAAGGCGGGGATATACTCTGGCCCGCAGTTGCTGACAATGGCCAGGGGAAAGCGCTGCGCTAAAGCGGCCAAAGTCTCCTCCAGGCCCTCGTACAGCACGCCGCCATGCTCCCGGAGATAGGCGTCTTCTACCAGGCACAGCTTGTCAAAGAGCTGGGCTCCCCGCTGGGGGGACAGGTGTGGGAACAGGGTTTTCATCAGCTGGGGGGCGGTCATGCCCATAACTCCCTCCAGCTCCTCCTTGGTGGGAGGCCGGGGGATATCCGGCTCGCCGGACAGGGCCAGCCGCCAGATATCCGTCAGGGCGCCGGTGGAATCCCACAGGGTGCCGTCCAAATCAAAAATGACGCCATCGCACTTCATGGTTGCAGTCTCCTTTATGCAGAGTATGTAGTTCATACGTTATAGTTTATATAGGGAATTTTTAGGCACGACAGGCGCAGAGAGTTTCTTTCTAACCCCACATATTGTGGAAGCTGGCAGCGCCACCGCCAGAGATGAGCACCGGCTCCCAGTATCAGAGAGGGCGCGGATCTCTCCAAAGCCCACCAGGTCCGCGCCGCCAGCCGGCCAGTCAGGCTCACACCCTGACCGCTCAGGAAAGAACGCTTCCTTCCCCAATGAAATCATAGGGTACCTGCTGGTATACATAGTAGTTCAGCCAGTTGGACACCAGCAGATGGGCATTGCTGCGCCAGGTGAAGGGCGGGGTTTTGGCCGGGTCGTCGTCCGGAAAATAGTGATAGGGCACCGGGGGATGGAGGCCCTTATTCACATCCCGGAAATATTCCTTAGCCAGGGTGTCCCGGTCATACTCCGCATGGCCGGTAATAAAGATCCGGCGGCCGCCCCTCTCGGCGCAGATGTGCAGCCCTGCCTGGTCAGACACGGCCAGGGGGATCAGCTCTGGATGGGCCGCCACCTCCTCCAGCCGCACCTGGGTGTACCGGGAGTGGGGGGCAAAATAGTTGTCGTCAAAGCCCCGCATCAGGGGATGGCAGGGGTTGAGCACCCGGTGGTTGTAGATGCCGCTGAGCTTTTCCGGCAGGGGGTGCTTCTGTATGCCATAGTAATAGTATAGCCCGGCCTGGGCGCCCCAACATATATATAGGGTGGAGTACACGTTCTCTCGGGCCCAGTCCATGATGGCGCACATCTCCGCCCAGTAGTCCACCTCCTCAAAGGGCAGCCTCTCCACCGGGGCCCCTGTGACAATCAGCCCGTCGAAGCGGCGGTCCCGCACCGCCCCAAAGGTGGTGTAGAACTTGTGCAGGTAGGAGGGGCTGGTGTTTTTGCTGATGTGGCTGGCCGGGTGCAGCAGCTCCACATCCACTTGCAGAGGGGTGTTGCTCAGCAGGCGCAGCAGCTGGGCCTCGGTTTCCATCTTGGTAGGCATCAGGTTCAGCAGGGCGATCTTCAGGGGGCGAATGTCCTGGCCAGTGGCTCTGTCCAGGGGCATGGCGAAAATGTTTTCAGATTCCAGAACCTCCAGGGCGGGTAGGTCCGCTTGAATACGAATAGGCATGGCTTCACAACTTTCCGTTATAATTATAGAGAAACAGGGGCCCCGAGGGGCCTGGAACAGGCGAGCAAAAGAAAAATGGAAAAATCTGAAAAAAAGGGTTGACATTTCCAGAGGGAAGAGATATAATACTCCTTGCTGTCCGGTCGAAGGGCCTGCAGCCCGAGCCAACAGCCTGGGGACATTATAGCACAGAACACGCCTACTTGTACAGAGGCGGGGCCGGAAAAGAGGTCAAAAGTTTTTTGAAAAAACTTCAAAAAACACTTGACAAAAGAAACCGGATGAGATATAATGTTCAAGCGCTCGAGAGAGCAGGATGCGAAGCTAAGAGCTGAGCCGAAAAGAACGAA
>CAJUPK010000123.1 GCA_910588415.1 uncultured Oscillospiraceae bacterium | reverse complement strand
GAGATCACCATCCGCCAGCGGGGGATGATCTGCCGGGCGGAGGACACCTCTCTGGATATGAACGAGGCCCTGGACCATGTGATCGCCGCTTTGGGCCGCCAGATCCGCCGGAATAAGACCCGCCTGGAAAAAACCAAGAAAATGGACCCGGGCCTGGAGTTTGCCGACGCCTATTACGATGAGCCTGAGGAGGAGCTGCAGGTGGCCCGCACCAAGCGCTTTGCCGTGAAGGTGATGACGCCGGAAGAGGCCATTATGCAGATGAATATGCTGGACCATGAGTTCTTCATGTTCCGGGATGATGCCAGCGGGGAGATCAACGTGGTGTACCGCCGGAAAAACGGCGATTACGGCCTGCTGGTGCCGGAGGAGAAATGACGTTTTCAGCGCCCTGCCTGTTGGGCATAGAGGGCCTTTTGGCCCAAGAGCTGCGGGAGATGGGCCTGGAAGAAGTCCGGGCGGAAAACGGCCGGGTACTTTTTTCCGGCAGCTGGGCGGCTCTGGCCCGGGCCAGCATTAACAGCCGCTTTGCGGAGCGGATTGGGCTTTTGCTGGGGGAGTTTCAGGCCAAAAGCTTTGAAGAATTGTTTCAGGGGATAAAGGCCCTGCCCTGGGAGGATTTTCTGGGCAGGGAGGACGCTTTCCCTGTTACAGGCAGCAGCCTGAACAGCCAGCTGCACAGTGTGCCGGACTGTCAGGCCATCATCAAAAAGGCGGTGGCGGAACGCTTGAAGGAAAAGTACCGGTTAAGCTGGTTTCCAGAGGAAGGGCCGGTCCACAAAATCCGCTTCCGCATCATGAAAGACCTTGTCAGCGTGACCATGGATACCAGCGGAGCGGGCCTGCACAAACGAGGGTACAGGCCCGCCTCAGTGGCCGCCCCCATGAAGGAGACGCTGGCCGCGGCGCTGGTTAAACTGATGCGCCTGCGGGCGGACGGCCGTTTTTTCGACCCCTTCTGCGGCTCCGGCACGCTGCTGATCGAAGCTGCTACCCAGGCCATGGGTATAGCCCCTGGCCTGGGGCGGCGCTTTGCCGCCGAGGCTTGGGGCGGGCAGGAGGCCCTCTGGAGCCAGGAGCGCCAGCGGGCCAAAGCCCAAGAGCGGCGGGACACGGGCTTTTTTGCCCAGGGCTATGACATAGACCCAGCGGCTGTGGAGTTCACCCTGGAAAACGCCCGCCGGGCCGGGGTGGCCGCCAATGTCTCTGGGAAAGTCCAGGATATCCGGGCCTTCCGGGAGGAAGGCGCCTTTGGCTGCGTGGCCTGCAACCCGCCCTATGGCCAGCGCCTGCTGGACCAGCAGGCGGCCAGGAAGCTGTACCAAGAGCTGGGCCGGGTCTTCCAGCGGCGGCAGGGTTGGAGCTATGGAATCATCACCCCAGAGGAGGACTTTGAAGCGCTGTTCGGCCGGCCAGCGGACAAGCGCCGCAAGCTCTATAACGGCATGCTGAAGTGCCAGTTTTATCAGTATTTCAGGTGGAAGTAAGCGGAGCGGGAACAGTCCTAGAGGAAGGGACAGGAGAAATGAAGCTGTTACAGAATTTTCGCAGGCTTCGGGGCGGAATGGAGACCCCCCGGCTGTTGTTGCGGCGATGGGAGCGCAGGGATTTCGAGGGATACCTGCGGGTGGTGTCTGACCCGGAGGTGATGATTCCCGCTGGGTGCGAGCCAGCCTCCAGCCTGGACGCGGCCTCGGCCATGTTCAGCCGGGACCTGCGCAACGAGGACTGCTATGCCATCACCTTGAAGGACAGCAAAGAGGTGATTGGCCGCATCAAGTATCAAAACGACCTGCGGCGCTTCCATGTAAACAGCCTTTCCGTGGGCTACGAGCTGCGCCGGGACTACTGGGGCCAGGGCTATATGACAGAGGCTCTGGAGGCTGTGGTGGCCTATGCCTTTGAGAAGAAAAAGGTGGATGTAATGGCTGCCACCCACTATGCGGACAATCCCCGGTCTCAGCGGGTCATTGAAAAATGCGGCTTCAAGCTGGAGGGCGTGGTGCCCTGGGCCTGCCGCCGGTTTGACGGAAAGATTTGCGATGATGTTTGCTATTCCATTTTAAAAGAGGACTACTTTGCCAGCCTGGGGACTGGCCAGAATGTCGTTTAGCAGAGCTGATAAAAAGAAAAAGGGAAGAGAGCGGGCGTGGTTACCCCTCTCTTCCTTTTGCATATGCTGCTGTGGGATGATCGGTGACGTGGTTCTTGGAACCACGCGATATGACTACTCTCCCAATGGGCCTGTACCGATTGGGAGGTGGCCCTAGTATGTCAGCACATGTACCCGCCCTCCATGGGGGGCGCAGCGTTTTTGGTGAACAGCCCCAGGGCCCCGGTGGTATAGCGGGGGGCCTTGGGCTGCCAGTGCTCCCGGCGCTCCGCCAGAATGTCCTCCATCTCCTCGGGAGTTTTTGCCACGCCAGACACTCCGCAGATGCGCAGCACCCGGTTGGGGATGTCAATTTCAATCAGATCCCCTTCCTCCACCAGGGCGATGGGCCCGCCACCTGCCGCCTCGGGGGACACATGGCCAATCACAGGCCCCTTGCTGGCCCCAGAGAAACGGCCGTCGGTGATTAGCGCAATGCTGGCAGCCAGGTCCGGGTCCGAGGAGATGGCCTCGGTGGTGTAGAACATCTCCGGCATACCACTGCCCGCCGGCCCTTCATAGCGGATGATCACCCCGTCTCCCGGCTGAATCTTGTGGTTGAGAATGGCGGCAATGGCCTCCTCCTCGCTGTCGAAGGGCCTGGCCCGCAGGACGGCCCTGTGCATTTCTTTGGGAACAGCGCTGTGCTTTACCACAGCTCCCTGGGGGGCCAAATTGCCCTTCAGCACGGCCACGGCTCCATGAGAGCCAATAGGATGGGCAAAGTCCCGGATTACCTCCTGGCGGGTCAGCCCGGTCATTTCCAGCAGCTCATCCCGGCTCTCATAGTAACCGCTGCTCTTCAGCTGCTCCAAATTATCCCCCAGGCTGCGTCCGGTCACGGTCATAACATCCAGGTGCAGCATAGACTTGATTTCCTCCATCACCCGGGGGACCCCGCCCGCATAGCTCACATATTCCGCTGGCCAGCGGCCTGCCGGGCGGATGTCCAGCAGATAGTGAGCGTCCCGGTGCAGGCGGTCAAAGTCCTCTGCTGTCAGCTCCACGCCAAATTCCCGGGCAATGGCAGGCAGGTGCAGCAGGGTGTTGGTAGAACCGGAGATCGCCGCGTGGACCATCACAGCGTTCTCAAAGCTGCGGCGGGTCACCATCTGCCGGGGAGTCAGGCCAGAGAGGGCCAGCTCTGCCGCCCGTCTGCCAGCGGCCCGGGCGGTTTCCAGCAGTTCCCCGCTTTCAGCTGGCAGCAGGGCTGTGCCGGGCAGCATCAGGCCCAGGGCCTCCGCCATAATCTGCATAGTAGAGGCTGTTCCCATAAAGGAGCAGGCCCCGCAGGAGGGGCAGGCGTGGTGCTTGTAGTAGGTAAACTGCTCCTCGGTGATCTCTCCCCGCTGGTACTGGGCGCTGTACATGCCGATTTGCTCTAGGGTGAGCAGGCCTGGCCCTGCCTCCATGACCCCGCCAGTCACCAGAATGGCAGGCATATCGATGCGTCCAATGGCCATCAGCTGGGCGGGCACAGACTTGTCGCAGCTGGACAAAAACACACCCGCGTCAAAGGTGGTGGCTTTGGCGTGTATCTCTATCAGGCTGGCAAGCACATCCCGGGAGGCCAGAGAGTAGTTGCCGCCGTCATGGCCCTGGGACATGCCGTCACAGACGTCTGTGGCAAAGTACAGAGCAGCCTTGCCCCCATGGCTGTCAATTTCTTGGGCCGCTGCCTGGGACAGCTCCAGCAGGTGGGCGCTGCCTGGGTGGCTTTGGCCATAGGTACTCTCCACCAGCAGCTGGGGCTTTTCCAAGTCCTGGGCAGTCCATCCCATCCCCATGCGCAGGGGGTCCATCTCCGGGGCGATCTTGCGTACTTCTTGGCTTTTCAGCATGATATTCCTCCTAATAGCTTCTCAAGCTTTTCTTTCCGTCCGTCTTTCAGGCACTCCAGGCTGGTGCTGTTCCGCCTGCCAGCCAGATATATTGTGCAGGCGGGGCACACGGCATTGTCTGCCCGCTTGGGCCGATGGGTCCGTGCCCGCAAAGAGCCTTTCAATGGCTCTTGGGCCAGCAGGCCGCAGTGCCAGCCAACCCGGTCCCAGGCCAAGCTGGTTTTTTTACAGCTTCCATAAGGCCTCCTGGATATACCTTCTGAGAATATTTTATCATGGGGGCAGAGAAAAAGCAAGGAAAGCCTGCTGGCGGTTCTGGGAGCAGAGAAAACGAGCGCCCCTTCCGGGACGCCCGCGGTGATCAACAAAGATTACGCCTTGGTGGCCGCTGTATGGGACTTGGCCTCTTTGGGTTTGATATCTCCTGCGGCAGTGAGGGCCATCTTGGTAAGTGTGGGGCCTACCAGCTCATACACCAGCACGCCAAACAGCACAATGCTGCGGATGATAGAGCCAATCTCCCCCAAAGCCCCCACCTGAGAGGCCATGCCCAGGGCCACGCCAGCCTGGGGCAGCAGGGTAATGCCCAGATATTTCTGGATGGAAGGGGTACACCCGGCAAACTTGCTGCTGGCCATGGCGCCAAAGTATTTGCCCAGGGAGCGGGAGAAGATGTACAGCAGGCCAATGCCCACCACAGCCAGGTCGGTAAATACATCCAGATGGAGCTCTGCGCCGCTGAGTACGAAAAACAGGGTCAGCAGGGGGGCGGACCACTTGTCCGCTCGGCCCATCAGGTCCTCTGAGTTGGGGCAGGTATTGCAGAACACAGTGCCCAACATCATGCACACCAGCAGGGAGGAGAACTTCACCGTCAGGCCGGCTATCTCAAAGCTCACCATGGACAGGGCCACGGCCATCACCACAAACCCGGCAATCATGGCCACCCGGTTGCGGTTGGAGAGGAACCAGCGCTCCATAAAGGTGAGCACCCACCCCAGCAGCGCTCCCAGCACCAAAGAGAGCACAATCTCCAGCAGGGGTTCCGCTAAAATGGAGGCCAGGCTGGCAGAGTTGGACTCCATGGCCTGGGCCGCGCCAAAGGACACGGCAAAAATTACCAGTCCCACCGCGTCGTCCAGGGCCACCACAGGCAGCAGAATGTCTGTCAGCGGCCCCTTAGCCTTGTACTGGCGAACCACCATCAGTGTGGCGGCAGGGGCTGTGGCAGCGGCAATAGCGCCCAAAGTAATGGCCGCAGAGACAGGCAGCTTGTCCCCTAAAAATAGGTGCAGAAGGAGCAGGGCGGCGTCCACCAGCAAGGTGGCGGTCAGGGCCTGAAAAATGCCCACGATCACCGCCGCCCGGCCTGTGGTGCGCAGAGAGGACAGCCGGAACTCGCTGCCAATGGCAAAGGCGATAAAGCCCAGCGCCACGTCAGAGATAGGCTGCAGGGAATCCACCAGCTCAAAGCTGGCAAAGCCCATGCCGGGAATCCCCAGCCGCCCCACAAGACAGGGGCCCAGCAGCACCCCGGCCATCAGGTAAGAGGTCACATCCGGCAGATGAAAGCGCTTGAATAGGCGGGTCATCATCAAGCCCGCCACCAGCGCTACGGAAATGGATAGCAGTCCAATCATGGAATTCCTTCTTTTCTTAAGAACCTGTGGGTTCCAAAATAATAGAATAGAGCCAAATCCCCCCAAAAGATACATCTTCCGGCAAGACCTTCCCGGAAAATGTAAATTTTTTGAAAATTTCGGCTCCTCCTATATTACACGCAAAAGATCGATTTGTCAAGGGTCGAAAAGGGGAAATTCACAAGATATCGGCACGCTTTTTGGCAATACTGCCTAAGTCTAAAAAGCTGCACCCAAAGAAAGAGCGCAAAGACATCCCGGCGATTTCGTGGGAAGTCCAGGCAAAAACCGCAGGAAGGCTCCCCATATTCACCGAAAAGCTTTGCGCCGCCTTCGATTGGTCCAGCGTTTATCTGGCCCGCTGGGCAATAATCTGGGCCATCTCGCCCACATTGCGCATGGAGGAGATCTCTCCCATCTTAAATTTCATCCGGAACTCCCGCTCCACAGCGGAGATCAGGGTGATGTGCTCCAGGCTGTCCCAGTCCTCGATATCGTCCGCAGTGGTCTCCGGAGAGACGCGAATAGTCCGGTCGTCAAAAACCTCTTGAAAGACCCGGTTCAGTCGGGTGAAAATTTCTCTCATGTCCATAATGCTCGTCCTCTCTTTCCATTTGCTTGTGTGTTCACAGCGATGACCTTGCACTTGGGCTCATAGCTAGCCAGAGGCAGCTCCCACAAAGTGGCGCCGTCCGGGTCCTCGCTCAGCTTTGTAAAGCCAAAGCTGGCGTACAGGTCCCGCACCATACTGTTCTTCGGGGTGGGGATGTAGCGGCCCCGCAGGACCTTCAGACCCTGGGCCTGGCAGCGGGCCGCCAGCTGGTCCAGCATGGCCAGTTCCATGTCCCGCTTCAGTACCCGGCAGCTCATCAGCCACAGCTCAATGTCCAGGGCAGGGCCTTCTATTCTGCCGATTACCACGGACACCACCCCGTTGTCCCCAAACTTATCGGTCAGGCGGCCGTACAGGCGTACATACTGGCTGTCTCCGGCCACCTCTTCCATCTGCTGCAGGGTGTAGCGCCGGGTGGTCAGGTTGAACTGGTTGCTCTTATTGGTCAGCTGGGTGATGCGCGCCAGGTATACAGGCTGAAAGTCGTTGATTTCCGCCTGCATGTCCAGGCTCAGCAGATACTGGCCATAGTCCTGGAACTGGGCCTGCTGGGCGGCCCGCTGGGCGTTGGCCTTGTACATCTCTCCCCGGTGCAGGTCGTCCTGGCTGAAATTGGTCACCTCGAAATAGCCACCCCGGTCAATGGTTGCAATATAATTCTCCACGCCCTCCAGCTCCGGCACGGCCACTCCCGGCAGCTGGGCGCTGACAATCGCCCGCTCCGCCGGATTATCGTCCGCAAACACCATTGACTCCGGCAGCAGGTTCAGCTCCTGGGCGGTCTGGGCGATGTTGCGGTCCTTGTTTTCCCAGTTGGCTTTTATGGCGGCAAAATCCCCGGGCCGCAGCAGCCCCGCCGGGTGGTTCAGCCCAGCCAAGGCGTTCTCTTCATCGTTTTTCGAGCAGACGGTCAGCAATACACCTGTGGCGCTCAGCTGTTTTAGATAGCTCTGGAACTCATAATAGGATTGTGCCACCCCGTTCTCCTGGCCAATCTCAATGCCGTCCACGCCGTCGTCTCCCACCACGCCGCCCCAAAGGGTGTTGTCCAGGTCCAGGGCCAGGACCTTCTTGCTGCGGCCAAACAGGGACTTGATAATGTTGGCCAGACTAAAGGCAAAGGCTGGGATGGCCTCAAAGCACAGGGCGTATTTATACAGGTTCCAAAAGGCCGGGTCAGACCAGCGCCGCAACCCAAAGTCAGCGGACAGATAGTTCACATCGTTGAGATAGAAGCCCTGGCGCTCCTGGGCATAGGCGGCAAAGGCCTGGTTCAGCCGGTTGGTAAAGTGGGTGCGGCCGTGGATGTCCCAGCCGTCCCGGTTGCCCAGTATGAGGTAAAAAGGCTGCTCAAAATTGTTCTGGACGATGGGGCCGCGGAAGGCCTCCTCCACATGCTCCCACACA
>CAJUPK010000122.1 GCA_910588415.1 uncultured Oscillospiraceae bacterium | reverse complement strand
CCGCAGCCAGGAACGCAGCCCGTGCCAGACAGGTATCCATGCTGCGGGAGATGCTGCGCCATGGATGAGTTTTTCATGGCCATGAATCCGCCCCGGGTGACCCACCAGCAGCAGAAGGTGGCTGTGGTGGCGGGCAGGCCCCGGTTTTACCAGCCCGCCCGGCTGAAAACCGCCCAGCAGGCTCTGCTGCTGGCCCTGCACCCCCACCGCCCCCCAGAGCCTCTGACCGGGCCCCTGCGGTTGGAAGTGTGCTGGCGGTTCCCCCAGGGCAGGCATAAGGACGGAGAGTACAAAATCACCCGGCCGGATACCGACAACCTGCAGAAGCTGCTGAAGGACTGCATGACCGACGCCGGATTTTGGCGGGATGACGCCCAGGTGGTCAGCGAGCAGGTGGAGAAACGCTGGAGCGCCGTGCCGGGCATTTGGGTGAAGGTGGAGGCCCTGTGATGGAAGTAGCGCAAGTGAAAAAGCACCTGGGAAAAACCGTGCGGCACAGGCCCAGCGGGGACCTGTACCGGCTGGCGGCGTACACCTTTCGGTGGGGGCGCATGGACCGGTTCAGCAGCCAGGAGGGGTTTCTCCACCAGGCAGAGCTGCAGTCCCTGCGGGCAGGGCGCTCGGTGCTGGTGTGCAGATTGAGCGATGTGGAGGCAATAGACAATGACCCGTGAAGAGAGACAAATACAAAGCAGGGCCATCAACAGGCGGCTGCAGGAGGCCATCCTGCAAAGCGGGCGGACCTATCACCAGATTGCCCAGCTGGCCGGGGTGCATGACAATTCTGTCAGCCGGATCATGAGCCGGGAACAGGGCCTGCCCAGCCTGGTGGACCTGTCCGGCCTATGCCGGGCCCTGGAGGTGCGGCCGGATGCGATTTTGGGGTGGGAGAGCGGCAGAGAGGAGGCGCGCCCATGACCCGGCTGACCACCCCCCAGGGCGACTATTGCCGGGATGTGTGCGGCTGCAGGAACACCTGCCCCCGGCTGCAGAGGGGCCAGCCCCCGTGCAAAGACGCCCAGCGGTACCAGCGGCTCCGGCAGTACGAGAACACAGGCCGGGAGCCGGAGGAGATAAAGCCATATAAGAAAAATAGGAGGGGAATACAGGATGATAGCAAAAATTTTTTCCAATGATTTCAACCGTATCGTGGCAGCCACAAAAGGATTTGTAGGCACAGACGCTATCCACGGGATCCACAAGTTTATTCGCCTGGAGTTTTGCGCGAACGATTCCTCTGTAACCGCAAAGGCTGTGGATGGATACAGGCTGGCGATTGAGCATGCGGTTTGTGAGTGCGACGGGGACTTCACCGCGTACATAAACGCAAACACGAAACTGCCAAGAGGAATGGCTGCCACCATTGAAATTGTGGGGAGCGACGCAATCATCCGGTGCTGTGACCATATATATGGGTGCCCGCAGCCGGACGGAGAGTTTTTGGATGTGGAGAAAGCTCTGCCAAAAGGAGAGGTTACCTTTCAGTATGGCGTGAATGGGAACTATCTTCTATCCGCGCTGCAGGCGGCAAAGGTTTCCTGCGGGGGTTCCTTTCACAAGGCGGTTGTGCTTGAATTTCGCGGAGAGCTGGAGCCAGTTCTATTGAGAACCAATGAAAATGACGTCAAGATGGTTTTACCGGTTAGGATTCCCCACAAAGATTGAGGCAGAAAGGAGATTTGCACATGACCAAAAACCTGCAAGAAAAGGTTTATCTTTTGAATTATTGGAACAGAAGAAAGTGAGGGGAAGAAAATGAAAAAATCAAAATATCTTGCGGCGATTCTAATCTTTGTGGTACTTGCCTGCTTGCTTGCAGCGTGCCGTGAATCTGACCGCGTGGCCTACAATGTGTCCCAGCAGGCAGATAATTTTAACATCACCCGGCGTTTGGTGGCCATTAACACCCGCACGGACAAGCCAGTATTAGAGGTAATCGGGAACTTCGCCATAAAAAATAACACTTCAAATGAGCTTGAAGTGATTGTTGAAGTGGGCCATGAGCGGTATAAAAAGCATTATGTATATCTCAATGAATGGATTACCTATACCGTGGAGGATCTAAGCGGCGTATTTGCCGACCCGTACCATTACGAGGTGAATTTCCTGCCGCAAATGATTCAGCCGTTTACGTTAGTCAGTGACGATTGAACGCTGGGAGATGAGGTGATTTGCATGACCAAAAACCTGCTGGAGCAATACCCCCACATCTGCGGGGAACTGAAGGACCTGGAACAAAAGAACCGTTTCCCCAAGCGGCGGGAGAAGCTGCAGCAGCAGAAGGCGCAGATCGAGGCGTTTGTGGACGCCATCGAGGACAGCCGGGTGCGGCGGATTGTTTCCCTGCGGGCGCTGGAGGGGCTTAGCTGGCAGCAGGTCGCGGGGAAGATGGGGTATGCAATTTCAGAGCAGAACGCCAGAAAAATTTACAGCAAAAAAGTGAAAAATTTTTAGAAGTGTCACATTTTTCACCATTTTCACATTTTTCACATTATACTGGCCCTAAGGCCAGGAAAACAGCGTTGGAGTACAAGGATTTTCCTCCATTTGCCCCTGCTGGCCCTGCTGGCGGGGGCCTTTACTTTTTAACAGCTTAACAGCCCCTTTGCTAAAAAGCCACCCGCACGATCCGCGGTGCTGGCAATGCGAGGGGCTCAACGGGACGCGCACAGCGGGGGTGATGGCAGAGCCTAGGGTCCCTAGCAGGGGGTGCGCACCGCCGGAGAGGTCGCGGGAGAGTATCCGGCCATTTTATGCTAAACAGCCAGGGCATGACCGGCTGTTTGGCGCCGAGTATGTGCAGGAGAGGTGGTGAGAGTGGCATTAACCGCAAAACAGAAACTATTTGTGCAGGAGTACCTGGTGGACTTAAATGCCACCCAGGCCGCCATACGGGCCGGGTACTCGCAGAAGCGGGCCGGAGAACTGGGATACCAGCTACTACAAAAAACTACAATTCAAGAGGCCATCAACCAGGCTCTGGCCGCCCGGCAGAAGCGGACCCAGGTCAGCCAGGACTATGTGATTGACAAGCTGCGGCAGATAGCCGAGCAGGAGGCCTCTGACGCGCCGGAGAGCGATTTAAAGTACGCCAACAAGATCAAAGCCATTGAGCTGCTTGGCAAGCATGTGGGGGCCTTTGAAGGCCGGGAAAAGCGGCAGGAGGAAGAGGAAGTGAAGGTGCTGATCGATGTCTGAAATACGCCTGTCCCAGGTGCTGGGCCCGGCCTTTCACGGGCTGGCCCGGGATGTGTTCCAGCATGGGCACACCCACTACGACCTGTCCGGTGGACGCGGCTCCCTAAAGTCCTCCTGCGTGTCCCTGCTGGTGCCCTTGCTGCTGATCCAGCACCCCGGCACCCATGCCCTGGTGCTGCGCAAGGTGGCCAATACCATCCGGGACAGCGTGTACGCCCAGTACATATGGGGCATTGACCAGCTGGGCATGGCAGGCTATTGGGAGGCAAAGGTGCAGCCCATGGAGCTGGTATACAGGCCCACAGGCCAGAAGATCCTGTTCCGGGGCGCGGATGACCCCATGAAGATCAAGTCCATCAAGGTGCCCTTTGGCTACATCGCGGTGACCCACTTTGAAGAGAAGGACCAGTTCGCCGGGCGGCACGAGATACGCAATATCCTGCAGTCCACCATGCGGGGCGGCACGGTGTTCTGGAACTTTGAGAGCTACAACCCGCCCATCAGCCGGGACAACTGGGCCAACCTGGACAGCCAGGAGGACCGCCCGGACAGGCTCTGCCACAAGAGCAACTACCTGGAGGCTCCGACCCCATGGCTGGGGGAACAGTTCCTTCTGGAAGCCCAGCATGTAAAGGAGACCAACGAAAGAGCCTACCGCCATGAATACTTGGGGGAGGCTGTGGGCCTGGGCGGCAATGTGTTTGAGAACCTGGAGCTGCGGGATATTACAGACCAGGAGGCCGCCGCTTTCGACCGGATTTACCAGGGGGTGGACTGGGGCTGGTACCCGGACGCCTTTGCCTTTGTGCGGCTCCACTATGACCGGGCCCGGGAGACCATCTATTTTATCGATGAAATTTTTGAGAACAAGCTGGCCAATGAGCAGGCGGCCAGGCGGATAAAAGAAAAAGGCTATACAGACGCCTATATTACCTGCGACAGCGCGGAGCCCAAGTCCGTGGCGGATTTCCGGGCCCTGGGCCTGCCCGCCAAGGAGGCAATAAAGGGGCCGGGCAGTGTGGAGTACAGCATGAAGTGGCTGCAGCGCCGCAAGCTGGTTATGGACAAAAGGCGCACGCCGAATGTCTGCAAAGAATTTGTGGGATATGAGTTTGAGCGGGACCGGGACGGGAACTTTATCACCGGGTACCCGGACAAGAACAACCACAGCATTGACGCGGCCCGGTATGCCCTGGAGCGGGTCTGGAGGAGAATGGGGGTGACGGCATAAATATATATGGCGTGCTGAAAGAACGGGGATTTATCCCTGTAAACGAGGATTTTTACACCTATATCGCCCAATGGGACAGCTGGTACAGGGGGAATGTAAAGGGTTTTCACACCTTCCAGGTGTTTACCGGACAAGGCCATGTGAAGTGCCGCCGCTTTACCATGAACATGGGCAAGAAGGTGGCCCAGGATTGGGCCAATCTGCTGATGAACGAGAAGGTTACCATCACTCTGGAGGGCCGGAAGGAGCAGGCTTTCTTTGACCAGGTGTGCCGGGACAACAACTTTGCGGTAAAGATCAACGAGATGCAGGAGCTCAAGGCAGCCCTGGGCACGGTGGCCTATGTGGGCCGGATGACCGGGGCCAGCGTGAACCCGGAAAGCGGCCGGATGGAAAGCGGCGGGCAGGTACACCTGGACTATGTGACTGCTCCCCACATTTTCCCTCTGTCCTGGGAGAACAGCAGGGCCAGCGAGTGCGCCTTTACCAGCAGCCGCACAGTGGATGGGAAGAAATACCTGTACCTGCAGATCCACAGAAAGGGCCCAGAGGGCCTCTATATCGTGGAGAACAGTCTATTTGAAGACAACAACGGGGAACTCTCCGAGGTGGCCCTGGCCAGCGTAAAGGGCTTTGAGAAGGTGGTGCCGACAGTAAGGACAGGCAGTCCCCAGCCGCTTTTTGTGCTGGACCGTCTGAACATTGTCAACAATGTGGACGAGACCCTGCCCCTGGGGGTGCCTGCCTTTGCCAATGCCCTGGACCAGCTGAAAGGCGTGGACATCAGCTATGACAGCTATGTGAATGAGTTCCAGCTGGGCAAAAAGCGGATCATGATAAAGCCTGCCGCAGTCAAGGACCTGGACGGCAACCCCCTGTTTGATGTGAATGACGTGATTTTCTATGTGCTGCCCGAGGACACCCAGGACGGGAACATCATCACCCCCATTGACATGGCTTTGCGGGTGGCAGACCACAATGCCGGGATGCAGGACATGCTGAACGCCCTGGGCAGCCAATGCGGCTTTGGGGAAAATCATTACCAGTACGACCGGGGCAGTGTCACCACAGCCACGCAGATTGTCAGCGAAAACTCTACCCTGTTCCGCACCATCAAGAAGCATGAGATCATTCTGGAGGACGTGCTGAAGGAGCTGGCCAGGATGATCCTGCGCCTGGGCAATGGGGACAAAGGGGCAGGGCTTAGGGAGGATGTGGAGATATCCATTGATTTTGATGATTCCATTATAGAGGACAAGCAGAGCGACTTTTCCCATGACATGCAGCTCTTAAACGCGGGCATTATGAACGACTGGGAGTTCCGCATGAAGTGGATGAACGAAGACGAGGCCACGGCCAGGAAGATGCTGCCCAAGATGGAAGACATGGCAGAGGACGAGCAGGAGGAAGTGGAGTAGGCAGAGGCCATACCCGCACAAGGAGACACACATGGAATACCCCTTTACCCCGGAACTGCTGGACGCCCTGCCGGAAGAGCTTGCGGAGCTGTTCAGAAGCCTGGAGATGTTCCTGCTGGAGGAGATATGCTCCCGGCTGAAACTGGCGGACAGCTTAAACCAGGTGACGATAGAGGCCATCCGGGCGCTGCGTGCCCATGGGATTGACTGGACAGAGATTGAAAGGGCCATGCAGCAGTACGCGGGTATCAGCCAGGAGAAGCTTGGCGCTCTCTTGGATGATGTGGTGGCCCGCAATCAGGCCTATTACACGGCCATGATCGACCTGGCCCAGGTGACAAAACCCCCGCGGCTGGTAGACGAGTGGGACATAGAGGCCATACGCACACAAACTCAGCAGGAGTTCACCAATATCACCCAGTCCCTGGGGTTTCAGGTGGGCAGGGGCCCCCGCAAGACCCTTCTGCCCCCTGGCAAGGCCTATCAGTGGGCCCTGGACAACGCGGCCCTGCAGGTGCAGAGCGGGGCCGTAAGCTACAGCCAGGCCATCCGCAGCGCTGTGAAGCAGCTGGCGGACAGCGGCATAAAGACGGTCAGCTGGGAGAGCGGCCACACAGACCAGATTGACGTTGCTGTGAGACGGGCGGTTCTGACAGGCGTCAACCAGCTGAACCAGAAGTACCGGGAGCGGTCTATGGACTACCTGCGCACCGGCTTGGTGGAGGTGACCGCCCACCGGGGAGCCCGGGACAAGGATGGGCCCCATGGCTGGGAGAACCATAAGAAATGGCAGGGGAGGGTGTATCGGTGGGAAAGGTAAAAAGAAAAGGCGGGTTTCCCCGCCCGCCTGTATTTACTGTTCTATGCCTTTGATAAAAGCGACCAGCAATTTTTCCAGTTCCTCCGCAGTGTAGGTCTTCTCCGGGTCGGCTTTGAAAATCTGGATCAGGTCAAACGCCATTGCCTTTTGAGCCAAAACGATTTCTTTCTCTGTGGGCATACTGAGACCTCCTTTGGTAGTTTCTACTTAAATTTTACCGCAAATTCCCCGTAAGGTCAAGCTTTTTTTGGAGGTAGTCCCCATGGCCCTATACCCTGATTTCGTGCAGACCTGCGGCTTTGGCTCTGTCACAGGCATAGGAGGAGCCAACTGCCGCCACAGCTACTGGCCCTTTATCGAGGGGGTCATGGAGCGGACCTATACAGACCAGGAGCTGGAGAACATAGACCCGCCCCCCTTTGCGTTTGAAGGCAGGACCTACACCATGTACGAGGCCACCCAGAAGCAGCGCATGATTGAGCGCACTATCCGCAAGCTGAAGCGGGAGGGGGCCGCGTTTAAAGCGGCAGGGCTGCAGGAAGAGGCCCAGGCGGTCTCCATCCGCATCCGGCGGCTGGACGAGGAGTACAGAGCCTTCAGCAAAGCGGCTGGCCTGCCCCAGCAGCGGGAGAGGATGAATGCGCTGTATACAGGCACACTGATGGACAGCAAGGGATTTGCCCCCCTGAAAAACTATGCAGCGGATATAAAAATAAAGGGGAGATTTTCAGAAAAAGAGTATGAAGTGGAAGTTGTGCCCCCCAAAATCTCCGGCACCACCAAGCATTTTGAAGAGAATTTGCGGAACAGGGCAGACCGTGCGGGATTGAATTTGGAGAAAAGCCAGGCTATAATTGACCATAATAAGCTGGTGATCTATCAGCCTGAAAAAGGGACCCTGAAGTTTTTGGCAGACGATGGGTATGCTGTATTAAGCCTGTCGAATGAGCTTGTAACAGCTGTCCCGGAGAAATTGCGCAGCAAGTACAAACGATATCTGGAGGGGAA
>CAJUPK010000121.1 GCA_910588415.1 uncultured Oscillospiraceae bacterium | reverse complement strand
AGTTATTCAAAAGATATACGATGAGAGCAATCAAGTATTCGGATATAAAAAGATATTCGCTATTATGAAGGAACAGGGTTACCACACTTCTCCTGAGATGGTACAGAACTTTATGCGCGAAATGGGACTAAAGAGTATACGGCAAGGTGCCAAGAGCACATACAAAAAGGAACAGAGAAAATTTAACAACCATGTAAATCAGTAGTTTACTGTCACTCGTCCAGATGAAGTTTGGGTAAGTGACGTTACTTACTTTCGTTTCGATGATAAAAAGTTTTATATTTGTGCTGTTATCGACCTGTTTGCCCGAAAGGTGATTGCCTACAGAATCGGTAAATCCAATAGTACCCAGTTGGTCAAGGCTACTTTCCGTGCGGCATACGAAAACCGCTGTCCGTCACAATCGTTGATATTCCACACTGACCGTGGAACTAACTATAGATTAAATTCTTTTTGCGCCTATCTGAAATCATTGGGCGTTACACAATCTTTCTCAAAGGCGTACACACCTTATGATAATTCTGTAATGGAGTCCTTCTTTTCAAGCCTGAAACTTGAGGAATTGTACCGTTCAAAATACCGCTCTGAAAATGAATTCAGAGCGGCTGTGGACAAATACATGATTTTTTATAATGAGCAACGGCCACATGACACAAATCAAAACAAGACCCCGGCAGGGAAGGAAAAGGAATTTTACCGTGACTGCAAGGAAAAATCGGTAGTTTCAAACTAGACAGGCCAGTTCAGAACTCACAGTCTTCAACTTTTTTATTATGCGTTTTGCCACTTTTTGAAATTTTTGTCCAGATTAGTGTAATAAAGTGTTCAATCATAATCCCGCATAAAATCAAGGGGAATAAAAATAGCCTATTGATGTCCAACCCCAGGGGGTTCGGAAGTCAATAGGCTATTCACCCTGCGACCGCGCTGCTGTGCGACCTTGGCACCAACGGGGAGATAGCCCTATGGACAGAGGGGAAGCTGTATGTAACCTCCACGGCCGCGGGACCAGCCTTTGAAGGGGCGGGAATCTCCTGCGGCTGTGCAAGCCTGGCAGGGGCCATTGACCAGGTTGGCCTGACAAACGGAGAGATGGAGGTCCATACCATAGAGGATGCCGCGCCAGTGGGGATCTGCGGTTCGGGCCTGATTGACGCGGTGGCTGCCGGACGGGAGCTGGGCCTGGTGGACGAGACGGGCGCTCTGGAGGGCGCACTAAGGCTGGCAGAGGGCCTGTCTTTGACCCAAGGGGACATCCGGGCGGTGCAGCTGGCAAAGGCGGCCATAGCCGCTGGCATGGAAACCCTGCTGGAAGCGGCGGGCCTGTCTCCAGAGAAGGTGGACGTCCTATATATTGCGGGAGGATTTGGCAGTCATCTTACTATAGATTCCGCAAGGGCCATCGGCCTTCTGCCAAGGGGCTTGACAGGACGGGTGCAGGTGCTGGGAAACGCCGCTTTGTCAGGTGCGTCCAGGGTTCTTTTGGACCAGGAAGGCAGGGCGGAGCTGGAACGCATTGCCCAGCTGAGCACGCATGTGAATCTAGGGGGAAACCCGCGATTCAACGACAGATATGTAGAGAATATGCTTTTTGAAAGCGATGAATGAGCTGCGGCACCTATTGCAGCCTGAACCCTTTGGGATTGGGCGGCAATAGGTGGTTTTCTTTGTGTTTTGCCAGGTTTGCGGACCGGGATAGTGCCTATGGCTTATGCGGCTGTGTACAAGAGTTTGTGGGAGAATAACAGAGTTAGACACTCTCCACATATCCCCACACATAAATCACTTGGAAATTAAGGATACTATGTGGTATAATGTACACGGCAGGGACTAGGATGGCAGATATCGCCTATAAGGCCGTGTACAGGGAGTTTTCTCTCTTCGCGCGCAGCGCTCGCTTTCGCTTTGCGAAAGTACAGAGAAAACATCCCGTACCTTTATGGTAAAATGTACACGGCAGGGACTAGGATGGCAGATATCGCCTATAAGGCCGTGTACCGGAGTTTCCTCCCCTCGCGTGAAACGCTCGGTTTTCGCTGCGCGAAAATGCGGAGAAAACATCCCGCGCCTTTGTGGTATCATGTACACGGCGCGGACCGGGATGGTACGTATCGCTTGTGTGGCCGTGTACAGGGAGTTTTCTCTCTCCGCGGGCGACATTGCCTGCGGCAAGTCGCAGCGCTCGCTTTTGCTTCGCAAAAGTGCAGAGAAAACATCCCGCGCCTTTGTGGTAAAAGGTACACGGCGCGGGCCAGGATGGCACGTATAGCTTGTGTGGCCGTGTACGGGAGTATACTGAGAGGGTCTGGCCGCCTGGGAGCTCTATTCCTGGCAGGGCTGGCGGCACACACATGATGGGGTCAAAAAGCTGGCGGATCTTTGGTGCTTGGCAGGTTTCTGGCCATGAGAGGGGGGCAGGATAACCCAGTGGAATGGAGGCGGCGCCTGTGAGAAAGCGGGCGCCTGCGCTCCCATCAGCTGCCGCTGATTAGTGGCAGCCAATCACGGTACGTGACAGGGCGGCAGCCCATAAGGAGGATTTACACAATGAAAAAATTTCTATCTGTTTTTTTAGCAGCGCTTCTCTGCCTTTCCATAGCAGCCTGCGCTGGAGATGAAAAGGAGTCCAGCTCGACCAGCGCCCTGGACATTCTCACCACTGTGTGGGACAGCTATGAGGAGAATGAAAAATTTCCCGCGGCCGGGGGAGACATGTCTGAAGAAAACATGACCATGGACGGCCCGGGCGCTTTCAGCCTTACAGACGCCGCCGCGCTGGACACGGCCCTGGGATTTCCCCAGGGGGCTGTGGACAAAATTGACCAGGCCGCCTCGCTGGTACACATGATGAACGCCAACACCTTTACCTGCGGCGTGTTCCATGTAAAGGACGAGGGGGAGACTGCAGAGGTTTTTGCGGCCATTCAGGAGAATATTTCCCAGCGGCAGTGGATGTGCGGTTTCCCGGACAAGCTGGTGGTTGTAAGGGTTGGGGGCTGTCTTGTGTCCTGTTTTGGGAAAAGCGAGATGGTGGACGCCTTCCAGGCAAAGCTGAAGGCTGCCTATCCCTCTGGGGAGACCTTGTGCGATGAGCCCATTATGTAGCGGGCCTGCAAGAGGAAGCCGGCTATGTTGTTTTCCAGCGTTCCCTTTCTGTTCTACTTCCTCCCATGTACAGTTCTCCTGTACTTTGCGGTTCCCAAGCGCCTGAAAAATACGGCGCTGCTGCTGTGCAGCCTGTTTTTCTATGGATGGGGGGAGCCAAGATACCTTGTTTTCATGCTTGTCTCCATTACGCAGGGATATTTCCTGGGAATCCTGATAGAAAGGCACCGGGGCCAGAGGCTGTCCAAGTGGCTTCTGGGAATTTCGGTGGCGTTCAGCCTGCTGCTGCTGGGGTACTGCAAGTATGCGGATTTCTTCATCCGCAACATCAACGCCCTGACAGGCCTGTCCCTGCCGCTGCTCCGCATAGCGCTGCCCATTGGCATCAGCTTTTATACCTTTCAAATGATCAGCTATGTGGCGGATATCTACCGTGGCCAGGCCCCTGCCCAGAAGAATTTTATGGATTTGGCCGCGTATATTGCCATGTTCCCCCAGCTGATCGCCGGGCCCATTGTCCGCTACACGGACATCGCTGGGCAGCTGAAGGACAGGACCCATAGCCTTGCCGGCACGGCCTTGGGCATCCGCAGGTTTATCACCGGACTGTCTAAAAAAATCCTGATTGCCAATGTGCTGGGCGGGCTTGCCGCGGCTTTTAAAGAGTCTGCGGAGCCATCGGTTTTGTATGCCTGGTTGTACGCCATTGCCTATATGCTGCAGGTCTATTTTGATTTTTCCGGATACAGCGATATGGCCATTGGCCTTGGGCATGTGCTGGGATTTCGCTTTCCGGAGAACTTTGACTACCCCTATACGTCCTGCAGCGTGACGGAGTTTTGGAGAAGATGGCATATCTCTTTGGGGACATGGTTCCGGGACTACCTTTATATTCCCCTGGGGGGAAACCGCCGGGGAAAGCCCCGGTGGCTTCTCAATCTGTTGGTGGTGTGGCTGGCCACAGGCTTTTGGCATGGGGCGGCCTGGAATTTTATTCTGTGGGGGCTTTGGTTCGCGGTGGCGCTGGCAGTGGAAAAGCTGTGGCTTCTCGGGCCCCTGGAAAGGCACCGGGTACTGGGCCGGACCTACGTTTTGCTGCTGGTCCTGCTGAGCTTTGTCCTTTTTGACGCGGACAGCGTTGCGGGGGGATTTTCTCAGATAGCCGCCATGTTTGGCGGGGGGAGCCTTCCCGCGGTCACCCCGGAGAGCCTGTATATTTTGAAAAGCTACGGGATCATTCTTGTAATCGCGGTAATCTGCGCCACGCCCTTTCCCAAAAAGCTGGCCGCTGCCATGGAGAGGGGCCGGTACACAGGCAAAGTCCTCTGTGCGGCGGAGCCGATGGTATTGCTGGCGCTTTTGACGGTGTGTACAGCCTATCTTATCGATGGTTCCTTTAACCCCTTTTTGTATTTCAGATTTTAGGAGGGACGCTATGTCAGTTCAATGGAAAAACCGGGTGCTTGTGGCTGCGGTCTCCCTCTTTTTAGGGGGATTTATGCTGTGGAGCATAGGAAAGCCCCTGGACGCGGAGTCGGTCAGCGAGCGCAGGCCTTTGGCGGGGTTTCCGGCGCTTAGCGGAGAAGCGGTCCTTTCCGGACGGTTTATGAAGGATTTTGAGCAGTACACCTTAGACCAGTTCCCCATGCGGGATGGATTTCGGACCATTAAAGCGGCTGCCACGCTCTATCTTTTTGGCCAGGGGGACAACAACAAAATCTATATCCAAGACGGGTTTGCCTCCCGGCTGGACTATCCCCTGAACAGGGACTCCATTGCCTATGCGGCGTCCCGTTTTCAGTTTATCTATGACAGGTATCTCAAGGGCAGGACCCAAAATATTTTCCTGTCGGTGATACCGGATAAAAACTATTTTATGGCAGAGAAAAACGGCTATCCCTGCCTCCCCTATGATACCCTGGTGGCCAGCCTGCGGGAGCGCATGGAGTTTGCCAGGTACATGGATCTGTTCCCCTCTCTCCAGCTTTCTGACTATTACCGCACGGACCCCCACTGGCGGCAGGAAGGGCTGGTGGAGGCTGCCCAATGCCTGGGCGCTGGAATGGGGGTGGACCTGTCCGCGGAATACACGGTCCAACCTGTGGAGGCTCCCTTTTATGGGGCGTACTATGGACAGTCTGCGCTTCCCTTGCCGCCGGATGAACTGTATTATCTGAGCCAGGCGTTTTTAGAGGACTGCCGGGTCTATGACTACGAGGCAGAGGCCTATATTCCCCTGTATGACCAGGAGAAAGCAGGGGGAAGGGACCCCTATGAGATGTTTCTCGCTGGGCCAAAGCCGCTGATAACCATAGAGAACCCCCGTGCCAGCAGCGGGAAAGAGCTGATTTTGTTTCGGGACTCTTTTGCCAGCAGTATTGCGCCGCTGCTGGCAGAGGGATATGCTGCTATCACCCTGGTGGACGTGCGGTATATATCGCCCCAGGTCTTGGATACATTTATTGAGTTTGGGAATCAGGATGTGCTGTTTCTTTACAGTACCTCTGTTCTCAACAACAGCGCCACAATTAAATGACAGGAACAAGGCGGGTGTGCTGGGGCATACCCGCCTTGTTTTGAAGGAGGCTGGAGCAAATCTTACCGCAGGCTGGCATAAAATAGCTTGCAAGGGGGGGCGGAATGTATTATAATGGGGGCAACCCAAGTTCGAATCCAGGACAGGGGAAGCCATGAAAAAAAGGATTCCCATGGTTGACCGCAAGAACCTGGAGGCGGACAAAGAGTGTGAGGCATGAAAACCCTAAAAGGAACGAGCAGAAGGAGGACGACCATCATGACATTAGGAGCACAGCTGTTTACGCTGCGGGACTACACCCAAACTGAGAAAGACCTGGACTACTCCCTGGGCCGGGTGGCTGCTATGGGCTATGAGACGGTGCAGATCTCGGCCATTGGACCCATTGCGCCTCAGCGGGTACGGGAGCTCTGTGACCAGCACGGCCTGCGGATTGTGCTGACCCACACGGACCCGAACCGCATTTTGAACGACACCGAGGCGGTTATCGCGGAGCACGATGTAATGGGCTGTGATTACATTGGCATTGGCATGATGCCAAAGAAATACCTGTCTCAGGAGTGGCTATGGCATTTTGCTGACGACTACCGGGAGGCGGCTAAAAAGATAGCGGCAGCGGGCAAGCTGCTGATGTACCACAACCACAGCGTGGAGTTTCAGAAGTTTGACGGCAAGCTGGTCTTTGAGACCCTGATGGAGAGTTTTGCGCCGGAAGAGCTAGGCTTTACCCTGGACACCTACTGGGTGCAGATGGGCGGCGCTGATGTGTGCCGCTGGATGGAGCGGCTTAGCGGACGCATTCCCTGCATCCACCTGAAGGATATGGCCGTTCATGGCTGGGACTCTGTGATGGCTCCTGTAGGGGAGGGCAACCTGGAGTTTGACGCCATTTTGGAGGCTGCCAAGCGCTGCGGGGTGAAGCATCTGCTGGTAGAGCAGGATATCTGCCAGGGCAGCCCCTTTGACTGCCTGGAGCGGAGCTTTAAGAATCTGCAAGGCAAGTATTGACCATTGGCTGGCCGGGGAAGGTAATAGAGTACATAAACAAAAGGAGGGACTACCATGTACATTGCGAAAGCAGGAAGGAATCAGAAGAAGGACTCATGGAAGCTGCTGCTGACAGACTGGCTGTATGGCCACAAGCTGCTTACGGTTATGGCTGTATGTGCGGTGTTTCTGGCGGTATGGCTGTGGCCTGTGCATTTTGCCGCAGTGGACCCTGGAGACGTGGAGTCCATCCGCCTGTTTGACGGGAACACCGGAACGGCAGCCACTGTGACAGATCCCCAGGAGATTGAACAGGTGGTAACATCCCTGCAAAGGGTACCCATGCGGCGCAGTTTTGACCTGAGTGGGTTTGTACCCCATGACGGGACCGGGCTGCATGTGAATGTGAAGTTTAAGGACAGCGGCAGGGAGTACGGCCTGGAGATGGCAGGGAATACGGTGACCCAAAATGGTTTCCGGTACCAGGCCTACAGCGGTGAGCTGCCCTATCATTCCCTGAAGGGCCTGTGCCCCCAGACGAAATAAGCCGAACCATTAAAAAAGCGCCCGGGATTCATTCCCGGACGCTTTTTGCGTCTCTGTTTTCTTTTAGGGCGACTTGGGCTTCATGGGTGTGGCTCAGGTTTTTTCTTCCACGCCTTTTTTATACAGGTTGAAGCGGAACAGCTTGGACTCGTCGGCCTCCCGCTCGCACATAACAAAGGCCTCGGCAATTTTGCCGCCCTCTATCAGGGTGGTGAGCCCTACCAGCTGGCAGAGCTTGCTTTTCAGGTTCAGCCGGTTGCCGTCCCGGGTCATTAGGTACACCTCGCCCTCGCAGCTGTCCAGCACCTTCAAAAAGGCGGGTACGTCTACATCGTGCAGTTCTACCATTTGCGGTGACATGTGGAGTCCTCCTTCAAAACAAAATTGTGGCCTGCCGTGCTGTTGTGTTTCTATGTATGGGTTTTGAGAGCATGTTTGCGCGGTCCGGGGGCGGGGAAGATTGCCAGTGGCAATCGTTCTGACCCGACCGAGCCAACCAGTT
>CAJUPK010000120.1 GCA_910588415.1 uncultured Oscillospiraceae bacterium | reverse complement strand
TTTTTCATCAAGAAGATAACGCCTATTGGGTGGAGTTCCCCGACCTGCCCGGCTGCCAGAGCTTCGGCGACACCCTCCCCGAGACGATGGCTGAGGCCCAGGAGGCGTTAGCCGCTTATGTGCTCACTCTGCTGGAGCAGGGCAAACCGCTTGCACAACCTTCCGACATAGGGGCTATCACCCCGGATGAAGGCTTCACCTCGTTGGTGGCCTGCACTATCGACCAGTACAAAGAAACGAAGGCCGTAAAAAAGACACTCACCATTCCCTCCTGGCTCAACGACCGGGCTACAGCGATGGGCGTCAACTTCTCCCAGGTTTTGCAGGAAGCGCTCATCACAAAAATTCAAGCGTAAGCAAGAGCCGGGCAGCTACAAGCTGTCCGGCTTTCTATCTTCCCTCAAAAAATGCGGCCACAGTCCCCGGCAGCAGACACCCGTCCCCGGCATTCTCCTGGGCCAGCAGCTCATTTCGCATCTGCCGCAGAAGTCCCAGGTCGGCGCGGGTCAGGCTCCGGCTCCCCAGCTTGTAGCTCTGCCCACCCACCAGGATGTTTTGTATGGCGGCGTCCACATGGGAGAGCAGTTCCCGGTTGGAGAAGGTTTCCAGGTTGATGGCGGCGCCCTCGTTATTCTCAGACATATGAATTCCTCCCCGAACTTCCCGGAGCTAAGTCAACAATGATTTTTGCTTGGGGATATTTCTCTATCAAGCCGTCGATAAATTCACAGATGTGCGCTAATTGTGATCTCCCGGTCAAATTCACATGAATTTCCAGGTTTCCTTCCATTACTATGCCTCCTTATATCCAGTTCTCATGGGTCTTTATCCATTCTTCCTCGGGGGCGGGGGCGGGCTCAGGCGGGGCCGGGGCCTGGGCAATATCTTCCAGGTACAATTCCCGGACACCCAAAATGCCAGCCGACGCGGCAGCATACACCTCGCAGTCCAGATAGTGGTTGTCGCCGTGGGAGTTTTTCTGCACCCAGGTCAGCACATTCTTTTTCCCGGAGCGTACATTGACCTTATGCTCGGCAGTGACCTGTTCGGCATACTCCCGGTCACACCCCTGATACACCATCCAGCTGCCCTTGTCGGTGTTCTTTTTGTGCATCCGGCCCGCGATCATGTCCTTATACAGCCCGGTATTTACCAGCACCATCTGCATACCGTGGGCCCGGCTGGTGGGCCGGTTCACCTGGGTAATGCGGTAGTGGTCGTTCATGGCCCCGCTGGCACCCTTGCTGGGCAGGGCCCACTCGGAATTTTCCGAGCAGAAGTCATACACCATATCGGTGTCGTAGCCGCTGTCGATGAGGCACAGGTTCACCACCATCGGAGCGCCTCCATCCTCCCGCTGGTACTGCAGGTTCATGACGTGCTCCACGTCCGCAAGGCTAAGGGCTTGGCCGTGGGCAATATTCTGGGAGGTGAGGTAACTGCCCCAAGCCCGGATGGTCCAGTACACACAGGTTTTCTGCACGTCCACGCCTCCGGTGAGCAGCTTGGCCCAGGTGGGCACCACCAGCTCCGGCACATGGGTCTGGCGTTCCAGCACCAGGTCGGCGTCGGTTTTGAGGGCCGTGTCCTCCCAGGGCTCCGCCATCCAGGAGTTAACAAAATTCTGGTGGGATTCCGGGTCGTGGCGGCTCTTGAAGTATTCTTTGGCGATGTCCGCGAAGCGCACGAAGGGGGAATAGAAGGTGTTGATCCAGAAGCCCACCCGCTTTCCGTGGGGGCTGTGCTGCTTGACCACCCGCCACTCACCAAGCCTCAGCATCTGCCCCTTGTGTTGGTCGGTAATCACCCCGCCGCACTCCGGGCAAGCATACACCGCCAACTCTGCCCGGTCAACATAGCTCATACCCTCGTCGTTGGGAAACTTGAGGTTTGCCCACTTGAATTCTATCATCTCCCCGCAGTGGGGGCAGGGCACGAAGTAGTGTTTCTCCATGTCGCAGTTCTGCAGGGCTTTCCACACATGGCCCGTGGTGATGGTGGGGGTGCTGGTGATGAAGATTTTCCGATTGCCAAAGGTTTTTGTGCGCTCCCTTGCCAGGGCAATAGGGTCGGCTTCCTTTGCGCTGGCCCCGGGGTACTTGTCCACCTCGTCCAGGAATAGAAAACGGATGGCCTTGCTGGCCAGATTTGAGGGGGAGTTGGAGCCCACCAGGCTAAGATACATACCGTCAAACTGTAATTCCAGCTTCTTGCTTTCAAAAGGTTGATACCGCTCCCGAAGAGTGGGCGAAGCCTGCACCATCGGCAGGATGCGGTTCTTGGAGATGCTTTCGGCCAGCACGTCAGAGGGGTACACCACCATCGTGGGAGACGGGTCCTGCTGAATGATATAGCCCAGGGCGTTGAGGATGGCCTCCGTGCCGCCCAGCTGGGCCGACTTGCACAGCACGATTTCCTCCGTCTCATAGTCCAGCAGCGCGTCCATAATGCCCACCAGGTATCAGAGCCTGGAAAGCCTGCGCGGCATCATTCTTGGCTTTCATGGCCAGGCGGTAGAAGATGTTCTCGGGAATGTAGTCGTCTTTCCCCCACTTGTGGGGGAAACCCATCTCCGCAAGGTGCTGTTCTACTCTCTCCCAGCGGACTGAAGTGTACTCGACGCCATTCTTGCTTTGCGTCTGTGTGAATCCCAACCCCCGGGCTATATCCTCCAGATTCAACTGGGCCGTACCCTCAGCATCCAGGTAACCTCGGACGCCTTTGATGGTGATGATGTCGTTCATTTTGTTTGCTCCTTTCTAACAGTTATGGAATAGGTCACTCACTTCACAATTAAGCACTTTCGCTAATTGCGGCAAGAGATTACTCGGCGGCTTACGCTCTCCGGTTTCCCACATCGTTATCGCGGAAGCCGACTTATAGCCTAACTGTTGTGCCAATTCTTGCTGGGTCATATGGGCTGCTCGTCGTAATTCCCGAATGCGGAAAGCAGTCTGCATTTTATCACCTCTTTCTCTTGAACACGTTACGTGAGCATTATAGCACACGAATTGCAAATTGTCAACACAAAAAGTGAGCATTTTGCAATTTCTTTTTTTACTCTTGCTTTTGTTCACAAATCGTGATTAAATATAGGAAAGGAGGAATTGAGTGATGTTTAGGATACGCCTTAAAAAACTGCGGGAAGAAAAAAAGATGAACCAGAGAGAGTTTGCTGCCGATTTTGGTGTATCACCTGCGACAGTTGGTATGTGGGAAAGTGGTGCACGAGAGCCTCGTACCCTTGAACAGTTGCAAAGACTTGCTGATTATTTTGAAACTACAGTTGATTACTTGCTAGGCCGAACAGATGACCCTTACGATTATGAAAACGATCCGAAACAGTTGCTTGATGATATTCCGCTTGAGCAGCTACACTACTACCAGGAAGAAGGGCTTTCCGAAAAAGAAATTATCAAACGTCACCTTGCTTATCAAGAATCAGTTGCCAACGAGGCGTTAAATGAAAAAAGGCCCGCCTTTTTGGGCGAACCTAAAATATCGGATGAATCAATTATGTTTGCCCTCTGGGGCGATACCAGTGATATCACTGAAGATGATTTGGAAGATGTAAAGCGGTACGCCGCTTTCATCCGTGAAAGGAAGCGAAGGGATGACTGATCTGATGGGTCTTTACCGGCTTGCCGAAGAGCAAGGCGTTACTGTTGACTGCTTTCAGCTCGGGGCGCGGGAGTCCATATCGATTCAGGAAGGTGAAGAGTGCTTTATCGCTATCGACCCATTCCGGCTTTCTTCGTCTCAAGATGAAAAAATGAAGCTGGCCCATGAGTTGGGGCACTGTGTGACCGGCGGCTTCTACAACCGATATTCGGGCTTAGATGTCCGACAGAAGCATGAAAACCGGGCGGACAAATGGGCTATTGAAGAACTGATAGGCGAGGATGCTTTGAATGAGGCTGTGTCCGAGGGAAACACCGAAGTATGGCAGTTGGCTGACTACTTCAATGTCAGCGAGGAAATGATGAAAAAGGCGATTTGTCTTTATAAGTTTGGAAACCTAGACGTTGACAGGTATTTTGGACAATAAAAAAGCCGCTTTCGGTGCTGGAACACCAAAAGCGGCAAGCAATGAGGCCGGGTAGGGCACACATCGCCTCGACAACGATATTGTACCCCATCCCGCCCTTAAATGCAAGAGGGAACGTATTTTCCTTTTGCGGAAAGGACGGTTTTTTATTATGAAAAAACGAAAGGACGGACGCTATCAGAAAAAAGTCACCCTATCGGACGGTCGGCAGCGGCTTGTCTATGGCCGCACCATCGCCGAGGTAAACCAGGCCGCCGATCAGCTCCGGGACCAGGACCGGCAGGGTCTGGTGGTGGGGGACACCACCACGGTAGATGAGTGGGCCAAGACGTGGTTTGTTACATACAAGAGCGGCCTGCGGAATAACACCCAGAACGCATACCGCAACGCCTATAACAACCACATCCTGCCCTTCATCGCCACGCGCAAGCTGCAGGAGGTGAGGCCTGTCCACGTCCGGCAGGTGATGCAGGCCGTAGCAGACCAATCAGAATCCCTCCAGGGAAAGGTGCTTGTCACTATGCGGCAGCTGTTCACCACGGCCCGGCAGAACGGGCTTATGCAGGGGGACCCCACCGAGGGCATAAAAATCACACCCCATGCCCGGCCCAAGAAGAAGGAGTACCTCACGCTGGAAGAACAGGAGGCGCTTATGGCCGCGCTGGAAAGCGCCGACCCCCGCGCCCGGTGCTTTGTGGGGCTGTGCCTTTACTGCGGACTGCGGCGGGAGGAGGCTCTGGGGCTGCAGTGGGGCGACATACAGGGGGACAAGCTGACGGTGAACCGGGCGGTCACGTTCCTGAACAATCAGCCGGATCCCATTCAGGAGCTGAAAAGCAAATCCGCCCACCGCACCCTCCCTGTCCCCCAGCGCCTGCTGGACTTGCTGGCAGCTGTGCCCCGAGTAAGCCTTTATGTCATCGCTTGCGCCGATGGGGAAGTAATGACCCGCATCGGGTTCCGCCGGATGTGGGATAAGGTCAAACGAGCCGCACCTTGCGAGGTGCGGCCTCATCAGCTGCGGCACAGCTATTGCAGCAACCTCTACCGGGCGGGTATTGATCTGAAAACTGCCCAGTACCTGATGGGCCATGCAACCATCCAAATGACCGCCAACATATACACCCACATGGAGAAGGAGGATGCCTCCGCCTCCCTGATCCAGTTGGAGCGATACCTCTCTGGCGGTAGTCAGGAGGGTAGTCAGGCCAGGGACCATTTTTCAGAAAGTAGTCAAAAGGTAGTCAACCCATGATTGGCCCCACCTGACCACACAAAGCAAAAACCCCGGAAGCCGCATAGCTTCTAGGGTTTTCATGGTGGGCGCTAACGGACTTGAACCGCTGACCCCCTGCACGTCAAGCAGGTGCTCTAGCCAGCTGAGCTAAGCGCCCGATTTCTTGTCTATTATACAACATTCCCTGGAAAAATGCAAGCTTTTTTTTTAAAATTCTTTTCTCCTGGCAGAGGTGGGGAGAAAATTACTGAAACAGCAAAAAACTTGACAGAAGGCCAACGGGAGCAAAGGAAAAAGTTTCGCCCCTGCGCCCGACATTGCCTTCGGCAAGTCACGTTGACGTTGCCTGCGGCAAGTCACGGAGTTTCCCTCGACCGCGAAGCGGTCGCCTTTCCTGCGGAAAGTACCGGAAAACTCCTACCTGGGTGGCTCTGGGGTAGTTGGGTGGCAGCAGGTTGTGGCTCCCTTTTGGCTGGATGATGGCCCAGAAAGGGGTCAAGGGGAACTTGACATTGGCCCTTCGGGCCAAGTCACGTAGTTTCGCCCCTGCGCGCGAAGCGCTTGTTTCCCTTTGGGAAATGCGGGCAAAACTCCTACCCAGGCGGCTCTGGGGTAGTTGGGCGGTAGCAGGTTGTGGTTCTATGGTAGCTGGGTGATGGCCAAATACGCGGTCCAGGGGAGTTAGGCCCCTGGTGGGGTTTGGGGCAAAGCCCCAAGGTCTTGCCCTTACCAGGCGGCGCGTAAGAGGGTGGGGAAGCAAAAGGCTTTACACCACGCACAGTGCCCCGTAGACCACAAAGGGAGCGCCGCCTAGCAGAGCAGCGCCTTGGGCACAAGGTGCCCAATAGCGGACTTTGACGTTGGGCTTCGCCCAAGTCACGGAGTGGCTTTTTGACATTGCCTGCGGCAAGTCGAAGCGCTCGCTTTTGCTGCGCAAAAGTACGAGGGAAACTCCCGTTAGTGGTCAAACTGTACACAACCCGGACTAAGATATTCCATATGGCTCAGGATAGCCCTGTGCGGGGATCTCTCTTCCGGATTCCCCCTTTAAAATATCGAAAATCCCGCGGCAGATCCCGCGGCGGCAAGGGCTTTTCGCCCCCCTGCCCCGCCTGCTGCCACGCATCTTGGGAGGCGGCTCTATGAAGCTGGACCGGCTTATTGGTATTCTCTCCATTCTTCTGCAGCGGGAGACTGTGACCATGCCCTATTTGGCAGAGACCTTCGAGGTATCCCGCCGCACGGTCAGCCGGGATATTGACGCCCTGTGCCGGGCGGGGATCCCCCTTGCCACCCGCCAGGGCGCGGGAGGCAGGGTGTCCCTTTTGGCGGGCGGCCGGGTGGACCGGGCCCTGCTCACCTCTGGCGAGCTGCAGGCCATTCTGGCGGGGCTGCGCAGTTTAGACAGCGTCAGCGGCACCCACCGGTATGTCCAGCTGATGGAAAAGCTGGCCGGGCCCGGGGCCCAGGAGGGGGACATGCTCATCGACCTGGCAGCCTGGCACAAGGGCCCTCTCTCCGAGAAGATCGAGCTGCTGCAGCAGGCCATGGGGGCAGGCCGGGTGGTCCTGTTTCACTACTACGCCCCCTCCGGGGAAACCGACCGGGTGGCCGAACCCTGCCATGTTGTGTACCAGTGGGGGGCCTGGTACCTGTGGGCCTGGTGCAGGCAGCGGCAGGACTACCGTCTGTTTAAGCTGGACCGCATGGCCCGGCTGGCCCTGGGGGAGAGCTTCCCCAAGGGGGAGGCTCCCTGGCCGGACCTGTCTGACCAGCGGGTGTTTCCGGAACAGTTCCGGGTGGAGCTGCTGGTGCCCCCTGCATACAAGTGGCGGCTGGTGGAGGAGTACGGCGAGGGCTCCTTTACCCTGCAGCCAGAGGGCTGGTGCCGGTTCTCCACAGGCTTCACCTACCTGGACAGCGCGGTGGATTTCTGCCTCTCCTTCCGGGGGGACGCCCAGGTACTGGGCCCGGAGGAGCTGAAAACCGCCCTGGCAGAGGTGGGGAGAAAATTACTGAAACAGCAAAAAACTTGACAGCACGCCAACAGGAGCAAAGGAAAAAGTTTCGTCCACCTTTTCAAGAAGTGGAAGAGTTATGCGCTGCATAACTCTAGGTTTGGAGGCAAAGCCTCCAAGGTCTTGCCGGAGGACGCGCCCTGTGCGTCCGAAGGCCATCGACACGCGTCAGCTTTTTTAGCCATTTTCTTTGAAAATGGCTAACTTTGTCTGACGACGTTTCTGGCGCTATCGCGCAAGGCCGTGGAGCGCCGCTCCACACCACGCAAGGGGAACCAGTTCCCCTTGACCCCTTTCTTGGCCATCATCCAACCAATAGGGGGCCACAACCTGCTATCGCTCAACTACCAAAAAGCCGCCCAGGTAGGAGTTTTCCGGTACTTTCCGAAGGAAAGGCGACCGCTTCGCGGTCGAGGGAAACTCCGTGACTTGGGCGAAGCCCA
>CAJUPK010000119.1 GCA_910588415.1 uncultured Oscillospiraceae bacterium | reverse complement strand
CAGGCCGGGTCATAGAGAAGCCCCGCGGAGGCCAGCTTGGGATTTACCTGCCTGGCCAATTCCAGGGCAGCCTGAGCCGCCACCAGATCCGCCACCCCTGTGACATTCCCCTCCGGGCTGGCCGGGTTGGAAATCCCTAGCTCTGTCTGAGGGTCGCTGACAGCCAGGAACACCACCTTTGTCTCCCCCTTATCCGCAGACTGGATGGCAGCCTTTGCCGCAGGGGAGGAGATGGCTACAATCACATCCTTTTTGTCCTTTACAAACTGCTCACAGATCTCCTGGGCCTTCTCCGCCTTGCCTCCGGCGTTTTGATAGTCAATCTTCACCTGGCCGTCATCAAAGCCCCACTCGTCCAGGCGGCTTATAAAGGCCTCGCGGGCCTCGTCCAGCGGGGCATACTCCATATACTGCACAATGCCCATTGTATAGCCTTCTGTTGTCTCTGGCGCTGGGCTGGTCTGAGAGACTTCCTCCGGCACAGAGGATTCCTCCTCCTCTTTTCCAGAGCAGCCTGCCAGCATACTGGCCATAAGCACCAATGCCAGCCAGGCGCATAATATCTTTTTCATGTGCTCTTTCTCCTTTTCACTGCCTTTCCCACGCAACAGTTTTTTTATGGCCCTTGTCAGAATCAGGGAATCATCTCCCCCAGGGCGTCATACTCTGTGCCGCGGATCTGTCCGTTATAGCCTCCATTCAGCACAGCCGCATACCGGTCCTGGTCCTTTATCTTATACAGCTCTACTGTGTCACTGCCGCCATCAAAATATTCATAGGTGATCTTCATCTGGGGCGTGCCGCTGTAGGCTGCCTTTTCCTGGCTGAACACCGCCAGACCAATCAGCTTCTGGTAGAAAGGCTGGTAGGTCCCTTTATAGTCTACGGTTTCCCCGCTGGCATTGGTCACAGCCAAATTGTACTGCTTATTGGTATCGGTCGAATTTTCCTCGTCCAGAGTACGGGTAATGTGGAAGGTATGGACCATGTTCCCGTCCAAAGTGATGGTCAATTTCTCCACATCCATAATATTGGGGATCCAAATATAGCTCATCCGCAGGGTAATCAGGTCCGCGGACGCCCATTTTTCCACCACATCATTGCCCACCTGGTAGACCACGTTCTTTCCGTCCGCAAGCAGATAGCGCTTTCCCTCTTTGGTTTTCCCGCTGACTGCCAGGGTGTGCTCGCTGTCGTTCAGGTCAAAGGTAATCTCCGCCTCTGGTTCCAGCAGGCCGTACTCCTCCAGCACCTGGTCTGTCAGGTTGGCGGCCACCACGGTTTCCGCGGTCAGGCTCTTCAGGGAGGTCACCAGCTCGTTAAAGGCCGTGTTGCCGGATTCCGCCCGGATGGGGGAGGTGATGATGTATCCGCTCATGGTCTCCGAGGTGAACTCAATAGAGATGGGCTCCGGGTACTGCTTGCCGCTTAAAGTCATGCTGTACAGGATATCCAGGCCCTTGCTCTCCGAGCTGTTCCCGTCCTCGTCCTCCGTAATCTCTGTGCGGTCCGAGATGGTATAGATGGCTGTGTTAAAATAGGAATACCGGTTGCTGAAAAAGTTTGCGGGCAGGCCAGACACAATGTAGACCTCTCCGTCCTTCAGCACATACTTGCCCACGGATTCTCCCGCGTCATTGCCCACCAAAAGGCTCTTGGCCTCTCCGCCAGCAAACTGGACCGTCAGCTTTGTGGCGTCAGCCCCCAGCCCAAAATTATCCAGATTGTCCTGTTTTCCCAGGTCCTTGCTGGAGGTAATGCCCAGCATGGTGCGCACATTGGCGGATATCAAAGAACGGTTCAGGTCATGGTCCTCGTACCCTTCCAGGGTAAACTCCTCGCCGCCTTTAGCAGGCACCAGCGTAAAGCTGTCTTCTTTGCCCTCTACCAAAAGGGACTGCACCTGGTCAAACTCACCCTCCAAAATGATGGTGCCGCCAGCCTGGCTGGTTTCCACAGAGGAGGAGACCTCTTCGCCGCTCTCCTCCGCAGGCACAATGGTCAGCAGAAAGACCCCGCCGCCCAATACCGCCAGCACCACCAGCATGATCACAATATATTTTACAGTCCTTTTCATGGGCTTACAAGTGCCTCCTCTTCAGGAAGATGACCAACCCCGCCGCCAAAATCAGCACAGGCAGGCCGATGGTGAATATACCCAGGCCCAGCACCACAATGGTGTTCTGAGAGGCTGTAATGTCCATCACATTGGTCTGCACCCGCTCGGTATACACAGTAACCTCGCTGCCGTCCGTGTCCGTGGCGTACTTCAGCAGGTCAGAAAGGAAGGTGCGGTTGTCAAAGGCTGTCTCCAAAAAGCTGTCTGTAAACATGTAGGAGGAGCCAAAGACCATTACGCTTCTAAAGTAAAAATCATTGTCAAACTGGGTCAGGGCCGTGGAAAGGGTTGCCACCGCCTGCTTGGCAGTATCCGGGTTTTCCACCTCTTCCTGGGAGGTGCTCTCTGTCACCAGATAGGCGCTGTCCGCCGTGGAGAGCAGAACCCCTGTGCTTACCTCTCCATTGCCGGAAAAGGCCAGCTCCAGCGGCACGCTCATGGGGGAGATGATCCTGTCATAGGTCTTCTTCTCCAAAGCCGTGCTTACAGAGTCCACCATTGTGAAGCTGGGGTTGGCGGATACATACCGGGAGGAGTCGCTTTCCGCCACCACCGTGCCGGTCTTTACCGTGACGCCCCATTCCTCCAAAAAGCTGCTGAGCTTGGGCAGCTGGGTCTGGTTGGGGTGAAAAGTCACCAAAACCGCCACAGACTCCCTGCGCTCGCTGTCCGCCAGCAGGTCCCGAAGCTTTGCCAGCTCGTCGTCTGTGTAGTCCGTGGTCGGGGTGGGCAGCATCAACAGCTGGGTCTGCTCAGGAATCTCCTCTGTCAGCAGGTCTATCTCCTGCACCTCAAAGTTCTGGTCCTCCATCATCTTCACAAAGGAGGTCATGCCAGAGGCAGCCATCATCTCGCTGTGGCCAGTGGCAATGGTAAGGACAGGCACCTTGTCCATGTTCACCATCTCCAGGGCAGAGGCCAGGGCGCTGTCCACCGTGGAATACATCTCGCTGACTCCAGTAGTCTGGTTCTGCTTCATGGCAAAGAGGTCGTCCACGGTCAGCAGCCTGTGCCGCTTCTCGGTCTCCACCAGCACCCGTCCGGTGGTAATCATCTCATCCGAATAGCTGCTCACAAATTCCGGGTTGGTGTCCGGGTCCACAAATTTGGTGTGGATATGCCCATTGGCCTCCTCCAGGCGCTCGGCCAGATTGGCCACCTGGCTGTACTTCAGCCCATAGCTGGAGTAGATCAGGTCGCTGCGGTACGCATCCTCCTCGCCAATCAGGTAGATGGTGGTCTCTTGGTCCACCTTGGCGGCCACTTCCATGGCCTGGTCCGAAAGAGTGTTCATCCTCTGGGCCGTCAAGTCCACGTTCATAGAGGGGAAACGGTCTGTCAGCAGAGAGACCAGCAGGTTCATCACTACCACAATGGCAATAAACACAATGGTCATCACTGTGGCCATGCCCCCGCGCTTAAACTTGTTTCCCTTAAACAGCCGGCCGGCTTTTCCCGGGCTTTTGCCTGCGTCCGGCTTTTCCTGGGGCTTTGGCTTTTCTTCCCTCTCCGGGCTGGTTTCCGGCCCGGGCTGGGGCCCGGCAGGAGGGGTATCCCCCCCGGCTGGTTCCTTTATTTCTTCCAGGTTCTCCTGGTTCTGATTTTTCTCATCCATTGCTTGTTCCTCCATTCTCTTGTGGTCTCAGCTCCAGCGGCGGCTCTCAATCCGCCGGGCAGTGAGAAAGATGAATATGGCCATCACGCTCAGGAAGAACACTGCGCTGGACACGCTGAAAAGCCCCTGAGTAAACACGCTGTACCGCTTACTGAAGGAGATCCACTCCACAAAAGTACCCACAGCCGCGTTATTGATGGAAGACGCCAAAGAGTCCACGTACATCAAAAACACAGACACCGCAAAGGTGCCAATGGCGGCAATAATCTGGCTGATGGTCAGGCTGGAGATGAACACCCCAATGGAGATCATGGCCCCGCCGTACAGCAGCGTGCCGATATAGTTGCCAATAATCTCTCCCCAGCTGGGGCTGGCGAAAAAGCTCATGGCCACTGCCGGCAGAAGGCCCAGGGTAGAGGCAAGAAGAAACACAAAAAAGCTTGCCAAAAACTTGCCTGCCACAATGGCTGTAACCCCCACAGGGGCTGTAAGCAAAATCTGGTCCGTCTTGTTTTTCTGGTCATCGGTCATGCTTTTCATGGTAATGATGGGAATAACCAGCATGGAAAAATTGAACATGGTATTGTACACATACCGGGGAATATAGCTGGAGGACCCAGTGGCCATCACCATAAAATAGAACAGTCCGTACAAAGCGGCCAGGGCGGCCACGCACACATATCCAATGGGAGAGCTGAAATAAGAGCGCAGCTCCCGCTTAAAAATTGCCTTCATCCTCAGTTCTCCCCTTTCCCGTTGCCGCCTGCGGCGTCCGTGCTTGTCAGCTGCAGGAACAGGTCCTCCAGCGTAAGGTCCGTATTTTTCAGGGCCAGCACCGGCCAGCCGTTGCGGGCCATCAGGGCAAACAGGTCCCGGCGGATGTCCACATCCTGGGCAGACTCCACACTGAAGTCGCAGGCCCCCGGCTCCTTTTCTCCCAGAGAGTACACGTCTATCACATGCTCCATGGCTTCTATGGCGTGCAGAATCTCTCTCTCCGGTCCCTCGGCCCGCATAATAAGCCGGTGGTCCTGGGAGAGGTCATGGGCCAGGGTGTCTGTGGCCCCGTCCGCCACCAGCTTGCCGTTGTTGATGACAATAATCCGCTCGCACACTGCCTGCACCTCGGGCAGAATATGAGAGCTGAGAATTACCGTGTGATTGCGGCCCAGGTTTTTGATCAGGCTGCGGATCTCAATAATCTGCTTGGGGTCCAGGCCCACAGTGGGCTCGTCCAAAATCAGCACAGGCGGGTTGCCAATCAGGGCCTGGGCAATGCCCACCCGCTGTTTATAGCCTTTTGAAAGGTTGCCCACCAGCCTGTGGTACACATTTTCAATCTTGACCAGCTGGCAGATCTCCTCTATGTGCTCCTTTTTGGGCAGGCTGGCCTTTTTCAGCTCATAGACAAAGTCCAGATACTCCTTCACTGTCATGTCCAAATACAGCGGGGGCTGCTCCGGCAGATAGCCGATCAGCTTTTTCACCTCGTTGGGGTCGTCCAGGGTGTTTTTGCCCGAGACAGTGACGCTTCCCTCTGTGGCTGAGAGATAGCCGGTGATAATGTTCATGGTGGTGGACTTTCCCGCGCCGTTAGGCCCAAGAAATCCCACGATCGAGCCCTCCTCGATCGTAAAGTTCACATGGTCCACCGCCAGGTTCGCGCCATAGCGCTTTGTCAGATTCCTGACCTCTACCATTTCCGTGATTCCTCCTGTTTTGTGAAACTCCCTATAGTATGACAAAAAACCCTTCTTTTGTCAACCCCGGCGCCTGGCAGAAACCGTGAAATTCCTGCCAAACTCCGGCATCCTCCATCCTCCATAGGTTGGTCCATATCCTGGCCTGCTATGCAGGTGTGATATTCTGGCTTATAGGCTTAAACCAGTATACAGCTTAAATGTGAATATTACGTGAAGACTGGGTGATTCTTGCATGACGTGCTTGACGGGCGGGCGGATTGCGATTAAAATATACAGGTGTAGGAAACGCACTTACAAAGCGGCGCATACCGGTTTGTAAGCTGGGCGGCCTTGCCCCCTGGTTCCAAAAGGCCCCATATTTCTTTTACAATGTGAACTGTATCTACCGATACGCTGGCATCGTGGGGGAACCATGCGAAAGATATTTTATCCCAAGGAGGAAAAATCCTATGGCAGACATCCAGCCTTTCCGCGCCCTGCGCTACAATCTGGCGGCAGCGGGAGACATTCAGGAACTGACCTGCCCGCCCTATGACATCATCAGCGGGGAACAGCGGCAGGCCTATATAGCCGCCAATCCCTATAATGTGATCCGACTGGAACTTCCCAAAGGGGAAGACCCCTATAAAGAGGCCGGGCAGGTCCTCTCCCAGTGGCTTCAGCAGGAGATCCTTAAAACCGACATGGACCCAGGCCTGTATATTTACGAGCAGGAATTTCTCTCCCAGGTGGACAGGGGAGAGACCAAGCGCCTGCGGGGGCTGATTGCCCGGGTGCGGCTGGAAGAGTTTGCCGCTGGCGTGGTGCTGCCCCATGAGGAGACCTTGAGCAAAGCGAAAGAGGACCGCTTTCAGCTGATGCAGGCCACCCACTGCAATTTTAGCCAGATCTACTCCCTCTACCAGGACGAGAACCATGTGACCCGCCAGCGCCTGGATCATCTGGCCCAGGGCATACCCCCCCGGTACGCCTTCTCCGACGGCCTGGTCACCCACCGGCTGTGGGTGGTCAACGACCCGGCTGCCATTGCCGCCCTGCAGGAGGACATGGCTGGCCGCAAGCTCTATATTGCCGACGGGCACCACCGCTATGAAACTGCCCTGAACTACCGGAACCATCTGCGGGACCAGGGCGTCTACTGCCCAGGCGCTGATTTTGTGATGATGCTGCTGGCAGACATGGCGGACCCAGGATTGGTAGTCTTTCCCACTCACCGCCTGGTGCGGGGGCTGGATTCCTTCCACAGCCCAAACCTTCTCTCGGCCTGTGAAGAGTGGTTTGCGGTAACAGAAGCAAGCAGCCGGGAGAGCACCCAGGCTGCCCTGAACCAGGCCTATGCCCAGGGACAGCACGCCTTTGGATATTTTGACGGCCAAGGCTGGCACTGCCTGACCCTGCGGGACATTGCCCCCCTGGAGGCCATTCTGCCTGCAAAGAGCCCGGCCTACCGGCAGCTGGATGTGACAATCCTGCACAGCCTGATCCTAGAGCGCCTTCTGGGCATTGACAAGGAGAATATGGCCCGCCAGCTCAATTTGACCTACACCCGCTCCGGGGAAGAGGCCGAACACTCTGTCAGCGCCGGGGAGAGCAACTGCTGCTTCCTGCTGAACCCCACCCGGGTGGACGAGATTGGCGCGGTAGCTGGCTGCGGGGAGAAGATGCCCCAAAAATCCACCTATTTCTATCCCAAGGTCATTACGGGGCTGGTGATGAACAGCCTGGACAAGAGCTGAGAAAACAACAAGGGAGGACAGCAAAAAATGGAACATTTTGAAAAGACCCTTGCCTGCAAAGAGATCTATAAGGGCAAGATCATCCACGTCCATGTGGACCAGGTAGAGCTGGAAAACGGCGGCACCTCTTTCCGGGAGGTGGTAGAGCACCCCGGCGGGGTCAGCGTGGCTGTACTGACTGGGCAGAACGAGCTGATCTTTGTCCGGCAGTTCCGCTATCCATATAAAAAAGTGCTGCTGGAGCTGCCCGCCGGCAAGCTGGAGCCTGGGGAGGACCCCTTTGAGGCCATGAAGCGGGAGCAGAGGGAGGAGACTGGCACCCAGGGCGAAGGGTATGTCTCTCTGGGAGAGGTCTATCCCACTGGCGGCTACTGCGGGGAGATCATCCGCCTTTGGGCCTGCCGGGCCGTGGGGGAACAGCAGGAGCTCCATCTGGACGAGGACGAGTTCCTCTCTACAGAGCGTATTCCCCTGGAAAAAGCTGTGGAAATGGTCTGCAATAACGAGATCCCTGACGCGAAGACCCAAATTGGCATTATGAAAACCGCTTACCTGGTTCAAAAAGGCCTGCTGTAATTTGGCCCGCCGCCTTTCATGCGGAAAGTACCGGAAAACTCCCGCCTGGGCGGCAGCCAAGAAAGGGGTCAAGGGGAACTGGTTCCCCTTGCGAGGTGTGGAGCA
>CAJUPK010000118.1 GCA_910588415.1 uncultured Oscillospiraceae bacterium | reverse complement strand
CACCGAGATCTACACTCTTTCCCTACACGACGCTCTTCCGATCTTATAAGTCCTTTGGGGCCAACGATGTGCTGCGGGACATCGGCTTTACCGTCAGCGGCGGGGAAATATGCGCCTTGCTGGGAGAAAACGGCGCGGGCAAGTCCACCCTGATGAACATACTGGGCGGCGTGCTGCCCGCCGATCAGGGCACCATAGTTCTGGATGGCCAGGAGGTGCGGTTCCGCACCCCGGCGGAATCCTTGGACGCGGGCATTGCCTTTATCCACCAGGAGCTGAACCTGGTCAACGACCTGGCCATCTATGAGAACATGTTCATTGGCCGGGAGCAGAAGACCCGGGCCGGCCTGCTGGACGCCAAGGCCATGTGCCAGCGCTGCCAGGATGTGTTTGGCCGCATGGAGGTGGACCTGGACCCCCGGGTCATGGTGCGGGACCTGGACGCCTCTTATAAGCAGATCGTGGAGATTGCCCGGGCACTGCTGATGGAGGCCTCGGTCATCATTATGGACGAGCCCACGACCTCCCTGACAGAGCCGGAGATCCAGCGGGTGTTTGACATGATGCGCACCCTGCAGAGCCAGGGGGTGGCCATGGTATTTATCTCCCACAAGCTGAAAGAGGTGATGGAGGTATGTACCCGCTACACCGTTCTGCGGGACGGCTCCATGGTGGCTGCCGGAGATGTGGCGGACACAGACGTGGACCAGCTGGCCCGGCACATGGTGGGCCACGAGGTGCGCACCGGGTCCCTGCGGCAACAGCGGCAGCTGGGTGAAGAGGTGCTGCGGGCCGAGCATTTGACCCAGGACCGGCGGTTTGAGGACGTGAGCTTTTCCCTGCGGGCCGGGGAGGTGCTGGGCTTCACCGGCCTGCTGGGCGACGGAAGAAGCGAGCTGTTCCAGGCCATTTTTGGCAGCGGCGGCAAATACCGGGGCCAGGTGTACCTGGAGGGCAGGCCCGTCACCATAAAGGGCACCCGCCAGGCCGTAAACCTGGGCCTGGGCTATGTGCCCCGGGACCGGAAGGAAAACGGCATTATCAAGGACATGAACATTCTGGAGAACGGCTCCATTGTCACCTGGCCCAAGCAGACCCGGCTGGGCTTGGTGGACTGGCCCCGGGTGAAGGCGGAATTCCGCCGCCAGGCAGAGGGCCTGAAGATCAAGATGGGCGCGGAGCAGGACCTGATCGGCAGCCTTTCCGGCGGCAACCAGCAGAAGGTGGTGCTGGCCAAGTGGCTGAACGCTGGGCCCAAGGCCCTGATTTTTGACAACCCTACCCAGGGTGTGGACGTGGGCGCCAAAGAGGATATCTACGACACCATTCTGGCCTTGGCCAATCAGGGCGTGGCTGTGGTGGTGCTCTCCAGCGAGGCCCAGGAGATCATCCGCCTGTGCGACCGGGCGCTGGTGCTGTACCACGGCCGGGTTCAGGGAGAGCTGGCCGGAGAGGCCATCACCGACCAGGAGATTATGCGCCTGGCCACAGGCGGAGAAACCAGAGGAAACAGGAAAGAGGGGGCAGCGGCAAATGGATAAGGCAGAAAAGAACAATTCCGGCAGCCAAAGGGGCTTGAAGGGGGTATTCCTCAAGCTGCGGGACCTGTGGCGCACAAACCCACTGTTCAGTACAGGGCTGGCCCTGCTGGTCATGGTGATTGTGCAGACAGTGGCCTTAAGCGCCAACACCCATTTTGACACCTTTGGCGGGTGGCTCCAAAACTGGGTGCAGAACTGGGTCTCCCTGCTGCGGGGCAACGCGGGCATTGGCATCATTGCCCTGGGCATGACCTTTGTGATCATCTCCGGGGGCATCGACCTGTCCGTGGGTTCCATTTATGTGACGGTAGGGGCCTTTTTGATGGTTCTGCTGAACACCGGGGCGGGCGGCTGGCTCTCCAGCATAGGACTGGGAGGTGTGCCAGCCATTCTGCTGGCCCTGGTGCTGGCCTTTGTGCTGGGGGGCCTGCTGGGCGAGGGCAACGGCCTGCTGATCTCTTACGGGCGGATGCCCCCCTTTATTGCCACCCTGGGCTCCATGCAGATTCTGCGCAGCGTGACCCAATACTTTATGAAGACCCAGAAGACCGAGCTGCCGGACGCCTACAAGGCCATCGCCCGGTTTGAGATTGGCGGCCAGCAGCTGATGCCCATTCTGTACTGGGCGGTTCTGGCAGCGGCCATGTATATCATCTCCCGCCAAACCGCTTTTGGACGGTATGTGTTCGCCGTTGGCTCTAACGAGCGCACTACCCGGCTCTCCGGCGTGGATGTGCGCCAGGTCAAGCGCCGGGTCTATGCCCTCTCCGGCCTGCTGGTAGCCGTGGCCGCGGTGATTCAGACCTCCCGCATTGGCTCTATGGACTATGCCAGCGCGGGCAGCGGCTTTGAGATGGACGCCATTGCCTCTGTGATTGTGGGCGGCACCAGCATGTCTGGCGGCCGTGGGTCCATCATTGGCACGGTGTTCGGCACGCTGATTGTGGCGGTGATGAACAACCTGCTGAATCTCATTGGCGTGGACCCCTACTTAAGCGCGGCCTTTAAAGGCGCTATCATCATCTGCGCGGTGCTTCTGCAGCGCAAGGACAAGAACTAAACCAGTCCGGCCGGTCCAACTCGTCCAGACCGTCTGGATTGGCTGGATGACAGAGTGAACGAGGTTTGCAAGTGCGTTCACTATAAAACATACGCGGTCCAGGAACAGGGAAAGCACCCCTGCTCCTGGACCGTTTTCTGTCTGTTACTTAACCTGTTTTCATACTTTTGAGAGCTTCGCTTATTGCGCGGTCCAGGGGCGGGGAAGATTGCCAGTGGCAATCGTTCTGACCCGACCGAGGCGACAGGCGAGACCACATATAAGCGTCAGCCCTTCTAGCCATTTTCAAAGATAATGGCTAACCTGGACATTTCTGGCGCTGCCGCGCAAGACCATGGAGCGCTGCTCCACACCTCGCAAGGGGAACCAGTTCCCCTTGACCCCTTTCTTGGCTGCCGCTCCGCCAACATAGAACCACCGCCTCCTACCACCCAACTACCCTAAAACCACCTGGGTAGGAGTTTCGTCTGTATTTTCCGAAGGAAAACGAGCGCGGCGACTTGCCGAAGGCAATGTCGGGCGAAGAGACGAAACTCCGTGACTTGGGCGAAGCCCCATGTCAAAATTCCGTGACTTGCGCCCTGGGGGGCGCAATGTTTATCACTCCGTCAAGTGCTGCTCTGTCCACTGGAAGGCAGCCTGGCAAACATCCTTGACACAGCCCTGGTCCAGAGGAGACCGCAGGTCCACCGCATGGGCCAGGTCCACGAAAGTCTTGGTGCCGCCCAGGCGCACAAAGGCCATGTACTTCTCCCAGGCCTTCTCCCGGTCCTCCAAGGATAGGGCGAAGAACTGCAGGCTCATCACCTGGGCCAGGCAGTAGTCAATGTAGTAGAAGGGACTTTGGTAGATGTGGGTCTGGCGCTGCCAGCCCGCGCCCCGGCCATAGAAGGGCAGGTCCTTCATGTCCAGGTAGGGCCTGTACAGCTTCTCCAGCCGGGCCCAGGTATCGTTGCGCTCCTGGGGGGTCATCTCCGGGCGGCTGTAGACCTCGTGCTGGAAGTGGTCCACCAGGCACCCATAGGGGATAAAGGTCAGGGCGTCCTCCGCGTGGGAGAGCTCGTACTTATCGGTCATGGGTCCAAAGAACAGGTGGTGCCAGGGGGCCGTCAAAAACTCCATGCTCATGGAGTGGGTCTCCGCCCCCTCCATGGTGGGCCACTGCAGGGCGTGGGTCTCAATGCTGCGGGCAGCCACATACCCGGCAAAGGCATGGCCCGCCTCGTGGGTCAGCACGTCCACATCGCCGGATGTGCCGTTGAAGTTGGAGAAAATGAAGGGGTACTTGTAGTCCGGCAGGCTGGTGCAGTAGCCGCCAGGGGCTTTGCCCTCCTTAGCCAGCACGTCGAACAGCTGGTTATCCAGCATCAGGTCAATAAATTTCCCGGTCTCCTCGGAAAGCTCGTGGTACATGGTCTTGCCCGCAGCCATAATTTCCTCCGGGGTGCCCTGGGGCTTGGCGGAACCGTCCTTGAACTTCAGCGGGTCGTCATACAGTGTAAAGCTCTCCAGGCCCAGGCGCTTTTTCTGGCGCTCCTTCACCTGCGTGGTCAGCGGGACCAAGTCCCGCACCACCTGCTGGCGGAAACCGTCCAGGTCCTCTGGGGAGTAGCAGTTGCGGCCCATGCGCAAAAAGCTCAGGGGCACATAATTCTCAAAGCCCAGCTTCTGGGCCTGCTGGGTGCGGTTTTTCACCAGCTGGTCAAACAGCTGGTCAAACTCCTCCTGGTGCTGGTCAAAAAACCCGCCTTCTGCCTCCAGGGCAGCCTTGCGCACAGCCCGGTCCGGGTCCTGCTTGTAGGGCCCCAGCTGGGCAATGGTCAGGGTCTTGCCCATAAACTCCACCCGAGCGCTGGCATAGAGCTTCTGGTACTCGGTGGTCAAACGGTTCTCCTCCTGCATCAGGGGAACAATCTCCGGGGAGAAGGACTTCAGCTCCAGTTCTATGTTCACAAACACCAGCTTGCCCAAGGCCTCCTCCAGCTCCGGCCGGAAGGGCGAGGCTACCAGCGCCCGGTTAAAGGCCTGGCATTTTTCAGACACCAGCGGATACTGCTGGTCCAAATAAGCCTCCTCCTCCTCGTAAAACTTGTCCCGGGTGTCCACCGTGTGCCGGATGGCGCAGATGCTGGCCTGGGTGTCAAATCCGGAGAGCAGGGCCTCCTTCTCCCGGTAGGCAGCCAGCTGGTCAGCCCCAGAGGCAGCCTGTTCCAGGCGGGCGGTCAGCTGGTCCAGCTGGGCAAACAGCTGGTCCATATCCGGCCGGGTATAGGTCATCTCAGAAAACTTCATGGAATTTCTCCTTTCCGCAATGGGATGTTTCATGGGTCCTTTCTCTATGATACCCCCTGGCGCCCTGGAGGTCAAGCAAAAACAGGCAAAAAAAGGAAAAATAAACCAATAAAATTCACGCCGGGTTCAGAGTTTTTTCACATTTATGGGGTATGATAATACTGTGGCCAGCAAAGCCACAGTACGACTCTTTTTCATCATATCCTCATTTTAACTCCTTACTTCCTCTTAGAAGGCCGTCCCAGTCCGCTGGGTCGGCCTTCGTCTTTTCCAGCCAGCCCACACGCCCTGCCGTTCTACCTGCGGAAGCAGCGGCATACTATAGGGAGACGCAAGAAATATCAGGAAGGTGATGGCCCTGTGTTTGTAAGCCTACAGCTGGGACGGAAGGCCCGTGTGCTGGCCCTGGCGCTGGTGGCAGCGCTGGCTGCGGCGGCAGTTTTTGCCGCGGGCCTGCCCGCTCTGGCTCAAGAGGGAGAGACGCCTAAAAAGGACTTCATCAAGTGGATCGATTTTGACGTGCCTGCCGCTGTGCTGGAGAGAGCCCTGGCCTTGGATGTGAACTCCTGGGGACAGGAGGGCCACATAGACTGGATCGACCTGCTGGCCGGGCTGGCAGCCCGGTATGGCGGGGATTTCTCCCTGTACAAACAGGCTGATATGGACAGCCTGGCGGAAAAGCTGGGAGCTGGGGAGACACTGGACAGCCTGGCCAGCTTTGGGTACTACCAGGAGGCATATAGCGCGGTGCTGGGAGGTTTTGTGGGAGAGCTTCCCCAGCAGGAACAGGAGGGCGGCGCGCCAGCCTATGGGCTGAAGGCCTACTCCCCTATTGCCAAGACCTTCCCCTACCATGATTATGATGACTTTGGAGTCAGCCGGGAGTATGGCTATCACCGCCGCCACCTGGGGCACGACATGATGGCCCAGGTGGGCACCCCGGTGATCGCTGTAGAGGACGGAACCGTGGAAGCCCTGGGCTGGAACCAGTACGGAGGCTGGCGCATTGGCGTCCGAAGCTTTGACGGCCTGCGCTACCACTATTATGCCCATCTGCGCAAAGACCGCCCCTTTGCCCAAGGCCTAGCTCTGGGGGACACGGTGGAAGCCGGCCAGGTGATCGGCTATGTGGGCCGCACCGGCTACAGCGCCACAGAGAATGTCAATGGCATTGAACAGGCCCACCTGCACTACGGCCTGCAGATCATCTTTGACGAGAGCCAGAAGGAGGGCAACGGGGAGATCTGGGTGGATGTATACCAGCTTTGCCGGCTGCTGCGGAGTCGCCAGAGCCCGGTGCGGCGGGACGACGCCACCAAAGAATGGTATGCCCTGTCAGCCGGAGAGGGGGACAGCTGCTCGGAGGGAGAGAGCTGAGAGAGCTCTGGGGACTTGCGGCAAGGGGCGCTGGCAGCCATAAACACAGACTGAATGGCACAGGAAATTCCCCCTGGTTTTCCAGGGGATTCCGGAGGGCGGCTTCATAGGGAAGCCGCCCTCTGTTGCAAAATCCTGCCTCTGGCCAATCCGCAAGATTTTGGAAAAATCCCATTGATTATTTTCCCGGCATGTGGTAGAATATGAAACAGAGTGAGTTTCATTATATTCTAGAACTTGCACCACCCTGCCCTACTGTTTCCATTGGTGCGGGTTCTCTGATTTTCCCCCTATTGAAAGGAGCAAACCGACACATGACAAACAACAAATCCGTCCTGAATTGGCTGGAAGAAATGAAAGAGCTGGTCACCCCTGACCAGGTGGTATGGATCGATGGCTCAGAGGAGCAGATCGAGGACCTGCGCCGCCAAGCCTGCGAGACCGGCGAGATGATCAAGCTGAACCAGGAGAAGCTGCCCGACTGCTACTACCACCGCACCGCTGTCAACGACGTGGCCCGTGTAGAAGGCCGCACCTTCATCTGCTCTAAGAAGGAAGAGGACGCGGGTCCCACCAACCACTGGATGGATCCCGAGAAGGCCTACAAAATGCTGTTCGACATTGCCCGGGGCAGCTACAAGGGCCGCACCATGTATGTGATTCCCTACTCCATGGGCCCTGTGGGCTCTCCTCTTGCCAAAATCGGCGTGGAGGTCACGGACTCCATTTACGTGGTGCTGAACATGTCCATCATGACCCGCACCGGCCAGAAAGTGCTGGACGTGCTGGGCGACAGCACCGACTGGGTGAAGGGCCTGCACTGCAAGGTGGACATTGACGAGGAGAAACGCTACATCTGCCATTTCCCCGAGGACAACTATATCATCAGCGTGAACTCCGGCTACGGCGGAAACGTGCTGCTGGGCAAGAAGTGCTTTGCCCTGCGCATTGCCTCCTACCAGGCCAAGAACGAGGGCTGGATGGCTGAGCATATGCTCATCCTGGGCATTGAGAATCCCCAGGGCGAGGTCAAGTACGTCTGCGCCGCCTTCCCCTCTGCCTGCGGCAAGACCAACCTGGCCATGATGATCCCACCCGAGGGCTATCAGGAGAAGGGCTACAAGGTATGGACAGTGGGCGACGACATCAGCTGGATGCGCCAGGGCCCGGACGGCCGCCTGTATGCCATCAACCCGGAGAACGGCTTCTTCGGCGTGGCTCCCGGCACCAATATGAAGTCCAACCCCAACGCTCTGATCTCCACCCAGAAGGGCACCATCTTCACCAACGTGGGCCGCAACCTGGACGACAACACCGTGTGGTGGGAGAGCCTGGACAAGAATCCTCCTGTCAACGCCCAGGAGTGGAAGGGCGCTGAAGTCAACGGCCCCGACTTTATTGCCGAGGGCGGCAAGCTGGCCCATCCCAACAGCCGCTTCACCGCGCCCGCCAAGAACTGCCCCTGCATCAGCCCTGAGTTTGACAAGGGCGAGGGCGTGCCTGTGTCCGCCATCATCTTTGGCGGCCGCCGTCCTGACACGGTGCCCCTGGTTTACCAGTCCCGCGACTGGAACGCCGGTGTGTTTGTAGGCTCCATCACCGGCTCTGAGACCACCGCCGCCGCCGCTGGCGCTGTGGGCGTGGTCCGCCGCGATCCCATGGCCATGCTGCCCTTCTGCGGCTATCACATGGGCGACTACTTCCAGCACT
>CAJUPK010000117.1 GCA_910588415.1 uncultured Oscillospiraceae bacterium | reverse complement strand
GCGTGTACCGCATCCACCAGTTTGAAAAGCAGGAGATGATTGTGGTCTGCAAGCCAGAGGAGAGCATGGACTGGTACCACAAGATGTGGCAGTACTCGGTAGAGTTCTTCCGGGCCCTGGATATTCCGGTGCGGACCTTGGAGTGCTGCTCGGGGGATCTGGCGGATTTGAAGGTGAAGAGCTGCGATGTGGAGGCCTGGTCTCCCCGGCAGAAGAAGTATTTTGAAGTGGGTAGCTGTACCAATATGGGAGACGCCCAGGCAAGGCGGCTGGGTATTCGGGTGAAAAACCCGGAGGGGAACTACTTCCCCCACACCCTGAACAACACGGTGGTGGCCCCGCCCCGGATGCTGATCGCGTTTTTGGAGAACAATTTGCAGGCGGACGGCAGCGTAAAGATTCCGGAGGCCCTGCGGATGTATATGGGCGGCAAAGAGGTCATTCGGTAAATCCAGGATAACCCCATGCCCCAAGCGCAGGGAATCTGAAAAATCCTTAAAACACTTTTCTTGCGCCGCTGGAGGGCTGCCATCAAAAGGACTTTCAGCGGTCAAAAGTTTTTATGCCGCATAAAGGATCCATCCAAAACCCAGCAAAGGAGCAGGCACATGATGAAAAAGTCCACCTGGATCTGGCTGACAGCCACGGGAGCGCTTATGCTGCTGTGTCCCTGGATCAGCAGTCTATTCAAAGGAATGGCGGGCTTCGCCATAGTGGTATTGCTGCTGTATGTGGTAGACCCTGTATTTTGCTTTGCCACAGGCATATTTGCCGGGCGGGCCTGGCGGCAGCGCTGGTGGCTGATCTTGACAGCGCCTGTGCTGTACTTGGCAGGGGCCTGGCTATTTGTGGCGCCTTTTGAGAGCACATTTCTAATCTACGCGGTGGGCTGTTTGTCAATCGGCCTGCTGGCTATGACGGGTACAGCGGCCTTTTTGGTGAAGCGCCCGGAGAGGGAAAAAAGAGGAAAATAAAAAGCCGCGGGCAAGCGGCTGGAAGCAAGAGAGACTGAGAGAAGAGAGAGCGTGGCGCGAATCCTTGCTGCTGAGCAAGTGAGCCGTTGTGATGCCATTCTTCGCAAAATGGGGGACCCTCGGGGAATCCCGGCCGTGAGAAGTGGCAAGGGTATAGGGAAACAAAAAGGAATAGGGAAATCAATAAATCAATAGGACATAAAAGAAGCCGCCTGCGTGAAATCCACACAGGCGGCTTTGGTCTGCTTATTTTACCGCTTTAGGGTTTGAAGTCCTGGAACAATGTCTCAACCTTTTTCCTTTGGGCGCTGTTGGCCTCGTCTGTATCCGAGTCGGTGTAGACCATCAGATATTTGCCTTGGAGGATAGAAGGGGCGTCGTTGCCCAGCAGGGTAAAGAAGCCTTTCTCCTTTACAGAGTCCAGACAGGCAGTGGCCTTCTCATCCAGGTTATTAAGGTCGAACTCATAGAATTCTGCTTGAACGGTGCTGCCGTCAAACTTGAAGAGATAGCGGAAGCCGCCAATGGCGCCAATCTCTTTGTAAGACATTTCCACCCGCTCGCCAATAACCGCCTGGTTGGACTCCATATACTTGCAGAGACCTGCCAGGTTGTCCTCAAAACCGCTGGGAGCAGCTGTGCTTTCAGTGACGCCGGAGGAGGGGACCTCCAGGGTTTCCAGCTGTCCCATCTGGCCGCCGCAGGCGGAGAGGGATACCATCAAAAGCCCGGCCGCAGCCAAGCAGCCCAATCTTTTTAACATGAATACAGCACCTCATTCTTTTGGAAATATTCCTGCTGATAAAAGAAAAACGCCGCAGCTTACGCCCAGCGCTCTTCCTAAAAAATGTTTGGCAGGTCTGGGGCTTGTACAAGCCCGAAACCCGCCACATTTGGTGACCCGGACGAGAATCGAACTCGTGTTACCGCCGTGAAAGGGCGGTGTCTTAGCCGCTTGACCACCGGGCCATTTGGTAGCGGTAAATGGACTTGAACCATCGACACTTCGGGTATGAACCGAATGCTCTAGCCAGCTGAGCTATACCGCCACATATGCGTCCCAACCTACGGGACGCTCTATATTATAATTGATGAAAGGAAGAATGTCAATAGGTTTTCGAGGATTTTTTTGGAAAAATTTGATTTTTCCCTGCTTTTATACGTTTATGGAGTAGTTGGGGGCTTCTTTCGTGATTTGTATGTCATGGGGATGGCTCTCCTTCAGGCCCGCGCCTGTGATGCGCACAAAGCGTGCCTTGTCGTGCAGCTCCTGAATGGTGCCGCAGCCTGTGTAGCCCATGCCGGAACGCAGGCCGCCCAGCAGCTGGAATACGGTGTCGGCCAGCGGGCCTTTGTAGGGCACCCGGCCTTCCACGCCCTCTGGCACAAACTTCTTCTGCTCGCCCTGGAAGTAGCGGTCGCTGCTGCCCTTGCCCATGGCGCCCAGACTGCCCATGCCCCGGTAAACCTTAAACTGCCGCCCCTGGTACAGCTCATAGTCGCCGGGAGCCTCTTTGCAGCCAGCCACCATGGAGCCAAGCATGACCGCGTCCGCGCCTGCGGCCAGGGCTTTTACTATATCGCCGCTGTACTTGATGCCGCCGTCCGCAATGATGGGGATGCCGTGCTTGCTGGCCTCGCTGGCCGCGTCAAACACAGCGGTGATCTGGGGCACGCCAATGCCTGCCACCACCCGGGTGGTGCAGATGGAACCAGGACCAATGCCCACCTTGACACAGTCCGCGCCCGCGTCAATGAGAGCCTTTGCCCCCTCGGCCGTGGCCACGTTGCCCGCAATGACCTGCAGGCTGGGGTAAGCGGCCTTTACTTTGCTGACAGCCTTGATCACTCCGTCGTTGTGGCCATGGGCAGAGTCCAGAGCCACAACATCCACCTGGGACTCTACCAAAGCGGCCACCCGGTCCAGCACATCCGCTGTGGCGCCAATGGCCGCGCCGCAGAGCAGGCGGCCGCTTTGGTCTCTGGCGGAGTTGGGGTAGCGCACTGCCTTTTCAATGTCCTTAATGGTGATGAGTCCCTTCAGGCGCATATTGCTGTCTACCAAGGGAAGCTTCTCAATGCGGTGCTGGCGCAGGATCTCCTGGGCCTCTTTCAGAGTGGTGCCCACTGGCGCGGTGACCAGGTGGTCTTTGGTCATTACATTTTTGACAGGCTGGTTAAAGTCCTCGCCCTCCATAAAGCGCAGATCCCGGTTGGTGATGATGCCTACCAGCACTCCGTCCTCGCAGATAGGCACCCCGGAGATCTTGAAGCGGCCCATCAGGTCTTCCGCCTCCCGCACCAGGCTGTCCGGGGCCAGGAAGAAGGGGTTTGCAATGACGCCGTTTTCTGAGCGCTTCACCCGGTCCACCTGGTCGGCCTGCTTTTCGATGGTCATGTTCTTGTGGATGATGCCCACGCCGCCCTCCCGGGCAATGGCAATGGCCATGTCCGACTCCGTGACAGTGTCCATGGCAGCCGTGAGAATGGGCGCGTTGAGACGGATGGTCTTGGTAAGACGGGCTGAGAAGCTGACCTCGCTGGGCAGAACATGGGATTCGGCAGGGACCAGCAGCACATCGTCAAAGGTCAGGCCCTCTTTGCCAAATTTCTGTTGAAAATCCATTTGCAGCATATTCACACTCTCTTTCCTCAATTTTTACCCTCCTCTGGCCTTGGCTCAATGCAGCGGGAGCTTTCCGGCTCGCGGGTGTTATTAGCCATATATTATAGCACGGTCCATGCCGCTTTGCAAGATAAAAAGGACCGGGCAAAGCCACGAAAAATCATTCTTGTTTGGCACGAAAGTTGACGAAATGTAGGAGAAAGCTGCGGCACTAATAAAATAGGGAAGAGCGGCTTGCCTGCAGGGCGGACAGCTGGTATACTTAAAAATATAGAACCGCACGGCCATAGCTGACAGCGATGGGTGAAAAAGAAGGGGAGTTTATATTATGGCGAAGCTGATTATTCTGAGAGGAAATTCTGGGAGCGGAAAGACCTCTGTGGCCAAAGGACTGCAGGAAAAATTTGGGTCTAACACCATGCTGCTTTCCCACGACATGGTGCGGATGCAGATTCTGCACGTATGGGGGCAGGAGGGAATAGAAAAGTCCCTGCCCTTGATGATAGAACTGCTGCGATATGGAAGGCGCCATTCAGAAGCTGCTATTTTGGAGGGGATCCTGCCATCCAAAGAGTATGGCCCCTTGTTCCAGGCCGCTTTGGAGGAGTATGGGCCAGATATCTTTGCCTATTACTATGACCTTTCTTTTGAAGAGACCCTCCGGCGGCACAGCACAAAATCCAACCGGTTTGACTTTGGAGAGGAGGACATGCGCCGGTGGTGGCGTGAAAAGGACTATCTGTCTATTATCCCTGAGACTGTTCTGGGAGAGGGCATAGGGCTGGAAGAGGCAGTGGAGAAAATCTATCAAGAAGTCATGGGGACATGATGGAGGCGAGCATGGGGAAGGGGGAATACTGCAACGCCTGTTTTCTTACCGGCGGGGAAATCCGCTGAATTTTTGGAAATAGCCTTGACATCTCGCAAATTTAGCTTATAATCTACTGGAATCTTCATTTTTGGACAGAGGGCTTTGAGGGGATCCTAAGAACTTAAAAAAAGCAGGCGGTACAGGTAACACAGGTCATAAAGAGGTAGCCTCTTTTGAACCAGAGGGCGCAGGCGCCCCAATCCGTATCTATCGATTGGCAAGTGTGTTTACTATATATCACAACAAGGAGCGGTTTTCACGATGAAGCGTCTTTTTTCCCGACTGAACGAAAACGGCAGGCAGGCTTTGATTTTAATTGGAGTGAACGGAATCTTCTGGTTTGCCTGGGCATTTGGCTGTTACCAGACTGTCTATCTGCAGAGCATTGGCTTCACGGCCTCCTCCATTGGGCTGCTGAACGCCATTGCCTCTGCGGTGGGAATCGCCTCTGTCACCTTTTGGGGCATGGTCAGCGACCGGATTGGCTCTCTGCGCAAGGTGCTGATTATTGTGCTGGCGGCCAGCGCGGTGCTGTACGGGCTGATTCCCGCCATTCCCACCCATCTGGCCGCGTCCCACACGCTGCTTCTCTGCCTGGTGCCAGCGGTGAACTTTTTCCGCGCCTCCTCCTCCCCTTACGCGGAAAATCTGCTGGTGCGCAACTGCAATGAGCTGGGGCTGAATTTTGGCGTCCTGCGCAGCACAGGCTCTTTCCTGTTTACAGTGGGCAGCCTGATTATTGCTGCCTGGCTGCCCTCTTTGGGGGTAAAGAATACCTTTTGGGTGACAGGCGTGTTTATGATCATCCCCATTGTGATGACTGTGTTTGCCAGGGAGCCAGACGCACGCAAGGCGGAGAAACCAGCGGGGGGCGGCAAGGAGGAGGAGTCTGTGGATGTGCGGCAGCTGTTCCGCAACCCGGCCTATACCGCCTTTTTAGGATTTGGCTTTTTGTATTACACGGCCTCCGCCTGCGACGTAAACTTTATCACCTATTTTATGGACAGTGTGGGGGTAGACACCCAGGAGTACGGGGTAATTCTGGCATACCGGGCTCTGCTGGAGATTCCCTTTCTTCTGCTGATGGTCCGGCTGCGCAAGCGGCTTTCCCTGCGGGTGATGGTGCTGGGCTCTGTGCTGCTGATCTCTATAGAGAGCCTGGGCTTTGGCCTGTTGGCCAACTCGCTGCCCACAATGCTGCTTTTCTGCACCTTTTTCGGTCTGGGAAATGGGCTGTTTCTGGGCTCAACCCTTAACTATGTATATGAGCTGGCCCCCAGCCATTTAAGGGCCAGCGCCCAGGCTTTTTTTACCTCCACAGCCTCTGTGGCAGGAATTTTGGGCAATCTGCTGGGCGGCATGGTCTTTGACGCGGTGGGCGCAAAACCCTTCTATCTGATTGTGACAGGCCTGTATATGCTGAGCGCAGGGGTGTTTGTACTCTCCTTCCGGCACAAACAGCCTGAGAAAGCGGCGGGATAAAAGGGGACAATGCGAGACAAAGCAGAGCAGGAATGAACAGGTTTTTGGGAGAGAAACGCTGTATAATAGAACCATAGCAGAGCGGCAGGCAAAATGGCGCGGCTCTGCTATAGAGACGCCGGACACGGGGGAGGTGGAAAAGTGGATTGGCTGAAAGGACTGCGGGGAGCCATTGACTATATGGAGGACCATATATTAGAGCCTATCGGCCCAGGAGAGGTGGCGGGGGCTGTCCATATCTCTCCGTTCTATCTGCAGAAGGGTTTTCAGATTATTGCTGGCTATGGACTGGGAGAGTATATCCGCAACCGCCGGCTGTATCTGGCGGCCCTGGACCTGCTGGCGGGAAAGGAGAAGGTCATTGACGTTGCCTATAAATACTGCTACCAAACGCCAGAGAGTTTTGCAAAGGCATTCTCCCGCTTCCACGGTTTTCCGCCTTCCCAGGTGAAGCGGCAGCGGGGGAGGATAAAGGTATTTCTGCCCCTGAAAATAAGCATTACTATAAAAGGAGGCTATAATGTGGATTATGTAGTGGAGAAAATGGACAGCTTTAAGATGATCGGCTTTGAGGAGACCATCCCCATGGACAGGGGACACGAGCTGTGCCCCAAAATGTGGGAAAGGCTGAAGGAGCAGTATTTAAACCCCATTTGGCAGGGAAAGAAGCCTGAGACAGATTTGGAAAGAGCTATTGCAGAGAATGATATCGGCATGTATGGAGTCTGCGTGGATGACGGAGCGGATTCTTTTGCCTATCTGGTTGCCGGAGCGTATAAGGGCGGGCAGGTGCCGGATGGCCTGAAGGTGCGGGAGATACCCGCCGCGCAGTGGGCAAGGTTTCGGGCTCTCAGCCCGAGCGTAGAGAGCCTGCAGGCCCTGAACACCCAGATATTCCAGGAGTGGCTTCCTGGAAACAGGGAGTATGATTTGGCATACCCCATCAATATTGAGTATTATGTGTGTAGCGGGGACGGTATGGAGTATGAGATATGGCTGCCTGTGGCTGCCAAGGAAAAGGAATAAGCAAGAAAGGCGGGACTTCTGTTTAAGTCCCGCCTTTGCATTTGGTATATCAAAGTTTTCTATCATTCACATTAAATGGCAAAGTTGTGCGCACCGATAACAGCTATAACCTGGCGGGACCAGATCCACTTGTTGGTGGTCTTGGCCGGGTTATAGTAGTAGATGGCGCCGCCAGTGGGATCGCTGCCATTGATAGCCTCCCGGGCGGCAGTATAGGCGGAATCAGCCACAGGGGCATTCACACCGCCGTCATACAGGCAGGAGAAGGCCCCCTGCTGGTAGATGACCCCGGAGAGGGTGTTGGGAAAAGAGGGGTGGGCGATCCGGTTCATGATGACCGCGCCCACAGCCACCTGGCCCTGATAGGGCTCGCCCCGGGCCTCAGCGGAGATGATGGTGGCCATCAGCTGCACGTCGCTCTCAGAAAATCCACCATAGCTACCGCCGCCAGAGCCGCCCCCTCCGGCAAGTCCCAGGGCTTCTAAGGTTTTGGGACCCACAATGCCGTCATCATCTAGGCCATAATCCCGTTGGAAGGCTATCACCGCGTTTTTGGTGTTGGTTCCATAAATACCATCAGCAGAACCCGGGCTGTACCCAAGTTCTTGCAGCCGCTGCTGGATGGCAGTGACCTCGCTGCCAGTGGAACCATATTTAGAAAGCGCCTGGGCAGCAGGATCCGTCAGCATTGCGATGATCATTAGATTGACAAGAATGACCACCGTGCCCCGCCAAAGATAGAGAAATGTGTTTTTATATCTGCTCTTCATACCGCTTGTCCCCTTTCTTCCTAATACATTTTACGCAGGGAATGGGAAAGTATGATTGGAAAACCAAGGAAAAGAATCTGTATATCTGTAAAAAGCTGGAATATACTACCATATATAGAAGACGAGATAAAGAAAGCAGAAAGACTCGAAAAAAATCAAAAAAAGTGTTGACATTCCTGGCAGGGTATGGTATTATAGTCAAGCGCTCGAGAGAGCAGGATGCGAAGCTAAGAGCTGAGCCGAAAAGAACGAA
>CAJUPK010000116.1 GCA_910588415.1 uncultured Oscillospiraceae bacterium | reverse complement strand
CCCGGTGGGGACCGTCCCGAGCTGACCGAACCGAAGGTGAGAAGGCGAAACTTTTCCTGTTGCTCTCAAAAAGCATACCATAATAGGAGGGACAGGAGAGGTCCCCCCTCCCCTGGTTTTTACACCGGCTTCCAGCGGAAAAGCGCCGCTTCATAGGGCCGCAGGGCAGGACCCTGCCAGCCGCCCTCCCGGTCGTAGGAGGAGAGCAGGGGTTCCCCGGCCCGCTCCAGCAGCCGGGCGGGAACCTGGCAGGGCTGCCGGGAGAAGTTGAAGATCCCCAGCAGTCCCTCTGGCGGCAGGGTTCTGGTCAGGGCAAGGGGCTCGCCGGGGCCTGTCTCTAAGAAGGCGAAATCCCCCCGGGACAAAACCGGCTGCTCCTTGCGCAGGGCGATCAGCCTGCGGTAGCACTGGAAAATCGAGTGGGGGTCCTGGCGCTGGGCCTCCACATGGATGGTCCGGGTGTTGGGGTTTACCTGCAGCCAGGGCCGGCCCGTGGTAAAGCCGCCGTTCTCCGTGGCGTCCCACTGCATGGGGGTGCGGGCATTGTCCCGGCTCTCCAGTTGGGCCCGGGCCAGAGCTGCCTCCGGGTCCAGGCCAGAGAGCAGCAGCTGGCGGTAGCGGTTCCGGGTGTCCGGGTCCTTGTAGTCCTCTATGCGGGGCAGCTTCAAGTTGGTCATGCCGATCTCCTCCCCCTGGTACACAAAGGGGGTGCCGGGCAGGCTGTGCAGAAACATGGCCAGAAACTTAGCGGAAACCTCCCAATAGGCCCCGTCGTCCCCATACAGAGAGACCTGCCGGGGCTTGTCGTGGTTGCTGAAGAACCGGGCCCACCAGCCGTCCTCCCGCAGGGCCTGCCAGCTCTCCTCTATGTCCCTTTTCAGCTTCTGGGGGGACCAGGTGTCAATCTCCACCATGGGAGGCACAAAGGGAATGGCCATGTCAAACTCCTCCCGGGCTGTGCGCACATACCGGCACAGCTCCTCCACATGGGGGGCCGAGACCTCTCCCACGGTGAGCAGCTGGCGGGGGGCAAAAACCCGGCGGTTCAGCTCCTGGATATAGGCATGGGTGCCGGGCCTGCCCGCAAGGCAGTCCGGGAAGGAGTACCCGTCCGGCTGAGGGGGCAGGGCCGAGTCGGGAAAATCCAGGGGCTTGTCCAAATAGCTGATGGCGTCCACCCGAAAGCCCCCCACGCCCTTGTCCGCCCATTTGTGCATCATGGCCACCAGCTCTTCCCGCAGGTCCTGGCAGGCCCAGTTCAGGTCCGGCTGCTTTTTAGAAAAATAGTGGAAATAGTACTGCCCCCGCTCCGGCACATACTCCCAGGCGCTGCCCCCAAAGGCAGAGGCCCAGTTGTTGGGCTCCCGGCCCTGCACCGGGTCCCGCCAGATGTAGTACTCGCTTTTGGGATTGTCCCGGGAGGACCGGGATTCCACAAACCAGGGGTGCTCGTCCGAGGAGTGGTTTACCACCAGGTCCATAATCAGCCGGATGCCCCGCTTCTGGCAGGCCTCCTGCAGGCGGTCCCAGTCCTCCATGGTGCCAAACTCCTCCATGATATCCTGATAGTCGGAGATGTCGTACCCATTGTCGTCATTGGGAGAGCGATACACCGGAGAGAGCCACAGGGCGTTTACCCCCAGCTCCTCCAGGTGGCCCAGCTTCTGCAAAATGCCGGGCAGGTCCCCTATGCCGTCCCCATTGGAGTCGTAAAAGCTTCGGGGATAGATCTGGTACACGACCAGGTCCTTGATCCAATCCTTTTCCGCGGTCATGGCAGGCCTCCTTTCGCCGGGGTCACATGCGGTCCGGCGCCGTGACTTTAAACAGCGCCAGGGCGTTTTCAATCACGGTTTTGGCTGCCACGCAAAGCTGCAGCCTGGCAGCGGAAAGGGCTGGGTCCACGCCCTTTACCCGGCAGGCGTTGTAGAACTTGTGGAACAGCGTGGACACATGCAGCACATACCGGGTGATACGGGCCGGGTCCATGCTGTTGGCAGCGCCCGCGATCTCGTCTGTGTAGCCAGAGAGAACGCGCACCAGCTCCGCCTCCTCCGGGGCAGCCAGCAGGGCCAGCTCCTCCAGGGAGCAGGGCCGGGGCTCTATGCCGTCGGCCTGCAGGCTGCGCAGAATACTGCAGATACGGGCGTGGGCATACTGCACATAGTACACCGGGTTTTGGGCGTCCTCCTTCACAGCCAGGTCCAGGTCAAACTCAATGCGGGTGTTGGGCTCGTAGGAGTTAAACAAAAAGCGGGCCGCGTCAATGGGCACCTCGTCCAGCAGATTGGCCATGGTGATGGCCTTGCCGCTGCGCTTAGAGAGCTTAACCGCCTCCCCGTCCCGCACCAGGCTCACCATCTGCATCAGCACCACCTGCAGGCGGTCCGGGTCAATGCCCAGGGCGGCAATGGCGGCCTTCAGCCGGGGCACATACCCGTGGTGATCTGCCCCCAGCACGTTGATGGCCCGGTCAAAGCCCCTGGTCACCAGCTTGTTGTAGTGGTAGGCAATGTCCGGCACAATATAGGTGGGCACCCCGTTGGAGCGCACCAGTACAAAGTCCTCTGACCCATAGCTCTCGCCCCGGAACCACAGGGCCCCCTCTTTCTCATAGGTGCAGCCCTTTTCCCGAAGCGCCTCCACCACCCGGCTCACCGCGCCGTTTTCATGCAGGGAGGACTCGTGGAACCAGTTGTCGTACTCCACCCGGTAGCGCTTCAAATCGTCGTGCAGCACCTGGATGTTTTTGGGAATGGCATAGGCAATGAGAGCCTCCCGGCGGGCCTGGCTGTCACTGTCCACATATTTGTCCCCGTGCAGCTCTGCAAAGGCTTTGGCGTTCTCCGTCACGTCCTCCCCCAGGTAGCCGTCCTCTGGAAAAGGGAAATCCGGCTGGAACAGCTGCATGTACCGGGCCTCTATGGACAGTCCATAGCGGTTCACCTGGTTGCCCGCGTCGTTTACATAGAACTCCCGCTGTACCTGGCAGCCCGCTGCCTCTAAAACAGCAGAGAGGGCGTCGCCCAGCACGCCGCCCCGGGCGTTGCCAATGTGCATGGGGCCTGTGGGGTTGGCGGACACATACTCCACCAAAACCCGCCTGCCGTTGCCAGAGCCGCTGCGGCCATAGGCTGCCCCCTGCTCCTGGATATCCTGCAGCACCTGCCCATAAAAGGCCCTGTTATAGGTAAAGTTTAAAAAGCCTGGCCCGGCTATCTCGCAGGAGGAGAAGCAGGTCCCCTCTAAGGACAGGCGCTGCTGAATGGCCCCGGCAATGGCCCGGGGGGCGGCGTGGAAGGTCCTGGCCCCGGCCATGGCCACATTGCTGGACCAGTCCCCGTGGGAACGGTCCGCGGGCACCTCCAGGGCAAAGGCGGGCAGGGGGGCCTCTGGCAGGGCGCCCTCCTGCATGGCCTGTACCAAGGCGCTTTCAATGGCCCCGCGCAGCTGCTGCCGGGCCTTTTCAACGATTTGCGACATGAGTATCGAATCCTTTCTGTATCCGTGATATCCTAAGAGTCTGTTTCAGGGCTGTGTTTAACGCCCCGCGGGCGCCCGCTTTTCTTTATATATCCCATACCCCCAACGGGCGGTTTCCCGTGGGAAGTGCCTGAAAAGCAACGGGTTTTTGACCGGTTCCCCCTGGAACCCGCCTGGTTGTGAAGCAGGCCCCGCTTAAAACCCCGGCACAGGGGGCAGGGGGCGCACCTCTATCCGCAGCTCGTTGCGGCTGGAGAGGTTGGAGTCAATGTCCAGGGTATATTTGATCTCTAAAGAACCGCCTGCCTCGCCCAGCTGGGCGTTCAGCTCGCTGGTAAACAGGCCCACAGCCATGGTGCCAAAGCCCGTGTCATACAGGCACAGGTGCCGCTGTCCCTCCTCCAAGATCAGCCGGCTGGAGGACCCGGACCGGATGATGGTCACCTTGCCGGGCTCCACCTTCAGCACCGCTGTGTGGAAGCGGCTGGCGTCATCCTCCTCGTACTCCTTATAGGCAATAAAACGCACGTCCCCCTGTTCCCTATAAGACCCGGTGGTGGAAAGGGTCACCTCTCCTTTGTCCTCCTCGTAAAACTGCTTGCCTTTGATATTGATGCTGTAGTTTTCTTTCAGCATGGTCCCGCCTCCTCTTCAGCAAGTGTGGGGTGAGAGCAAAATTGCGCGGTCCAGGGGCGTTAGGCCCCTGGTGGAGGTTTGGAGGCAAAGCCTCCAAGGTCTTGCGCGGCAGCGCCAGAAACGTCCAAGTTAGCCATTTTCAAAGAAAATGGCTAAAAAAGCTGACGCGTGTCGATGGCCTTCGGACGCACAGGGCGCGTCCTCCGGCAAGACCGTGGAGCGCCGCTCCACACCTCGCAGCCTTTGAAAAGACTGGCGAAACTTTTACCTCCGCTCTCAGGAGCCCATCTAATAGGCCTCTATATCGATCTGCCGGGCGTCCACCGTATGGCCCAAAAACAGCTCCGCGATAGCGTCAAAGCCCTCTGGCGCGTCTGTCACATAGTACTCGGCCTGCCGGGGCACATCCGGCCCGCACAGCAGCCCGGCTGCCTCCAGCCCCTCTGCCAGGGCCAGGGCCGCCTCCCGGCCGCTGTCCACCAGCGCCACCCCAGGGCCCATCACCTGGGCGATGGTCTGGCTGAGAATGGGGTAGTGGGTGCAGCCCAAAATCAGCACATCGGCCCCCGCCTCCCGCAGGGGGGCCAGGTACCGCTCTGCTGCCAGCCGGGCCACCGGGTCCCCAGGCTCTACAAAGCCGCTCTCTACCAGAGGCACAAACAGGGGGCAGGGCTTTGCCAGCACCTGCAGGTCCGGGGAAAGGCCCCGCAGGGCCCGGCTGTAAGCCCCGCTGTGAATGGTGGCGCTGGTGCCAATCACCCCCACGATCCCCCTCTGGGTGCGGCTGGCAGCTGCCCGGGCCGTGGGCCCCACCACGTCAAAGTAGGGCACCGGAAGCCCCGCCCCAATGTCCGCAGCCGTAGAGCTCACCGTGCCGCAGGCAGCCAGCACAGCCTTTACATGGTGGGCAGCCAAAAAGGCCATGTCCTGCCGGGCATAGCGGCGCACGGTCTCCCGGCTGCGGGTGCCGTAGGGGACCCGGCCTGTGTCTCCAAAATAGACCACGCTCTCCCGGGGCAGCACCCGCTCCAGCTCTTTCACGGCAGTCAGCCCTCCCAGGCCAGAGTCAAACACCCCAATAGGCCGGTTATCCATGGCTGGCCGCCTCTGCGCCCGCCTGCTCCAGGGCCAGGCCGATCAGCCGGTCCAGCAGCTGGCTGTAGGTAAGGCCCCCGGCCATCCACAGCTTGGGGTACATGCTGATGGAGGTGAATCCAGGCAGGGTGTTGATCTCGTTTAAGACCACCTCCTGGTCCTTTTCCGTCACAAAAAAGTCCACCCGGGCCAGGCCAGAGCAGCCCAGCATCCGGTAGGCCCGCACTGCCGTCTCCTGGATCTTTTGGGCCACCGCCGGGTCAATCCGGGCCGGAATGTACAGCTGGCTGGTACCGTTGACGTACTTGTCGTCATAGTCGTAGAACTGGGCAGAGGCGCCGATCTCCCCCACCAGGGAGGCCTGGGCCCCAGGGCGCAGGCCCAGCACAGCGCACTCCACCTCTTGGCCCGCTATGCCCTCTTCCACCACCACCTTGCCGTCCTCCCGGGCGGCTTTCTGTATGGCGGCGTCCAGGTCCTCCGGGCGCTCCACCTTGCTCACCCCCACCGAGGAACCGGCGTTGGCGGGCTTTACAAACACGGGAAAGTCCAGCCGGGCCTGGATCTTATTGCGGACCACCTCCGGGGCAGCGGCATAGCGGTCGGTGTAAAACCACAGGTAGTGGGCCTGGCGGATGTCCGCAGCGGACAGCAGCGTGTGGGTAACGGCCTTGTCCATGCAGATGGCAGAGCTGCGCACATCGCACCCCACATAGGGAATGCCAGACAGCTGGAACAGCCCCTGTATGGACCCGTCCTCGCCGTTTTTGCCGTGCAGGGCCGGGAAAAGGCAGTCCAGCCGCAGGGTGCGGCAGCCCCCCTCCTCCATCACCACCAGGCCGTGTACCGTGGGGTCTGGAGAGAGGAAGGCCGGCACAGAATCCTTGAGCCAGGCGCCGCTGGCAAGCCCCTGTGTAGGGCCGTTGTACAGCAGCCAGCGGCCGTCTTTGGTAATGCCGATTGTATAAACCTGATAGCGCTCCCTGTCCAGGTTTTCCAGGATGGAGGCAGCGGACATCAGGGAAACTTCGTGTTCCGAGGACTGGCCGCCAAAAATCACGGCCAGGTTCAGCTTCTCGTTCATGGGGATCCCCCTTGTTTTTAAAGGATGAAGCACAGGCTTCTCAGGCTATTCCATTCTATTATACTATAGCCCGCTGGATTTATCAACTGTTTTGCGCGGGCTTTTCGTTGACAAACCGCCCTGGGGTTGGTATAATAGGCGTAATAAGCGGAGGAGCCGGACAACGGCACTTTGGGATTTGGAGTTGATTTTTTTGGATTTTTCCCCTTTTCAGCTGATAGAGACAGCCCTGGCCCAAGAGCTTTCCCAGCAGGGCTTTCAAGAGCCAGAGGCCCTGGAGGATGAAAACGGCCGGGCCGTGGTGTTTGCCACAGGAGAGGTGGCCTACAGCCTGCTGTACCACACCAAGCGCCAGAGCTTTGTGCTGCGCTCTGCCAGTCTGGCGGAGGACGGCAAGCCCGGGGACTGGCGGGAGCTTTCCGCCTGGCTGTTTGACATGAAAACAGGGGACCGGGCAGACGCGGAGAGCATCATCAACGACTTTTTGGAGGTGGTGCGGGGACCCAAGCGGGTGGCCATGGTGCAGCAGCGCAAGAAAAGCGCCAAGGGAGAGGACCGCAACGTGGACCCCCTATTCTTCATCAACCGCCTGGTGCATATTTTCCCGGAGATGAAGGAGGAGCTGAACCAGGAGAAGATCACCTATGGCCAGGTGCGGTATATTGCCTTTCTGAAGGCCTCTGCCCTGCCCCGGGCAGAGGACCTGATCCGCCGCTATCCGGACAGCGAGCCCGCGGAGAAGCTCTGCGCCCTGCTGGAGGACATGTACAAAAACGGGGACATGGACCTGCGCTCCATCATCACCTACGTGTTTCTCAACGGGCTTTCCAAGGAGAGCTTTGAGGCAGTTCAGCCCAGGCTGGGGGACGAGCTGGGGAAGATCAGCGGCTTCTCCCGCAAGCTCATTGGCAAAAAGATCAAGCCGGAAAAGAAAAAGAAGCAGACCGGCAAAAAGGTGGAGGCGCGCCTAAGCTGAGCCTGCCCCCCAGAGGGGCCGGAAAAAGGCTGCGGGCAGCACACTTGCCGTACTTGGCAGTGTCCGCAAAAAAAAGCTTGCCAATTACCCGCGGATATGGTACAATGTACACGGCGCAGACCAGGATGGTATATATAGTCTATGTGGCCGTGTACGGGGAGTTTTCTCTCTTCGTGCGCAGCACTCGCTTTTGCTTCGCAAAAGTGCAGAGAAAACATCCCGTATCTTTGTGGTATCATGTACACGGCGCAGACCAGGATGGTATATTATAGTCTATGTGGCCGTGTACAGGGAGTTTTCTCTCTTCGTGCGCAGCACTCGCTTTTGCTTCGCAAAAGTGCAGAGAAAACATCCCGTATCTTTGTGGTATCATGTACACGGCACGGACCAGTGACGTTGGGCTTCGCCCAAGTCACGGAGTTTCCCTCGACCGCGAAGCGGTCGCCTTTCCTGCGGAAAGTACCGGAAAACTCCTACCTAGGCGACTCTGGGGTAGTTGGGTGGCAGCAGGTTGTGGCCCTCTATTGGTCAGGTGATGGCCAAGAAAGGGGTCAAGGGGAACTGGTTCCCCTTGCGTGGTGTGGAGCAGCGCTCCACGACCTTGCCCTTACCAGGCGGCGCTGTATAGAGCGAGGGGGAAGCAGAAAGCTTTACACCCCACACAGTGCCCCGTAGACCACAAAGGGAGCGCCGCCCAGCAGAGCAGCGCCTTGGGCACAAGGTGCCCAATAGCGGACTTTGACATTGCCTTCGGCAAGTCAC
>CAJUPK010000115.1 GCA_910588415.1 uncultured Oscillospiraceae bacterium | reverse complement strand
TGTGTCAGCCCTTTTAGCCATTTTCAAAGAAAATGGCTAACGAAAGCTTACGCACCGTTAGGCCTCCGTGCGCACAGTTCGCGCACTCCGGCAAGGGCTTGGGGCTTTGCACCAAGCCTAGAGTTATGCAACGCATAACTCTTCCACTTCTTGAAAAAGTGGACAAAACTTTTTCCTTTCGCTCTCAACGCCCATACTGCCTGTGGAAATCCGTAAAATTTTCCAAATAGAAACATCCCCAGCTTGTACCGGGGATGTTTTTTATTATGTTCTTCCCATTCCTGCCCGCCGTTCTCTTGTCTCAGCAGGCTTCAGTTGCAGCGCGTGGTCATAATTTCCAAAATGGTGCGGTCTGTCTGGCGCATCCCCTCCTGGGCCAAAACGCCAATATTGGCAATGGTGTCATCCACCGTGCGGGTGACAATGCCGTCGCCGCTTTTAAACTCCTGGCTGGCCTTATACATGTGGTAGCCTAGAATTCCCGCGTCCACGCTGGCGGCAATTTTCGCCGCGCAGGAGGGCTTGGCCCCGTCGCAGATTGTGCCGCTGATAATGGCCACCGCATTGACAATGGTATGGGCAATGGCCTCAAAGCTGCCGTCCAGCAGATAGGCAATGCCGGCCCCGGCTCCCACTCCCGCGCTGACCGCCCCACAGTAGGCGGACAGCCGCCCAATGCCGGACTTCTGCTCCAGGGTCACCAAATCGCTGACCAGCAGCGCCCGGTACAGCTTTTCCCGGTCCACGCCCAGGAACTGGGCATACTTCACCACTGGCACAGAGGCCGTGATGCCCTGGTTCCCAGAGCCGGACAGAATGACCACAGGCAGCTGGCAGCCGCTCATACGGGCGTCGCTGCCAGCCGCGGCCCAGGCCTTTGCCCGGGTCTTTATGTCATCCGGGTAAGCGTCCAGCAGCACAGACCCAATGTTAGCCCCCCAGCTGCCCTCCAGGCCAGCCTGGGCAATGGCCAGGTTGCAGGCAGCCTGCCGCTCCAGCAGACAGGCCACCTCCTCCACATCCACTGTGTCCGCATACTCCAAAATGTCCTTTACCCGCAGCAGGGGCTTGTCCGCCAAAAGGGGCTGGTCGTCCGCTGGCTTGTCCAGCAGCAAATTCCCGTCCAGCTCCTCGTGGACCAGGTTGCTGTGGCTGTTGGCAATATGTACCACCGCCCAGTGGGCTGCCGACCAGCCAGTCAGACGGATGTCCAGCAGCCGCGGCGTCTGGGCGCAGGCCACCTCCATCTGGGCGCTCTGGAGATACCGGGCAATCTCCCCGTGCTTTTCCACGGGGACCTCGGCAATCACCTGCAGGCATTTTCCCGCTTCACCAGCCACAATGCCCGCTGCCACCGCGGCCTCTATGCCCTTCAGCCCTCCGGTGTTGGGCACCACCACGGACTTTACATTTTTGATGATATTGCCGGAAACCTCTATCCGCAGACGCTCCGGCCTCTCTCCCAAAAGCTCCCGCAGCCGGGCGGCCGCATAGGCCAGGGCGATAGGCTCTGTGCAGCCCGTGGCAAGCTTCAGCTCCTCTTCCAGCAGAGCGGTATACCCGCGTTTTGTCTTCTCCGTCAGCATCGCCAGCTCTCCCTTCCACGGTTAATGGGCGGATTGATGCACCAAAGCCTTCAGCTCCTGGGGGCTGATATTCGCCCGGTAGACCTGCTCCTCTTCCAAAAGCATAAAGTCCACAAAGCTGCCGTTTACATCCACCAGCGCCGTGGTCTTCTGCCCCTTCCGACTGATGGTCAGCAGGTAATCCGGGTAATAGGCAAACAGCTCCGCGTCCTTTTCCAAAGGCGCGGCGTTTTCCAAAATAGCCGCAAAGTCCTCGATACGCTGCCGGTTGCTCCCATTGCTGGCGTTCAAATGCAGCAGCTTGTTGTGGTTGCCATAGCCCTGGGACAAGTCCAGCTGCAGCGAGTTCGGCGCCGAGCAGCCAGAAAGCGCTATCAGCGCCGAGGCCAGCAGGGCCAGGAACAGCGCACGTTTTTTCATAAAAAGAACCCCCTTACGGCAAATCGGTACTCTGTTTATTTTACACGATTTTTGTCGAAAAGTCAACGAAAACCATGCCGCTGCTCCGCCTATCTTATCCGCTTCAGCCTGCCTCCGCAGGAGCAACGGTAGCGCCAGGGCGCTTTTACCGCCTTAGAAAGCCGCTTGCGCTGAATAACCGCCCCGCAGCTCTCACATTCCAGCACATACTTCACTTCCTCCCGCCGCAGGGGGCCGGGCGGGTTCTCCACCTGCACGGTACGCCGCAGCTCCAGCCCCAGGGCCCTGCTGGCCAGCTGGGCGCAGGCCTTCCAGCGGGGGCCGTGGTCCTGGCAGCCCGGGCAGGTGTGCAGCAGCTCGTGGACCAGGGTGAGCCGCAGCAGCTCCGGGTCCTCCAGCACCCGGGAGGAGACCTCTACCACGCACCCGCCTAGGGAAAACCAGCAGCAGCCCAGCCGCCGCTTTGCCCGGGTGTTGATCCGCACATGGGGGTCCAGCCGGGGAGAAATCTCCAGCCCCAGTTCCCGTAACTGGCAGGCCAGCTGGTCCATCCGTTGGTCAAGCTCTATCTGGTCCACTGGCAGCGCCCCCTCCAGGTAAAATTCCCGCGGCAATGTGTAGGGCTTGTCTGAAAAACCGCAGGCACCGTCTTGGGACCGCCTCGCTTTGTCTTAAGAACCCGGAGAAAAGCCGGGGGTATTTCACCCCGGAAGCAGCGTTACTGGTCTCCGCAGTTCAGAGTTTTCCATGATTCAAACCATCCCTAACCGTGCTTGCAGGCCCCTTCTGCTGCCATTATACACCAAGCGCCGGAATTTGACAAGAACCTACTGCTTGCGGATCAGCATCTGCTTGCCGTCTGTGCGCACGGTCATAATAAACACGTCAGAGAGCTGGGCCCCCTGAGCGCTGAGCTGGCCCCGCAGCCAGGCCGGGTCGTGGCCGCACAGGGCCAGGGATTTGCGGGAGATCTGCCCGTCGCTGACCACCACCACCTCCAGCGCCTCCTGGGGGGCCTTCACTCCTGCCTGTTTGGGGGTCAAAGAGTCAGCGGCAGCCTTTTTCAGCACGCTCAAGTGGCCGTTGGTCTCCACAATGGCATAGGCCACGTCCTCCAGGGCAAAGGCCCCGGCCTGGCGCAGCTCTTCAAACAGGTCCTCTGTACTCATGCGCAGGCGGCGCAGCTGGTCCTGCAGCACCCGGCCGTTTTCAATCACCACCATGGGACTGCCGCACACAGCCTGCCGGAACCGCCCGCTTTTCAACATGCCCAAAGACACAAGAATTTCGCAGGCCACCAGCACCACCATGGGGACCAGCCCGTTCCACAAAGGGTCCTGGTGCTGCTGGATGGGCATGACCGCCAGCTCGGAGATAAGCAGCGTTACCACCAGCTCTGAAGTCTGCAGCTGGCTGATCTGCCGCTTTCCCATCAGCCGGACACTGATCAAAATGGCTGCATACATAATCAAGGTACGTATCAAAGACGTGAACATTCCATCCCTCTTTTCGCAAAAATGCAGAACCTATATCCCGTAGTATCCCGCGGTTTCCTCCGGTTTATCCGCATAATGGCCGCCCCTTTGGCCCATACTAGGGCTGCTAGAGCCTGTTCGCCCATGCTTTTGACAAAGGAGGCTGCCGGATGGAAAAGCTGTCCGCCCATTTGGAAGAAAACAAACAGTATCTGCAGGGCCAATTCACCAACGCCATGGACTTTATGATGCGGGAACTGGAGCTTGACGGCACAGAGGCCGCTCTCTTTGGCCTGGACGGCCTGGTCAGCAAGCAGATCATCACCCTGAGCATTCTCAACCCCCTGCTGGACGGGGCACTGTCCGGCCAGGGAGACGCCCTGCTGCTGCAGGCGGAGAAAACGGTGCTGGGCTCTATGGAACAGAAGCGGGAGGCCCGCATGGACCAACTGCTGCTTCTGCTGATGAGCGGCTTCGCGGTGCTGTGCATAGACGGCTGCCAGGAGGCCCTGGTATTCGGGGTCCAGGGCTTTGAGACCCGGGGCCCGGACGAGCCCCAAAACGAGGTGATGCAGCGGGGCGCCAAAGACGGCTTTACAGAGAGCTACCAGAATAATATCTCCATGATTCGCCGCCGCATGAAGACTACGGCCCTGAAATTTGAGAAAGCAGAGGTGGGCGGCAAAAGCCACACCCCCCTGGCCCTGTGCTATCTGGAAGGGGTGGCAAGCCCCCAGATTTTAGGGCAGCTTCGCCAGCGCCTGAAAACCTTTAATCTGGACACAGCCCTGGGGGCTGGGTATCTGGTCAGCTTTTTAGAGCGGGGCGGCATTTTCAGCGGTGTGGGCATGACCGAACGGCCAGACGTGGTCTGCGGCAAAATAGAGGAGGGGCGCATCGCCATTTTGATGGAGGGGACCCCCAGCGCCCTGCTGGTGCCCTTCCTGTTTGTAGAAAACTTCCAGACCCTGGACGACTACCTGACCCGGCCCTTTTACGGCACTTTCATCCGCTGGCTGAAGTATATCGCCTTCTTTTTAAGCGCCTTCCTGCCCGGGCTGTACGTGGCCATTGCCACCCACCACCCAGAACTGCTGCCGGAAGCCCTACTGCTGAAGATTGCGGAGTCAGAGGCCCAAACCCCCTTCCCCGTTATGGCGGAAACCCTGATCCTCTACTTTCTCTACGAAGTGCTGCGGGAAGCCGGGCTGCGTGCTCCCCGGTCCCTGTCGGCCACGGTCAGCATTGTGGGCGGCCTGGTGATTGGCGATACCGCTGTAACCGCCGGACTGGTCAGCGCCCCCTCCCTGCTGGTGGTAGCCCTAACGGCCATTGCCGGTTACGCGGTGCCCCGGCTGTACGAGCCCCTGGCCCTGCTGCGGCTGGGCTTTCTCCTGGCGGGAAACTTCCTGGGTGTATGGGGCGTGATGATCGGCCTGCTGCTGCTGCTTATGGACCTGTGCGGCTCCGACAGCTTCGGCGTGCCCCTTCTGTCCCCTGTGTCCCCCTACAGCGGCCGCCTGGCCTTCCGGGACGTGTTTGTGCGGGCCAACTGGAAAAGGCTCTCCAAAGGCAGCGCCAATGTTCAGGATATGCCTGGTAATATTGTGCCCTGAGGGGCGCAATATTACCGGAGTTTCCCTCCATCGCGCGAAGCGCTTGCTTTTGCTGCGCAAAAGTGCGAGGGAAACTCCTGCCTGGGTGGCTCTTTGACATTGTGCCCTGAGGGGCGCAATATTACCGGAATTTCCCTCCATCGCGCGAAGCGCTTGCTTTTGCTGCGCAAAAGTGCGAGGGAAACTCCTGCCTGGGTGGCTCTGGGGTAGCTAGATGGGAGCACGTGGTGGTTCTATGTTGGCTGGGTGATGGCCAAGAAAGGGGTCCAGGGGAACTGGTTCCCCTGGCAGGGGGTGGGACAGCGTCCCACGGCCTTGCCCTTAACAGCGGCGCGCATCCGCGCCGGGCAAAAGGAGGAGCACAATTTGCATATGCCGAAAACAACCATCAGCGCGGGCCAGTTCTTTGTAGCCATGTTCGTGTCCCGGGTGCTGGTGACCCTGCACTTAAACGCCCTATACACGGGAGGCGAAAATCTCCTGGACAGCGTGGTCTCCTGCCTGTTGGCCATGGCGACCGGGCTGGTTTTGTCCCTGCCCATCTGGCTGGCCGCCCGCAAAAGCCCGGAGGCCAGCGTGCCAGAGCTGGCTGTGCGGAGTATGGGCCCCCTGGGCAGGCTGGTCCCCCTGGCCTATGGGCTGTACTTTGTGGTCACCGGGGCCGCCTCCCTCACCCTGTTCCAGATTTTCCTGATGGACACCGTGAACCCAGGCTTCTCCGCTGGGTGGGTCATTGCGGCCCTGGTGGGCGCGGCCCTGTTCGGGGCCCTGCGGGGCCTGGAGACCTGTGCCCGCAGCGCTGTGTGCGTGTTTGCGGTGCTGATTCTCAGCTGCGGCCTGGTGTTCTCCATAGCGGCCGGACGCTTTCGGACAGACCACCTGGAGCCCCTCTTTTACAACGGCTTTTCCCAAACCGGAAAGAGCTTCCTCCTGTTTCTTGCCCGCGCCTCCCTGTTCGCGGACATGGCGGTGCTGCTGCCCCAGGTGCGGGGCCGCCGCAAAACCGGATTTGCCGCCTGTTTGGCGGGGATCGCCCTGTTTGTGGGGGTTACCCTGGTGCTCACCGTGGGGTGCCTGGGCCGCTATGCCTACACGCAGAACTTTCCCATTTACGTGCTGGCCTCTCTCACCGAGGTGCGCTCTCTCCAGCGGCTGGACGCGGTGCTCACCGGGGTGTGGATGATGGGGCTGATCATCCAGCTGGCCTTTGACCTGTACGCCTGCCGGGTGTGCTTCTTCAGCCTGTCCAGAAAAAAAGAGCCCCGGTGGACCGCGTGTATCCTCGCGGGGGCCATGCTGCTGCTGGCTGTTACCGCGGCGCGCAGCGCCTGGCTGCAGGGGCTGCTGTTAAGCTCCCACCTGCTGCTGTGGTGTACCCTGACCGTGGGGGTGCTGCTGCCCCTGCTGGTCCTGGCGGCAGCGCGAAAGAGCCCTAAAGAGAAGGAGGCGGAAAAATGAAGGCTGCAAAACGGTTGGCCCTGGCGTTGGCCGGGCTTCTCCTGCTGTCTCTCTCCGGGTGCGGGTATCCGGAACTGTACGAGCGGGTGCTCATCCACGGCATGGGGGTAGACTGGACCGGAGAGGGCTACCGGGTGACAGTGCGGTCCTCTGTCTCCCCAGAGGACGAGGGCGAGGAGCTGTTTGTCTGCGAGGGCCCCACCGTGCTGGAGGCCCTGTCCTCCCTGTCCCTGTCCACAGGCCGCCAGCCCTTCTATGCCCACAACTACCTGGTGGTCTTTGGCATGGGCTGCGCCCGCCGGGGCCTGGACGACTGCCTGGACTTCTTTGTGCGGTACTACAATACCCGGCCAGCGGTCAAGCTGTTTTTGGCGGAGGGCCAGGCAGAGGAGGTTCTCTCCAGCGAAAAGGACGGCAAGCTGATGAAGATGTCCCAACTGCAGGCTTTGGGCGGCAGCGGAAAGACCAACGGCCAGGCCGTGGACGCGGATATTCTCTCCTTTGTCAACGGGATCAAGGGCGAGGGCAGCTCACCGGTGCTGCCCGTGCTCAGCCCTACGGAAGAGGGCGCCCAGATCACGGGCACCGCCTATTTCCAGGGCTATCAGGTCAAGGGCCTGCTGGGCCTGGAGCAGACCCGAGGCTACCTGGCGGCCACCGGAGGGCTGGACCGGGGAGAGCTTACAGTCAGCGGCGAAGCCTTTGGCACCGTGACTTTAAGCCTGCGGGGGGTCAAGGGGACCATCCGGCCCCGGCTGGACGGCCGCCCAGCCTTTCAGCTTACCGTAGAGGCAGAGGCCGACGTAAGCGCTGCCGCAGGTCCCCGCCAGGACCCGGCGGCCTTTTACCCAGCCCTGGAGGAGGCCACCGCCCAGCTTCTCAGCCAGGAGATCCGCTCCGCCCTATTTCAAACCGCAGAGCGGGACAGCTGCGATATATTCGGCCTGGGTGGCCTGCTCTACCGGCGGTATTCCTCCTATTGGCGGCAAAACCGGGAGAACTGGCCCGCGCTGATGCCCCAGTGCGGCTACGAGGTACAGGTCGCTGTAAAAGTCCGGCGGCTGGAGCAGGAGGACCTTCAGGGAATCTCCTAAAGCCAAGCCCCGGAAATCAAAGCGCTTATTATGGAAAAAGCAGAATCACCCCCTTGAAAAGGCTTCAAAGGGGTGATTTTTTATAGAAGGCCCGGTAGTTCTTCCAAGCTGTGGATGGTATGCTCCGGCGGGCCAATAAACGCAGGCACAGACATAGAGCGGTTTACAGGCATCCATACCGCCGGCATATGGGCGGAATGGGCGCACAAAATGTCAAAGGGATGGTCGCCCACATAGACGCTCTCCTGGCAGGAGACTTGCAGCTGCCAGCAGGCCAGCTCTAAAATCCTTGGGTCCGGCTTGTACAGCCCCGCCTCCTCTGAGATCACCATGCCGTCAAAAAAAACTGCCAGGCCCTGTTCCGCCAGGACCTGCCGCACCCCGCCATGATTATTGCTGACAATGCCCAAAAGCAGCCCCCTCTCTTTCAAGCG
>CAJUPK010000114.1 GCA_910588415.1 uncultured Oscillospiraceae bacterium | reverse complement strand
TAAGCGGACGTAATGATATCCGCCACGTTATCAATGCGCTCGGCATCCCGCACGGAGGTACCGCCAAATTTCTGTACAATTAAAGCCATATTCTAACCCCTCTGCATCAAGTTGTTTTAACATATTATATCGTTGAAGAGGCGCTTTGTCAATGTAACTGCAAACATTCCGTCTGTTTTGCCAGATATACTGCTGATTTGTGAAATCTCCACACCTGCATTAGATCGCTTATGGGGCCACTCCCGTCACAACCCCTTGCGCGTCCGTGGTATACTTTCCCTTGCTCATATCCAGCAGACAATATTGATTCCCCCACGGGTCGGAAACCACAGCGCACCTGCCAATGTCAATGTCAAAAGGCGCCAGTTCCACCTTGCCTCCCGCTTTCGCATAGGCCATCAGCGCCGTCTCCACGGATTCCACCTTAAACTGTACCACGGGATTGTGTTTTGTTACCAGCACGACCTCGGTGATGTCACCGCTCATTCCAAGGCCGCAGGAATAAGCAGTCCGCCAAAGTAGATTCAACCCCAATGCGGAATAAAAAGCGATTCCCTCGTCCATGTTATCCACATAAAGAGAAACACAATCTACATTCTGAAAAAGGGATGCTTCCATTACTCAATCACCACCTTAGCCCCCTCCTGATCGGCCTGGAGAATCTCCACCCGCCATCCTGTAATGCCCTTGTCGGCCAAGTGGCTTACACAATTTTCTCCAAAGGCTCTGGCGTTCTCCGCGTCAATCATGGCAATAATGGTAGGCCCTGCCCCGCTGACATAGGTACCCAAGGAACCCAGCTCATAGCTCATGCGGAACACATTATCATAGTTTTCAATAAGCTCCGAGCGGTAGGGCTGGTGGATGCGGTCCTGCACCGCCACTCTTAGATTGTGCAGCTCCCCAGAAAACAAGGAGGCGGTCATCAATCCCGACCGGGACAGATTGTACACCGCGTCCTCCCGGCTGTACTCTTTGGGCAGAGCGGCCCGGGCTTTCTCCGTCTTCAGCTCAAAGGGCGGAATCATCAGCGCAAAACGAATCTTATCACTAACAGGCACACTGACGCTGTAAACCCGTTCTCCCTCCATAGCAGAAGCGACCAGGCCGCCTGACAATGCCGGGCTGGTGTTATCCGGGTGTCCTTCAATCTTTGCCGCCAGATTGATCAAATCTGTCTTGGACATGGGATTGCCCATAAAACGGTTCGCGGCTAAAATTCCCGCCACGATACAGGCCGAGCTGCTGCCCAGTCCTCTTGCCATCGGGATATTATTTTCCTGAATAATTTTTAACCCCGGCAGCTTTTTGCCGCAGATCTCATACAGATGCTTGGCTGCCCAAAAAATCAAGTTGCTCTCATCCTTGGGAACCTCCAAGCTGTCTGTACAGCGAATTTCTAAACCATCGTATTCCTCTACCCACACCCGGTTCTGCATGGTGAGGGCAATACCCAGCGAGTCAAATCCAGAACCCAGATTGGCACTGGTAGCCGGCACATCAATCCGTATCATTCCCTCTCCCCCTTAAAAGTCGGAAATTTTTACCCGGTTTAACACAGAGATCCCGCTGGCCGCTAATTCGCTAAGGGCCGCCTGCAAGTCATTCTCTGTAATTCCGCTGACGGAAAATCCAGCCTCTCCCGGCATCTCGTCTTTCCGGATAATCCGCGCCGCCCCAGGGAATTTCTCCTCTGCCTGGGCAAAAACAGCGTCCGAAGAGCTTTCTCCCTTAATATGGACAAAGAATGCGTCCAAAACACTGCCAAAGGGTTCTACATAACCAGGCTTTGCATCTTCCCAAAACAGATACTTTCTGGCTTTGAAATGCTTCACACAGTCGATAACATCCGCAACCACAGCACTGGCAGTAGGCAGCTTGCCCGCGCCCTTGCCGTAGAAAACCACATCGCCCGTAGCATCTCCCCGCACCAAAATACCGTTGAACACATCGTCTACATTGGCCAGCTGGCTCTCCCGGCTGATAAACATAGGCGCCACCATAATGGTAATTTTTCCGCTTTCCAGCATCTTTACCTGGCCGATTAGCTTGATTACTCCGCCCCAGGCATCCGCATAAGCCACATCTTCCAGCGTAATCCTTGTGATTCCCTCTGTGTGAACATCCTCTGGGTATACATGGGTACCAAAAGCCAAGCTGGCCAAAATACAGATTTTCCGGCAGGCGTCCGCGCCCTCCACATCGGCAGAGGGGTCCCGCTCTGCATAGCCCAGCTGCTGGGCCAAGGCCAGGGCCTCTCCGAACTCCATATGCTCCCGTATCATTTTAGTCAAAATAAAGTTTGTGGTGCCATTAAGAATACCCGCAATCTCCCCCACCTCGTTGGCAGCCAAGCACTGGCTGATGGGACGGATAATGGGGATGCCCCCCCCTACACTAGCCTCAAACAGAAAATTTAAATTATTTCTCTGGGCCAGCGCCAACAGCTTTGCGCCTTTGGCAGCCACCAGCTCTTTATTTGAGGTGACTACTGATTTGCCATTGGAGAGGCATTGCTTCACAAAGGTATAGGCTGGCTCAAGACCACCCATACACTCCACTACAATCTTAACCTCTGGGTCCTGGAGAATCACCTGAAAATCCTTTGTGAACGATGCAGCATAGGAAAGCTCCGGGAACTCTCTTAGATCCAAAATATGCTTTACATGGATCTCTTCTTTGGCCCGGCGGGTTATGCTTTCCCGGTGGGTCAGCATTACCTCCAGCACCCCAGAGCCAACCACTCCGTGGCCCAATACCGCTATATCCGCCATTTTACCACTTCCCCTATCCAAAATTATTGATATCATTGTTGCTTAAACGCTCTTCATCCAATCAGCAAAAGCCCAGGCTTGATTTCACTTCCCTCCAAGGATACCATCAGCCCATTGGCACATCCGGCGTGTGGATACCCACGTCCGAGCCGCCTGAATTATCCGGTTCCTCCGGCGTGGGTTCAGGCGGATCTGTAACAGGCGGATCTTCCGTGGGAACCTCCGGTGTGGGCTCTGGCGTAGAGTCCGGCGGCGGGCTGTCAGTAGGAATGGGATCGAACGTCACTGGGGGCTCATCTGTGGGGCCAGGAGGCGGCACAGGAGTATCTGTCGGTTCAGGGGTCGCGCCCGGTGTAGCCGATGGTTCTGCACTTGGGTCCGCCGAGGGTGAAACAGAAGGCGACACCGAGGGAGAAACAGACGGCGAGGTAGAAGGCGAAGCGGATGGAGACGCCGAAGGAGACACGGCTGGTCCAGCAAAATGGTCCGAACCGCCATTGCAGGTTCCTGGGGCGCTGCCTGTGGCATACCAGCCTGTAGCTGTGTCAAAACAGCCCGGCCCCGCCAATTTTCCGCTGCTGCGGCAGAAACTGGTTGCATATACATTCTCGCTGATAACCCACTGCCTGTCTGACCAGTCATATTTTTCAATCAAATGCTGCATTACAGCCTTCCAGGTGCGCAGATGCATGGTGCCATCCCCCAGCTCCTGGTTATAGGTATAACCATTCCAGATGCCTGCCACACAGAAAGGAGTGGCCCCTACAAAGTATAAATCAAAGTCGTCGTCCGTGGTGCCAGTCTTTCCATAAACTGTCACGGGCAGGTCCGCTAAATAGCCGCCTGTAGCCTGGCTGCCATAAATTGTCCTCTGCAGCAGCTTGTTCATGATGGTAGCTGCCTCAGGACTCATCACCTGGGTACCGGGGTCGTCCCGGTTGTCCAAGATCACATTGCCGTTGTGGTCCTTTACATACCAATAGGTGATGGGCCGATGGTAAACGCCCCCATTGGCATAGATTTGATAGCCCGCGGTCATGTCCGCCACGGTAACGCCCCAGCTCAGTCCGCCCAAAGCCATAGGAGAAAGATCATTGTCCTCGGGCACCAGGGTACTGAAGTGCAGAGACTGTGTCAGCCACTCATAGATGGCGTTGGGTCCCACTGTGTTGGCCAGTTGTACTGCCGGAGCGTTCATGGAGGTCTCCAGAGCCCGGTCCACACACATATAATTGCTGTAGCGTCCATTCCAGTTTTTGGGGCCGGGCTGGCCGGGTCCAAAATAGTCGGGCAGGGGCTGGTCCTTCAACACCGATCCATAGGTGATCGCCCCGGTGTTGATGCCCACGGCATAGGGCCCCACGCCCTTCATCGAAGAGCCGCACTGGCGTTCTGCCTGGGTGGCATTGCTGTAAAGCCGCACACCGTCTCGGGCATACCGATCGCCGATGGTGGCCATTACCTGTCCATTATAGGGATTCATCATGTAGAATCCTAGCTGGATATCCTCGTCGGCAGGCAGCATGTCCGTATTGGTAAGGAAGAAATGTTCCAGGTCGTTCTGCAAAGTCCGGTCCATGGCGCTGTAAATCTCAAGACCGCCGTTATACATCAGCGTGGTGGCATAGTCCTCATCGCAGCTGTACCGCTCCATCAGGTCTTCCACGATCTGATTGAACATATCATCCATATACCAGTTCCACAGCGTCTCGTCCTGCTGGTCCTCTACATTCTCCTCTTCAATGTCCGCACCCACAAAGTCCATGGCAGCCAGCTCCTGCAGGGCTGCGTCATGTTCAGCCTGAGTAATGGGCACAAGATGCTCGGTGTCCAGTTCCTCGCTCTTGGAGAGCTCCAGCATACGGTCCAACACAACCTCCGCCTTCTCCTTGCTCTTGTCGGGGAAAAGCAGGGGATTGTACTGATAGGGGTTCTGGGTAATGCCCGCGATAAGCGCGCACTCAGCCAAGGAGCACTCGGTTATGCTCTTCTCAAAGTAGCATTGGGCTGCAGCCTCTACTCCCTGGCAGATGCCCCCGTAATTCACGTAATTCAAGTATGCCTCCAAGATCTGCTCTTTAGTATACTTGTCCCTCTCCATATTCAGGGCTGTGAAGATCTCCTTTACCTTACGCATGATGCTGACTTGGTTCTCTTTCGTGATGTTCTTGATAAGCTGCTGCGTCAAGGTAGAGCCGCCCCGGCCGGGCTGGCCGGTCAGCAAGTGGAGCACCGCGCCAGCCGTCCCCTTCCAGTCCACCCCTTGGTGCTGGTAGAACCGGTGGTCCTCAATGGCAATCTGAGCAGTCTGCATATAGTCTGGGATATCATTCAGAGGCATCCAAACGCGGTTTTCATCCCGGTACAGGGGCATATATTCCACATAGTTTCCCCCGCCGCTGTCCACATAGATCTCACTGGAATACTTCAGGCTGATAGAGGCAATATCCGGCGGCTCTACATGGCGGAAACTCAGAATATACGAGGCCACTGACAGAAACACCAGCAGTCCCGTGATAGCCGCCACCCAAAAGATGGTTTTCAGCGCCTTAAAAAACATGCCGCTGACCGCCTTGGCCGTGGCTCCGGCAGATTTAGAAAATTCCCCTTCTGTACGTTGGCTGGGAATTTGCATGGACGTAGTCGTATACTTGTTGATGTCTTCTTTTCTCACTGGCTGTTCCTCCATATGCTCTGTGAAAAATTAAGAACTGCAGAATAGGAAAATACTGGTATAATTTTTTAAAAACCGGGCAGACTATCGGCCGAGGTGGTACCTATGACACATAAAAAGTACAAGCTCTACACGCTCTGGCTGCTTATCATCACCATCACGGCGTTAGTGGTTACAGCCGCCATGCTCTCGCTGAAGCGAAGCGCAGCAGCGGCGCAAGTTGACACTGCGGTACAGGGCCGCCCCCTAAGCACAAAACCTGATACCGTCTATTATACCCCAAACCCGGCTCCAAGTCAAGAAAACAGCGAAACCCTTGCAGATGCCCAGGAGGACCGCTATTTGATTACTGTTTACCGGGGCAGGATTGGGGTATTTCAAGAGGGCAAAACGGTACCCGTACTTGTGACGGACACAGAGATCTACCTGCTGCCAGAAGAGGATGTACAGCTGCTGAAAAAGGGCATCACGGCAAAAACACTGAACGAAGCCAAAGGCATCTTGGAGGACTACGACTGATATAGTAAACGCACTTGAAAATCGGTGTAAATACCGATTTTCAAGCAGGGCTGCGCGGGCGCGCCCGCACCGCCAGGTTCAAAAGAGGTCATACCTCTTTTGAACTGCGTTAACTATACTTGACAAAAGCGCTCTGCCAGCTAAAGGCAGAGCGCTTTTTATTGCAAATGGCGCATGATTTCTTCACTGGATTTCCAGCTGGCCCTGGGCCCAGAGCTTGCCTCCCTCTTCCAGATAGAGGTCAAACCAGCCTGGTTCTACTACAAAATTCATCTCTGTGTCCCAAAGGGAGAAAGCTTCTCTGTCCAAGGTCAGTGTGCAGGCGCTCTTCTCTCCTGGCCGCAAGTACACTTTTTGAAAAGCCTTTAGTTCTTTTACCCGGCGGACTGTGCTGGCCAGCCTATCCCTAAGGAACAGCTGCGGTACTGCACAGGCTCCCATTTCGCCTGTGTTTTCCAAAGTAAAGCGCACGGATACGCTGGCCCCATCCAGCAGCGCCTGTTTGGCTACAGCCGTCGGAAACGCAAGATCTGCCAACACAAAGTCTGTGTACGTCATCCCAAATCCAAAGGGATACTGCGGCTTGCCTCCAGGCGTATAGGAGGCTTTATAGTTGTAATAACAGGGCAGTTCTCCTGCGCTGCTGGGCAAAGACGCTGGCAGCCGGCCCGAGGGCGCAATTACGCCGGTCAATATCTCCGCAATAGCCTGACCGCCCATTGGGCCGGGGTAAAACGCATACAGTGCCGCTGCCGACTTCTGGCACAGCTCTTCCACTCCATAGGGGCGTCCGGCGATAACCACTGTTACCACAGGTTTCCCCACCTGAAACACAGCTTCCGCCAACTGCTTCTGTACGCCAGGCAGAGACAGGTCATGCGCGTCAATCCCCTCGCCGCAGTCCATCTCTACAGGCCCATTGGCTACAGCCGCACCATTGGTGTCAAACTGCGCTCCGGCAAACCGGCTGGAAGAGCCCCCCAGCACCAGCACGGCCACGTCACATTCCTGGGCCAGCTTCACCGCTGCCGGAATTCCTCTTGTGTCCGTACCACATACTGTACAGCCCTGGGCATACTGTACCGCCTCTTCCCCCCGCAGTGCCTGCAGTCCCTGCAAAGGCGTTACTCCTTGCCCGTGCCGCTGGGCAGGAGTATAGTCGCCCAACTGGTTATATATGCTGTGGGCGTTCGGTCCTATCACCGCTATTTTAATGTCTGGCTTCAACGGCAAAACACTCTGATTCTTCAGCAGCACCGGGCTCTGCCGGGAGAGTTCCAGGCTTTCAGGAAATTCCGCGTACCCAAACTGCTTCGGAGGAGTCTCATCCAGGTATGGATGGTCAAACAATCCCCGGCTAAATTTCAGTTCCAGCACCCGTAAAACAGCCTGGTCTATCTCCGCTTCGGAGACCAAGCCCCGCTCCACCGCCTCGTCCAGGTGGGCGAAAGCCTGGTCCCACAGGCTGATGCCAACTCCAGCCTTCAGGGCCATGGCCCCTGACGCTGCCGGAGAACCCGTTAAGCTGTCTAAGCGGTCCACTGCCTGGCCATCCGCCATAACAATTCCCGTAAATCCCATTTCTTCCCGCAAAATTTTCTGAAGGAGTTCTCGGTTGCTGTGGCAAAATACACCGTCGATCTCATTGTAAGCCGCCATAAATCCCTCTACTCCTGCCTGACAGCAAGCTCTTACCGGAGGCAGGTGGATTTCTCGTAATTCTCTTCCGCCTATCCGGGCAGCACTGGCATTAACGCCGCCGGTGGTCTCCCCCTGGGCACAGAAATGCTTTGCCACCACAGCTACCCCTGCTTCCCGGCAGCCCTCTACCGCTTTGCCTGCCAAAGCTGACGCCAAGAAGGGGTCCTCTGAATAGCACTCCTCGCTCCGGCCCCAGCGGGGATCCCGCAGTACATCCAGCATAGAAATAAGCGCATAGTCCACTCCCAGCTCCCTTAACTGTGTCCCGCACACCTTGTATGCCGCTGCCACCAGCTCTGGATTCCAAGCCGCACCCATGGCCAGGTTTACTGGCAGCAAATAGCCATCCAGCGCCTGATGACCATGGGGACATTCCGTACTTAGAAGCATGGGGATCCCAAACCGGGAATGTTCTATGACGTAGCGTTGGGCCAGATTATATGCCCTCTTCATATAAGATCCATGCAAACCGTTTTCATAGTCACGGCCAGACCAAGGGTCGGCTCTATATAGTCCATAAAGTACCCCCAGC
>CAJUPK010000113.1 GCA_910588415.1 uncultured Oscillospiraceae bacterium | reverse complement strand
CATGACGGATATTGTGGAGAAAAACAGGCGGGACTGGGAGGAATATTCTGAGAGGTATATGGCCTTCAACCTGTCAGACAGCGTGCTGGAGCGCCTGAAAGCCCGGCCCGAAAGCGCCTTTGACCCGGCGGTGTGGGCCATGCTGAGAGAGTACCTGCCGGAGCTGGAGGGCAAACGGGTCTGCGTGCCCTCCAGCGGGGACAATCACGCGGTGCTGGCCTTTGCCCTTATGGGGGCCCGGGTGACCTCCTGCGACATCGCGAAAAATCAGCTGCTGGCCGCAGAGAAGGCTGCAGAGAGCCTGGGGCTGAAAGACCGCGTTGCCTTTCAGCAGGAGGACACCATGCGGCTGGCTGGAATAGAGGACGGGGCGTATGACCTGGTGTACACCTCCAACGGGGTGCATGTGTGGCTCAACGATCTGCCGTCCATGTATCGGAATATCCACCGGATATTAAAGCCCGGCGGCCTGTATGTGATGTATGAGCTCCACCCCTTCCAGCGGCCTTTTGGAGAGGGCTTGAAGGTGGTGAAGCCCTATGACAGCACCGGGCCCTTTGAGGATGAAGTCACCGTGAACTTTGCCTGGCGCATACAGGACATGATGAACGCCATGCTGGACGGGGGCATCCGGCTCATACACATGGAGGAAATCATGCCAAAGCCAGACTATGAACATCCCTTCTTTGTGAAAAATGAGGAGATAGTGAATGGCCGCAGGCTGAGCCGGGAGGAAGTGGACGCCATGTACGACTGGCGGCAGAATCCTGCGGCGGCCCTGCCGGAGATGATTGCCTTTGCCGGGCGCAGGGAAGGACAGGAGTGAAAAAGCATGGTAGACATCTGCCCCCTATGCGGGAACTATGACTGGGACAAAACCGTGGACGGCAGCATCATCACCTGCCCCCAGTGCGGCCATGGCTGGGCTTTTTTGAAGTTGCCTCTGTTTGTGGTTACCGGGGCCAGCGGCGTGGGGAAGACCACCACCGTACAGGCCCTGCAGCGGGTGAGCCGGGATTTTGTGTGCCTGGACGTGGATTTCTTTTATAATCTGATGCCCCACGAGACCGAGGCGGACTATATGGCCCAGACCGAGCAGGCCCAGTCCCTGTCTCGGGACGTGATGCAGTGCGGCAGGCCAGTGGTGTGGGCCCAGGCCGGGAACATCCACATGCTGGACAAGACCTATGGAGCCCGATTTTTCAGCGGGATTTTCGTGCTGGCCCTGACCTGCCCGGAGGAGGAGCTCCGGCGGAGAATGACAGCGGGCCGGGGGATTTCAGACGAGGGATGGATACAGAGCTCGGTGGACTATAACCGCTATTTTATGGAGCATGACAATATCGGCGGCGTAGCCTACGAGCGGCTGGACATTGGCGGCATAAGGGCGGAGGAGGCCGCCCGGGCGGTCCATGCCTGGCTGCGGGGCAAAATGGAATCTTGCGCCGGGCAGGGCGATATACTGTAATCAGAAAATAAATTTTGGGAAGGTGTTTTTTATGGGACGGCTTTTTGGAACAGACGGAATCAGAGGCATTGCCAACAAGGATTTGACCTGCGAGCTGGCCACCCAGCTGGGCCGGGCGGCAGCCCAGGTGCTTACCAACAAATCCAACCGTCATCCCCGGGTGCTGATTGGCAAGGACACCCGGCTCTCCTCTGACATGCTGGAGAGCGCCATGGCCGCGGGGCTTTGCAGCATTGGGGCCAGCGTGGTGACTTTGGGCGTGGTGCCCACCCCGGCGGTGGCCTATCTGGTGGAGAAGTATAAGGCGGACGCGGGGGTGATGATCTCCGCCTCCCACAACTCCTTTGAATACAACGGCATCAAGATCTTCTCCGGGGACGGCTTTAAGCTGCCGGACGATTTGGAGGAGCGGATTGAGGATATTATTCTGGGCAGAACCGATATCTCCAGCCAGCTGCCCCAGGACGAGGGCCTGGGTACAGTGACCCATGCGGAGGACGCGGTACGGGACTATATTGAGCATGTGAAGAGTACCGTCCACTTTGCTTTGGACGGCATGAAGCTGGCCATTGATTGCGCCAACGGCTCGGCCAGCGCCACGGCGGAGACCCTGTTCACCGAGCTGGGGGCAGAGGTCACCATGCTGAACCAGAACCCGGACGGCATCAATGTAAACGACAACTGCGGCTCCACCCACATGGAGGGGCTCATCGAGTATGTCAAAACCCATGAGCTGGACGCGGGCGTGGCCTTTGACGGGGACGCGGACCGCTGCCTGATGGTGGACGAGGCCGGCAATTTTGTGGACGGGGACTTTATCATGGCCATCTGCGCTCTGGACATGAAGAGCCGGGGCAAGCTGAACCGGAACACGGTGGTGGGCACCATTATGACCAACTTGGGCTTCCAGAAGTTCTGCGAGGACAATGGGATGCGGTTCGAGGCCACCAAGGTGGGCGACCGTTATGTGCTGGAGCAGATGCGGCTGGAGAACTACAGCTTTGGCGGCGAGCAGAGCGGCCATGTGATCTTCCGGGACTTTGCCACCACCGGGGACGGCCAGCTTACCGCCTGCCAGCTGCTGAGCCTGATGCACCGCCGCCAGGGCAGGCTCTCCTCTTTGGCCACAGCCATGCAGCGGTATCCCCAGACCATGATCAATATCACCGTCACCCCCGAGGGCAAGCTGGCTTTCTACACCGACCAGCGGGTGCGGGGGGCCATTGAGAAGGCAGGCAATACCCTGGGCAGCGAGGGCCGTATCATCGTGCGGCCCAGCGGCACCGAGCCCCTGCTGCGAGTGATGGTGGAGGGCCGGGACGAGGAGCAGATCCAGGCCCTGGCGGAGGAAGTGGCCCAGGTCATCCGGGAGGAGCTGTGCTGAAGCGCGTTTTCCACTGCCCTCGGAAACAGGGAACCGGATGGAATCAGAAACTTCCGGAACGGACGAGAGGGATATAAAAATATGAGGGGAAGTTATAGCCAAAAAATCTCCCAGCGCCAGTGGAACCAGCCGGACAAGGGGGAACTGGAGAGCCAGCGGGAGGCCACCTTTATAGATGACATCATCCAGAAGGACCACCTGGAGCGCCAGGTGCTGGCCGCTTTGGACGGGGTGGAGACGGTGTTCGACGGCGGGGCCGGGTGCGGGCGGTTCTCCATTCTGCTGGCAAAGCAGGGGTGTAAGGTCACCCATTTTGACATCTCCCAGCCCATGCTTGACAAGGCCAAAGAGCTGGCCGCAGAGGCCGGGGTGCTGGACCGCATGGAGTTTGTCCAGGGGGCCCTGGAGGATTTGTCCGCCTATGGGGACGGGCAGTTCGACATGGTGATTTCTTTTGACGCGCCGGTGTCCTACACCTGGCCCCACCAGGAAAAGGTCATGGGGGAGCTGAGCCGCATCTGCAAAAAGAAGCTGTTGCTCAGCGTCAGCTCCCGGCTGGGCTTTCTGCCCTATCTGGCGGACCCCATCCAAAAGAGCCACTATATTCTGGATGAGAACTCCCCGGACCCCTTTGTCCAGTGGTGCCTGAGCCACCGGGAGGAGATGGCGGAGAATTTCCGCTTTGATTTGGCGGGGGCGAAAAAGCTGCTGGCAGAGGGCGTCATGGGCGGAGAGGCCGAGATAGCGGAGTATGAGCAGGGCGGCGCGCCCTGGTGCATCACCTACGGCTTCATGCCCGATGAGCTGCGGGGCATTTTGGAGCGGCTGGGCCTAAAGGATATCCGCATGGCCGGGCCCGGGGCCTATGCCCGCGGCATATCCTGGGAGATCCTGCGGAAAATCATGGAGGACCCAGAGCAGAGGCGGGATTTTTTGGACTTCTGCTTTGTGTACGACCAGAACCCCTATGTGCTGGGCATGGGCAAGGACAATCTGTTCGCCATAGGGGTAAAATAAGGAGGGGGTTGGCATGGACAAATTTCTCTGCGTATTGGGCATTTTTGACGAGCAGACCCAGCGGACGCTGGGGGAGTACCAGCAGGCTGTCCTGTCCCAGGGCTTTACCGGGCGGCAGACCATGGGCATCCCCTTTCATGTGACCCTGGGCACCTTTGGGCTGGACTGCCGGGAGGAGCTGGAGGCCAAACTCCAGGCCCTGGAGATGGGTCCGGTGGAGGTGTTCTTCAACCATATGGGGCTGTTCCAGGGGCAAGAGGTACTGTTTCTGGCCCCGGATGTAAACCGGGAACTGCTGGCTTTCAAGGAGGCCTTCAGCGACGAGAAGGGCTGGACCGCCCACACCACCATGCTGATCGACAGCCGGGAAAATACCCGCAGGGGCCTGGATGTTTTGGGCGAGCGCTTCCAGCGGTTCTCCGGGAGAATCGAGAGGGCGGCGCTGTATGAGTTCTTCCCTTCAAAAAAGCTGGGGGAGAAGATTTTTAACATAGAGAGGAAAAGGAAATGAAAATAGAGACCATCACAGAGAACGGCGTTTTGATTGCCATTGTGGAGGGCCCGGAGAAGCTGCTCACCGGCACCCAGGAGGCCCTGGACTTGGCCATGACCGTGAAGTATGAGACGGGCGCGCAAAGGATCGTCCTGTCCAAAAAGCTGGTAGCCGAGGAGTTCTTTATCCTGAGCAGCGGCATGGCCGGGGAAATTTTACAGAAATATACCAACTATCAGTTTAAGCTGGCCATTTGGGGGGACTTCTCCCGGTACACCAGCAAGCCTTTGCATGACTTTATATACGAATCCAACCAGGGGAAGGATTTCTTCTTTGTAGGCACAAAGGAGGAGGCCCTGGAAAAACTGGCGGCGGCAGGCTGAAACAGGAGGGAGCGGGCAGGCGATGAGAACAGCGGAATGGAAGGACTACGAACTGATTGACACCTCTTCCGGAGAGCGGCTGGAGCGCTGGGGGGACGTCCTCCTGATCCGGCCGGACCCGCAGATTATCTGGAACACAGAGAAAAAGGACCCCCGCTGGAGGAAGGCCCACGCCCGGTACTACCGTTCCAACAAAGGGGGCGGCTACTGGGAGGCCTACCAGAAAATGCCGGATGTGTGGCCTGTGGGCTGGCGGGAGCTCACCTTCCGCCTGAAGCCCATGGGCTTTAAGCACACAGGGCTGTTCCCAGAGCAGGCGGTAAACTGGGCTTTTGCCATGGAGAGGATACGGCAGGCAGACCGGCCTGTGAAGGTGCTGAACCTGTTTGGCTACACAGGGGCTGCCACCCTGGCCTGCCTTTGGGCCGGGGCCTCTGTCACCCATGTGGATGCCTCCAAGGGCATGGTCCAGTGGGCCAGGGAGAACGCCGTGGCCTCCGGCCTCAGTGACAGGCCCGTGCGCTGGCTGGTGGACGACTGCGTGAAGTTCGTCCAGCGGGAGCAGCGCCGGGGCAATACCTATGACGCGATTATCATGGACCCGCCCTCCTACGGCCGGGGGCCTGGGGGCGAGGTCTGGAAGCTGGAGGAGCAGCTGGACGGGCTTTTGCGGCTGTGCCTGTCCGTGCTGTCAGACAAGCCCCTGTTTTTGGTGCTGAACTCCTACACCACAGGGCTGTCCCCCGCGGTGATGGAATATCTTTTAACAGTGCTGGTCAAGGCCCGCTGGGGCGGCAGGGTGACAGCAGACGAGATCGGCCTGCCAGTGACAGACGCGGGCCTGGTGCTGCCCTGCGGGAACACGGCCATCTGGGAGGGGAAAGCGTGACGGAGTACCGGGAGATTGAGAGAAGCTCCTGGGACAGGCAGGAGTATTTTGAGCATTATACTGCCGCTGTGCCCTGCACCTACAGCATGACGGTGAAGCTGGACATCACCCGCCTGCGGGAGAGCCGGGACAAGCTTTATCCGGCCATGCTGTATCTGCTGACAGAGACGGTGAACCGTTTCGAGGCGTTCCGCACAGCGTACCGTCCGGACGGGACGCTGGTGGTGTATCAGGAGATGCACCCCAGCTACACCATTTTTCACAAGGAGACAGAGCAATTTTCCAGTATCTGGACCGAGTATACAGCGGACTATGGAGAGTTTTGCCGCCGCTGTCAGGAGGATGCACAGCGGTATGAAAAGGCGGCTGGATTTAGCCCAAAGCCCGGCGTGCCGGAGAACAGCTTTAACGTCTCCATGATCCCCTGGGCGGCTTTTGAGAGCTTTCAGCTGAATCTGCCGGACTTCCGGTACCTGCTGCCCATTTTTACCATGGGGAAGTATACGGAGGAACCAGGGCGCTGTCTTCTGCCGCTGGCGGCACAGGTACACCATGCTGTGTGCGATGGGTACCATCTTGGCCGGTTTTTTGAGTGTTTGCAGGAGCGGTTGGACGCCTGGCCGGCAAGGAAATAAGGAGAGGCATAGTATGTTAAAATGGAGCCTTTTGGGCATGGGCGCGGCTTGGGGAGCGGCCATGGTGTATGAGTGGCTGTGGAGCGGCAGGCAGTCGCCCCAGCTGCTGCTTTTGGCAGCGGCAGGGCTGCTTTTGGGCGGCGCGGCCTTTGTTTTGCTGCGGCGCAGGCGGTCCCCTAGCATGAAGCCCATGGTCTGGTTTGTTCTGGCGGCCATGACCGCGGCGATGCTGTATACAGCCCTGGGGCGCACCGTGGAGGAGGGGCTGACCCATGTCCCCCTGCTGCTCATGTATCCCATTTTGTTTCTGGACTTTTTCGTCTCGGGCTGTTATACTTGGTGGAAGAAAAGACGCCGTTGAGAGATAATAGAACGGTATAGGGAGGCGCTCATGAGGAAAACAGAGCTTGCGGGCATTTTGCTTGCCCTTCTTGTGCTGGCAGGAAGCCTGGCCCTGAATTTCCCTGGGGCCTGGGACGGCGGCAGGGCAGGGCTTGGCCAGCTGGCGGTGACCGTTATTTATGTGGGCTTCTGGGCGGGATTTTCCGTTGTTTTCCGGAGGAGCCCTCTGCTGGTGTGGGTGTGCTTTGGGGTGGCGCTGCTGACGTTTCTAGGCTGCCTGAGCGCGCTGGTTCCCATTGACTTTGTGCCCGCGAGCTTGATACAGATCCTTTTTGCCGGGGTGCCCCTGTATGGCCTGCGGTTTTTTATGGGCTGGGCGGGCCTGTACGCTGCCGCAGGAGCGGCTTCCGCGGCCTGGGGCGCCTGGGCGCTGTGCATGACCCGAAAGGGGAGGGGGGACCGGAAGCAGTCATAAGGCGGCGCAAGAATTGGCCGTCGCTTTGGAACCGGGCGGCATGACTGTCCAGCGTACCAATCGGGAGGTGCCGGTTTGTATATGGATTTGCGAAAGGGCAGAGTTTCCCCTGCCAACCGCAGGATCGGACGAAAAATGGGACCGCCAACGGCAGGCCGTCTTCAGGCGGTGCTGCCGGAAGAAAAAGGAAAGGGAGGGACAGCAATGGCATTTATCCAGATCAAGGGCCTGCGCTTCCGCTATGAGACCGAGGAGGGCGGGGCCAGGGAGGTGCTCCATGGCGTGGACCTGGACATTGAGCAGGGAGAGTTTGTGGCCCTGCTGGGCCATAACGGCTGCGGAAAATCCACCATGGCCAAGCTGCTGAACGGGATGTACCTACCCAGCGAGGGGCAGCTGCTGGTGGACGGCATAGACACCCGGGACGAGGACCGCCAGCTGGACGTGCGCCGCCGGGTGGGCCTGGTGCTGCAAAACCCGGACAACCAGCTGGTGGCCGGGGTGGTGGAGGAGGACGTGGCCTTTGGCCCGGAGAATCTGGGCATCCCTCCCGAGGAGATCCGCCGCCGGGTGGACGGGGCCCTGAAGGCGGTGGACATGTACGCCTACCGGACCCATGCCCCCCACAAGCTCTCCGGCGGGCAGAAGCAGCGGGTGGCCATTGCCGGGGTCATCGCCATGGAGACCCAGTGCATTGTGCTGGACGAGCCCACTGCCATGCTGGACCCCCGGGGCCGCGCAGAGGTCATGGAGACTATCCAGAAGCTGAACCGGGAGAAGGGCATCACCATCATTCTCATCACCCACTACATGGACGAGGCGGTCCAGGCCGGACGGGTGGTGGTGATGGACGGGGGCCATGTGCTGATGGACGGCCCGCCCCGGCAGGTGTTCAGCCAGGTAGAGCGCTTAAAGCGCCATGGGCTGGACGTGCCCCAGGCCACGGAACTCTGCTACCGGCTGCAGGCAGCGGGGATAGACCTGGGCGGCTCGCCGCTCTTCGTGGAGGAGTGTATAGAGCTGTTCAGAAAAAGCCTGGCGTGAGAAAGGAGCCCAAAGGATGAGAGCGGCGCAGGAAATGCTGGAGCTGTTCAGCCAGGCGGCCAGAAGCGTGGCAGGGCGGCGGGG
>CAJUPK010000112.1:3063-8239 GCA_910588415.1 uncultured Oscillospiraceae bacterium | reverse complement strand
TGTCGTTGTCCCCCAGCTCCTTGTGGACGCCGGTCTCAATCTCCGCGGAGGAGACCGAGTCATTTTCATTGACCACCGGAATGACGCCCAGGTCCAGCAGGGCGGAAAAGGTTCCCCGCAGATGGCCGGCCCGCTGGGGGTCCTCCACGTCATCGCCTGTGAGCAGAATTTGGGCCACGGAACGGCTGTACTCCGAGAAAAGCTTGTCGTAAATGTGCATCATCCGGCACTGGCCCACAGCCGCGGCAGCCTGCTTCATGCGCAGGGTGTCCGGCCGCTTTGGCAGGCCCATATGGGCTGTGCCCACGGCAATGGCGCCCGAGCTGACCAGCACCAGCTGCCAGCCCTGCCCCCTTAGGTCTGCCAGCACCCGGACCAGCCTCTCCATGCTGCGCAGGTCCAAGCTGCCCGTGGGATGGGTGAGAGTAGAGGTGCCCACCTTAACCACCAGCCTGTTGCATTTGTCCTCCATGGTCTCCTCCTGTATTGTCTGCAGAATAGCCGCGGACATAGTTTGTTCAAATTATAGTAAAATTTGGGACTTGCTTTCTTTACAGTTTATTCACCAATTTGGCGTGTTTCTCTGGGTTTTTCGGGCGAATGGACGGGAAATAATGGGTAAATGCTGGCCCTGTAAGCGCTCTATACGGCAGCTAGGTATAAACCATATGTAAGCGTATAAAAAGTGTTTTAACACATAAAAGGTATTAGATATAAACGGAAAGAGAATATACCTTGCCGTACAGATACGAAAATACATACAGCTGATACGGTTGCTATTGTATGTGCCCTGGGGAAGAAAATGCACGGGGGATTTTCCAGGATTTCTGCAAGAATTTTGAGTAAATGCGTATAGCTTTACAGTTGGAAAAAGGAAGGGCAGAGATTGGACCCTGCTCCTACTATAAGAACATTATAGCAAAGTAGAGTGAAAAAGTAAAGCCTCCTCTCTGGGAGGGGGCTTTAGGTGGAGAATTTTTACATAGCTTGGTATTATTCTTGCAGGCGAGGAGAGGGTCTCTTGTGGGACGGATTTAAGTTGGGCCTGCGCTCCGGCAGGGCCGGCCGTGGGGACAGGAGGCCTGGAGCTACCGTTCTACAAAGAACTCCTTGTACCATACCAGGAAGGTGTACACAGTCCAGACTTTCCGGCTGTTGTCCGCCTTGCCGGACTTGTGGTCGTCCAGCAGTTTGACCAGCTTATCGGTATGGAAGAAGGCTTCCGCCTGGGGGCTGGTAAAGGCCTGCTTTACCTTCTCATAATATTTGTCCTCTTTCAGCCACACCCGGGTGGGAACCGGGAAGCCCAGCTTCTTTTTGCCCGCCCACTTTTCCGGCATACGCCGCAGGGCCGCCTGGCGCATGGCATACTTGGTGTTCTCGCTGTTGACCCGGTAGCGCAGGGGGATGCGCCCGGCCAGGGCCATGACCTCCTTGTCCAGGAAGGGCACCCGCAGCTCCAGAGAGTTGGCCATACTCATCTTGTCGGCCTTCAGAAGGATATCGCCCACCATCCACATGTTCAGGTCCACAAACTGCATTTTGGTAACAGGGTCCTTGTCCCGCACCATGTCATAGTAAGGCTTTACCAGGTTATGGGGAGCGGGGGCGCCAGCGGGCTGTTTCAAAAGGGCCCGGCGCTCCTTCTCCTGGAGCATATAGGCATTGCCAATGAACCGCTCCTCCAGGGGCTTGCCCCGGCGGACCAGGAAGTTGAGCCCCCGGTGGGCGGGCAGCGCCCCGGCAATCTTGCCGATGAGCCGCCGGATGGGCAGGGGGATCTTGTCGTACCAGGCCATTTCCAGGGGTTCCTTGTAAATATTGTAGCCGCCGAAAATCTCGTCAGCCCCCTCGCCGGAGAGGACCACCTTCAGGTGCTGGGCAGCGGTGCTGCACACAAAGTACAGGGCCACAGCAGCGGGGTCTGCCAGGGGTTCGTCCATATGGTACTGGATCTGGGGGAAATGGCCCCAGAACTCCTCGGGGGAGATCACCTTGCTGATATTTTTCACGGGAATCAGCTCAGAGAGTTCTTTGGCATAGCTGGTCTCGTTATAGCGCTCGCCGTTGTCAAAGCCCACGGTGAAGGTCTTGTCCACATGGGCCGAGCAGGCCACATAGCTGGAATCTACCCCGGAGGACAGGAAGGAGCCCACCTCCACATCGCTGATCTTATGGGCCTGCACACTGTCGTCAAAGGTCTTCTCAATGGCCTCCACCCACTGGTCCAGGGTTTTGTCCTCCTCCGCCTGGAACTGGGGCAGCCAATAGCGGCTGATTTCCATGCGGCCGGCCTGGTACTTGAAATAGTGGGCAGGGGGCAGCTTGTACACGTTTTTAAAGAAGGTCTCCGGGCCAGGGGAATATTGAAAGCTCAGGTAGCTTTCCAGGGCACGGGGGTTCAGCTCTTTTTGGAAGCTGGGGTGGGGAAGAAAGCTTTTGATCTCAGACCCAAAAAGCAGCTGGCCGCCCATTTGGGCGTAATACAGGGGCTTGATGCCAAAGAAGTCCCGGGCCCCGAACAGCTGGCCGGAGACCTTGTCCCAGATGACAAAGGCGAACATGCCCCGCAGCTTGTTGAGAAGGGCCGGGCCATACTCCTCGTATCCATGGAGGAGTACCTCGCTGTCAGCGGCGGTTTTAAAGTCATGGCCAGCCTGCACCAGGTCCTGCTTCAGCTGGCGGTAGTTGTAGATTTCGCCGTTGAACACCAGGACTTTGGTGCCGTCCTCGTTGAGCATGGGCTGGCGGCCGCCCTCCAGGTCAATAATGGACAGCCGCCGGAAGCCCAGGGAGATTTGGCCGTCCTGGTGATACTGGGCGTCGTCCGGCCCCCGGTGGGCAATGGCGTCGGTCATGGAGCGCAGCACGCCCTGGTCCCCGTCTCCCGTAAACCCAACAAAACCACACATTTGCAAGTCCCCTTTCTTTGATACGGTCTTCTATAGGATAATTTTATACTTTTTCTATATTTACTTTTTGAGAGCGAACATGGAGCGGTCCAGCGCGCTCAAAGCGCTGGCGAGAGGCTTGGAGGCGAGGAGCCTCCAAGGCCTTGCCGCAGCTCCTGCATGTGCGTAAGGCTTTATAGCCATCTTCAAAGAAAATGGCTATAGGCTGGCCCGGCCAACTTGTTTGCGGCTCTCAGCTGTACATTTTACAGCGCCCGGTATACCGCCATAGGGGATTTTTTTAACCGCCTGGGCGTGCGCCATGTACACATTATAACACGGATTTCCCTAAAATGGTAGCTTTTTTTGGGCAGGGCAAATCTGCGGCATCAGGGGGCTGGCGTGCCGGGCTGGGGCGGGTCCAGCTGGTTAAGAGCCTGCAGTTCTTTCTGGAGGTCGCCCTCGTCGATTTTGTGGAGGAGCTTTGCCAGCACATACATAACGCGGATATAGGTGTGGCTGGCGTCAATGTTCTGCTGGCCTTCGCTGCCAGTGCCGGTCAGTTCCAGGCGGCGGTAGACTTCTTCCACAGAATCCCTGGCCCATGAGGGAACATCCGCTATAGTGGGATAGCGGCGCTCGTTTTGGTCATAGACCGCCTGGGCCTCTTGGCGGGCCAGGCTGCGTACTTCATCTTTGGTCATATCGGTCCAGTCCTTCCCTTCTATTATGGCCGGGTAATCCCGAAAGGCCCGGTTCAGATCAAATATTTTCCCGTTGATAACACCCCGGTCGCTGTACTGCCACATGCCAGCCCCTTCATAGTCCAGCTGGCTGTTCCACTGGGCCACCCAGCGGTCAATATGGCTGAGCCGGGGGCTGTTCAGCCGGGTCTGCATCCAGTTGAGAAATGAGTAGATGCCGCAGTAGTACCCGGCGCTTTTCAGGGCTGAGCAATAGGTGAGGCAGTTGTTGATTAGGATATCGCCGTCAGGGAGAGTGGCGTCTTCCACATCGTACCACACCCCGTAGAGAGGCTGCAGGCCCTGCAGCAGCCGCAGGGTGTGCTGGGCTTCGCTGAGAGCCATGGTTTGGTTGCGGGCATAGGAATACAGATATACCCCAAAGGGGATGCCTGCCGCCTGGCATTTGCGTACATTGTTCCAGTACTGGGTGTCGTCCTGGTCAGCGTAATTGTTTCCATAGCCGCAGCGGATTATGATAAAATCCACCTTGCCCCGCAGGGCGGCAATATTCACGTCCCCATTAAACTGGGAGATGTCGATTCCTGAAGCCAAATATTCGGCCAAAGCCGCCACGTCCTTTCTGTGGGGAGATTCTTTCCAGAGGAAAGCCCCGGTACAGCCTATGCACAGGCAGGGGAAAGGGTGACAAATAAGAGGCAGAGCACGGGGGATGGCCCAGCGCTCTGCCTCTGTTATTGTGGTTGACGCGGTGGAAAATGCGGAAAGTACCGGAAAACTCCTACTTGGGTGGCCCTGGGGTAGTTGGGTTCCGGCGCGTCGCTTGGGAAGGTGGATGGGTATGGCCGCTGTTGGGCACTTTGTGCCCAAGGCGCTGCTCTGCTAGGCGGCGCTTGCTTTGTGGTCTAAGGGGCACTGTGTGTGGTGTGAAATCTTTTGCTTCCCCACTTTCTTTTTGCACCGCCTGTTAGGGGCAAGACCGTGGAGCTCTGCTCCACACCTTGCAGCCTTTGAAAAGGGCGAGGGTCGCCAGTGGCGACCGTCCCGAGCTGACCGAACCGAAGGTGAGAAGGCGAAACTTTTTCTTTTGCTCTCAAATCCCGTAGCGTATGGTTATTTGCTCTCTGCCTGGTACACCAGCTTGCCGTCAATCAGGGTATAGAGGGTCTGGCACTGCACGTCTTTGAGAGGGTCGCCCCGGAAGATGGCCAGGTCCGCGTCCTTGCCGGGCTCCAGGCTGCCCACTCGGCTGGCGATGCCCGCAATCTCCGCAGGATGGATGGTGACTGCCTTCCAGGCCTCCTCCTCGGAGAGGCCCGCCTGCATGGCAAGGCCCGCGCACAGGGGCAGGTACCGCAGGGGGATGACAGGCGCGTCGGTGATAATAGCGATTTTGGCCCCGGCCTCTGCCAGAGCACGGGGAGTATCCCAGCTCTTATACTTCAGCTCGAACTTGGATTTATTGCCCAGGGTGGGGCCCACCAGGCAGGGCTTGCCCTCTTTGGCCAGCTCTTCGGCAATGAGATGCCCGTCTGTGCAGTGGTCCAAGGTGATGTCCACCCCAAACTCCCGGGCCACCCG
>CAJUPK010000112.1:0-3053 GCA_910588415.1 uncultured Oscillospiraceae bacterium | reverse complement strand
CCCGCAGGGCGGTGAAGATGTCGTCTGCCCGGTGGGCATGGGATTTCAGGGGGATCTCTCCCCGCATCACAGGCAGCATGGCCTCCAGCTTTTGGTCATAGGCAGGCTTTTTGTGGTTGTCTGGGTCCTTCTCCCAGGCCTGCAGCTCCTCCTGGTAGTTTCGGGCTTTGGCCAGCAGTTCCCGCAGCAGGGCGGCAGTGCCCATACGGGTCATGGGGGCTTTCTTCTGGCCGCCATAGCAGCGCTTGGGATTTTCGCCCCAGGCAATCTTCATGGCTACGGGGTTTTTGACCACCATGTCATCCACCCGTTTGCCCCAGAGCTTGACTGCCAAAAAAGTGCCGCCCACCACGTTGGCGCTGCCCGGCCCGGTGACAGCGGTGGTGACCCCGTGGCTGTAGGCGTCGAAAAAAGCCTCGTCCATGGGATTCAGGCCGTCGATGCCCCGCATCTGGGGGGTGACAGGGTCAGTCATCTCGTTGTAGTCCGCGCCCTCAAAGCCAATGGCCTCTTCGTCCAGGCCGATGTGGCAGTGGGCGTCCACAAAGCCGGGCGCCACCAGGCAGCCAGCCGCGTCGATGACCTGGGCGTCTGCCGGGGCCTGGACCTGGGGCCCAACAGCCACAATCTTTCCGCCGTCAATGAGCACCTGCCCCTGGGGGATGTCTGGCCCGGCCATGGTCTTTACATATCCGTTTTTGATCAATAGCATGATAGGAACCTCCTGTGTTGGGTGATAGGGAACCATATACCCATCATACCAAATTCCGCCTGCTTTTTCAATGGCAGTTTGGGAAAAGGGGCGGGAGTGGGTGCAAAGGAAGTGCTTTATGAGGCGAAGGGGAGGAGGCTAGGGCTTGTTTCCCGCCTGGGAGAAAAGGCCTGCCCGGGCACTTTGGGGTGCTTCTTTCGACTTGACATTTAGGACTGTTGATGGTAATATGGGCATACAATATACGATTTAGGAAGTTAGGAGTTGGTTTTGTTGGCTTTGATGGAGGAGTGGCAAACCTATGCCGAGGAACAGCAGAAGGCCCGGGGCGCCCAGTTTTGGAAGGACTATTTTAAGCAGGAGACAGCGTTCTATAAGCAGATTTTGACCAGCAAGCCCCGCAAGAGCACCGTGCAGTCCTATGCCAAGAAATTTGGTGTGGACCTGGTGACCATGACGGGATTTTTGGACGGCATTAACGACAGCTTGAAGAACCCTAATAACCTGGAGGGGCTGGAGGCGGATTCAGAGGTAAGCCTGGCCTATGACAAGGAACGGCTGTACAAAAACATGGTAGAGGCCAAGGCCCAGTGGCTGTATGAGCTGCCGGAATGGGAGCCGCTGCTTACCGAGGAGCGCCGCCGGGAGCTGTACCGGGAGCAGAAAAACTCCAAGACAGTGGTAAAGGGACCGAAGATTGGCCGGAACGACCCCTGCCCCTGCGGCAGCGGCAAAAAGTACAAGAAGTGCTGCGGCAGGGACGCCTAGCGGACAGGCCGGCAGACCCAATCCAGATGGAAAAAGCATGGACCAGGCGGGACAGCCTCCAGGAGGAGGCGGCTCCGCCTGGTTTTTTGTGTTTGCTGGAGAAGGTGATTAAAAATTTGATTCTTTGTAAGAATTTTATAAGGAGCCATAAACCGACAGAATCAAGCCCCCCGCCCGTCCTATAATGGGAGCTGGGCGGACAGAGGGAGCGGCTTTGCCCCCTGCCCGGCGGCAAGGGAGGGATTGGTTTGACTGTTTACGCGGATATACTGGTAATTGTCAATCTCTATGTGGACTTTCTGCTGCTGTACTGGGTGCAGGCCTATCTGCGGCTGAAAACCCGGGGAGGCCGCCTGGTGCTAGGGGCGCTGGCAGGCTCTCTCAGCTCCCTGCTGGGGCTGCTGCCCTGGCCTGGCTGGGTGGGGCCGCTGCTGGGCGGGGCCTGCGCCATGGCTGCCGCAGGGGCTGCCTTTGCCCCGGTGAAAACCCGGCTGTTCCTGCGGTGCTGGCTGTGTACCTGGCTGTTCTCCTTTTTGCTGGCAGGCTTTGTGCTGTTCGTCATGCAGTTTGCGCCGCCAGGGTACATGACCTTGGTGGGAGGCGCGGTCTATTTGGACCTGTCCCTGCCGGTGCTGTTTTTTGCCACCTGTTTGGCCTATCTGGTGCTGTGGGGGATCCGCAGGCTGTTTCCCCGGGAAAACCCGGCCCCGCTGTGCGGGCTGACGGTCTTCCACCAGGGGCGCAGCGCCCGGATTTTTGCCAAGGCGGACACAGGCAATGCTCTGCGGGAGCCCTTCTCCGGCCTGCCGGTGGTGGTGTGCCAGGCTGCTGTGCTGAAGGACCTGGCCCCTGCCCCCGCCCTGGCGTTTTTGGCCGGGCAGGCGCTGGCAGGGAGGGAAGAAGCCCCAGAGAGGGGTTCTGGGGAGGGGTTTCGGCTGGTGCCCTTTGAGAGTGTGGGGGGCAGGGGGCTGCTGCCCGCTTTTAAGCCGGAGAAGGTGACCCAGTCTAAAACAGGGAGAGAGCTGGAGTGCTACATAGCGCTGACACAGACACCCCTGTCCTCTGGCCAGTTTGCGGCGCTTTACAACCCGGACCTGTTTTTGGATGAGTAGGATACAATCAATAGAATACCATAGAATACATAGAGGAGGCATTTTTATGCTGGGAACATGGCTGTCATCCATCATACCTTCCGCGCTGGCCTGGAGCAGGCTGGTTTTGCGGCGGTTTTTCCCCTTTTGGGGCGCGGAGCCCTGCCACTATATCAATGGCCCGGACACCCTGCCCCCGCCCCTGACCAAAGAGGAGGAGGCGAGAGTGTTTGAGAATATCCGCAATGACGTGCCAGGGGCCAGGGAGCCGCTGATTACCCACAACCTGCGGCTGGTGGTGTACATTGCCAAGAAGTTTGAGAGCCCTGGCGCCAGTGTGGAGGACCTGATCTCCATTGGAACCATTGGGCTGATTAAGGCGGTGAACACCTTCCGGGTGGAGAAGAACATTAAGCTGGCCACATATGCCTCCCGGTGCATTGAGAACGAGATTTTGATGCACAGATCGGAAGAGCACACGT
>CAJUPK010000111.1 GCA_910588415.1 uncultured Oscillospiraceae bacterium | reverse complement strand
GATCTGACTGGGCTGCGCAGTATATTCATCTGTAGAAACGCCAAAGAGGGTATATAAAAGACATGTCATGGCTCCCACGAAAAACGCTGTCATGATTGTGCCCGGTGAGGCTGATGGTGCGGAGAACAAGACGCTCCCCAATGCCAATGCCGCAAGAGATGACACCAGGAACAGGAGCAAGACCACCCCCGCACAGGCCAAATAACCTGCAAGATAAACGGTTATCCGGCTTTTTCCAACCACCAGCTTATTGCGGATGGCACCGCCGCTATACTCTATTCCCACAAACAGGCTCACCACAATGGCTGCGGTAATACCTAGAGCCTGCTCTGCCCGAAACAGTGTCTTATCAAGCGGCTCCATGTAACCCGGCTCGTTATAGAGCACCATATCGTGATAAGCGCCGATGCAGACTGCCAACGCGCCACCCACCATTACCAGCATCGCGCCCCAAAACACCCAGCTCCGAAACAGGCGGAACAGATTTGCTTGCAACAGGTTACGCATGACTGCCGCCTCCCATCAGATTGGTCCGCATGGGGCCGTGCCAGATTTTTAGGGTTATCATAGGTTCAGCTCCTTCCTGAAATAAAAAAAGCCGGTCGCTTATTTTGGGGATTGCTCTCCAGCGACCGGCTATGTATTTTTGTAGCAAGAGGGCCAGCAGTTATTCTCCTGCTGGCCCTCTCTTTTCTCTTTATTCTGTTGTTGTGAGGGTTCACTTCCTGCCGCAAAGCCAAAACGCCGTTTTGCCATCCGCGTTTTCGCACTTTTCAAATCCAGGCTTTTGAGATGCAAAAAACCGCGTGGTTACGCGGTTTTTTGCCCAAATATCTTTTTGGTTTTCTTAGGATGGTCGAGGTGACAGGATTTGAACCTGCGGCTTCTACGTCCCGAACGTAGCGCTCTACCAAGCTGAGCCACACCTCGCCATGCTTTGCCGTATCCGTAAGGGACCGGCATAGACAAATAAAGAGAGCCTGGGCCCCATTGGGTCCAGGCCCCTCTTTGGCAGCGGTACCAGGATTTGAACCCAGACAAACAGAGTCAGAGTCTGCTGTGCTACCATTACACAATACCGCTTTCTTTCCGGCCTTTCTGCCGGGGACATCATCTATTATACCAATTTTTTTGGAAATGTCAAGGGGTGTACGCAAATTTTCCTCTCTTTTTCCAAGATTTTTTACCTGAAAACCGCACGGACTAAACCGCCCCAGCGTATTCCCCTAGGACAGTAAGCGCGCTTAAAAGCAGGCCCATTCCCCATAAACAGGCAAAGCCAAGAGCCGGGCGTTATTCTCCCACGCCCGGCCTGTCCCTTTCCATTCTTTCGCTGCCTCTCTCTGTCCGATATTTCTCTTAGGCCCCTCCGTCTTGGGAAGCCCCATCCAGGCTTTCTGCCGTTCAGGAATAGGCCACGTTAGAGGCAGCACTTTTGTGGGATGTTTCAGCTGGTTTTGCATTGGATGCATTTGGATAAGGCCCCCGCTTCTGAGCCCCTCTGATTCCGGAAACAGGCTCCCTGGCCTTTGCAGCTTTACCACAGCTTAAACAGGCGGACGCCCAGCTTCATTGCCCGGAAGGGCAGGGTTTCCAGCTCCTTTGCGGCAGCTTTCAGCTCCTGGCGAATGGGAATCTGTTGAGGGCAATGGGCCTCGCATTTGCCGCAGCCCACGCACCGGGAGGCATTGCTGGGGGTCTGGCGCATGGCCGTGCATTGGATATAATCCCTCCGGCCAGAGCGCTTCCCCTCGGAGTAGGCGGCGTTGTAGCAACGGAAAGTACCGGGGATGTCCACCCCCTGGGGACAGGGCATACAGTAGCCGCAGCCTGTACAGCCCACCTTCACCTGCCGCCGGATGGCCTCTTTCACCTTCTCAACCAGGGCCCGGTCAGAGGCTGTCATGCAGCCTGCCTGCGCTTGGCTGGCCCAGGCCAGGTTCTGCTGGACCATCTCCAGGGAGTGCATCCCAGACAGCACGCAGGTCACCTCCGGCTGGTCGTACAGCCACTTAAAGGCCAGCCCAGCCGCACTGCGCCCCTCCGGGTCTTTTGCAAACAGCTCTTTGGCGGCAGCGGGCAGCAAATCGACCAGACGGCCGCCCCGCAGGGGCTCCATAATGATGACCGGCAGGCCCTGGCTGTGGGCATAACGCAGTCCTGCTGCCCCAGCCTGAGAGTGCTCGTCCAGGTAGTTGTACTGAATTTGGCAGAAGTCCCAGTTGTAGGCGTCTACCAGCTGCTGGAAGGTCTCTGTGTTCCCGTGGTAGGAAAAGCCCAGCTGCCGAATCTGCCCGGAGGCCATCTTTTCCCGCAGCCACTTCTCCACGCCCAGGTTTTTCAGCTTTTCCCAGGTGGCCGGGTCTGTAAGCATGTGCAGCAGGTAGTAGTCGATATAGTCTGTGCGCAGCCGCCGCAGTTCCTCTTGAAAAAGCTTTTCCAGCCCGTCCAAGGATTTGATGAGATAGTGGGGCAGCTTGGTGGCAATGTAGACCTGCTCCCGGCAGCCGCCCCGGCGGAGGATCTCCCCCAAGGCGGCCTCGTTGCCAGGGTACACATAGGCTGTGTCGAAATAGTTCACGCCTCCCGCTATGGCGGCCATTACCTCTTTCTCCGCTTTGTCCAGGTCAATGGACCCGCCTTTGCGGGTGAAGCGCATACAGCCGTACCCCAGCAGCGAGAGCTGATTGCCCTTTTTGTCCTTTCTGTATTGCATGGCCCGTCTCCTTTTCTACAGCAAACGCCGCCTGGGTGAGCCCCGGGCGGCGCCTATATCTGCCTAGTTGTTTCGATGTTTGGGGAAGAGACGGCTTTCCACTTTCCTGTCTATTCCGCGCTTTCCCTGTACACCTTAAAAATTATCGGAACTTCTTATAGAACGACCGCTGGCTGCCCACGCTTAAGCTGACCCGTCGGTCCATCTCCTGGCAGCGCTGCAAAAGCCTCTGGTTCTGGGCCACCTGATTGCACAGAAGGGCCTCCTCCGGCCTCTGCTGCTTGCCGCCCTCCAGAATCTCTCGGGCGCGGATGGCCTCTTCCTCGGGCAGCTCCAGCACGCGCCTGCGCAGCCACTGGCCAATCTCCTGCAGCTGGTTGGCAGGTTCTTCCCGCATATTCAGCAGCATCTGCACAGACACCTCGTCCCGGCGGTCCACCGCCTCGGCCAGCTGTCTGGTCAGGTCTTCAAACTCGTTTAGCTTCACATAAAGATGCCTGGTTTTCAAAAACAGTTCATCCAGCGTGTGCTGCTCCATGAATACCCTCCTATTCGGCAGGCGCCGCTGCGGGCTTCTTTTCGCCCTCCTCGGCACAGTTCTTCTCCGCCTGGCGGAAGGTCTCCCGCAGGTCAGAGATCATGGGCCGCACCTCGTCCAGCACCTTCTTGTTCCGGCCAATCTTCACCCTGGCCATCTGATAGCCAAAGTAGTCGTACAGCTTGTGCAGCTCCCGGCTGATGGGGTACTGGTCATCCAGGGTATCGTCCAGGTACCGGAGGATCTCTATGCACTTGTCCGCAGAGGCCTCCATCAGCTCATACTCCTGCTTATCCAGTGCCAAGCCGCACCGCAGCAGGTTTTTTACCAGCTCGTCATACAGCAAAAGGAGCAGTTCGCTGGGCGTCATGGTGCTGACAGACTGTTCCTTATAATGCTGGATCGGGTTGTTTTCCATAGCTACCTCTCTTGTTTTGCTTGTAAGCCTGAGAGCGCCAAGGGCGCGGGCGGCCAGGCGCCTGACAGGCCCTGTTCAGCCCATGTGTCTGCATGCGCCCCCTGCCAGCCTGCCTGCGGCCCTCTCTTAGAACTTGCACAGATTGGATATTGCCCCCGTCTTTTCGGCAAATTTTGCCGCTGGCTGCGTTGCAAACCCTTGGCGAGATCGTCTGGGATTTCGCGCCTTGCCGCCAACAAAGTCATGCTCGAAAATCCCAGCACAAATCCTATTGGTACAAGTTCTTAAAACCGGGGTTACATGCCGCCGGAAAGCCCTGCCAGCATGGAGCTTTGGGAGTTCATCTGGCTGATGAGCATCTCCAGCTTGGTGAACTGGTTGGTGTAATAGTCCACCCGGTCGCTCATCCGGTCCTGCCACTTCTCGATCTGCTCCTGCAGGCCGTCCATCTGGTCATTGAGCTCGTTATGGCTCAGGGAGTAGGAGGAGAGCGTGGTGCCCGCCTTGTTGACCAGAATACCGGGGTTCGCAATAGAGGTGCTGCCATACTGCTCCAGGGTGTTCTTGATGTTGTACATCAGCCCATTGCTGGAGGCGCCGTTGGCCTGGGTCTGGGTAAAGGCGTTCTTCACCTTGTCCGGGTCAGTGTCCAGGGCATTGCGCAGAGCCTCTTCGTCCAGGCTGATGGTGGACAGGCCGTCCGCATAGGAGACTTTGATGCCAATAGAGCGGAGCATCGCGCCGCCGTCCTCGCCCTGAATGGCGTTGGTCAGCTTGCTGTACAGGTTAGACAGGTCAGTGTCTCCAAAGAGCAGGCCGGTCTTGGCCTTTTCTTCATAGGCCTTGATGGCGCTTTCGCTCATGTTGGCCATATCGTCGTCCGTAAGGGGCTGGTACTCATCCTTACTGCTGTTCTTCAGAGTCTCTGTGGTGTAGGCGCTGCGGATGTCTGTGACCATCTTGTTGTAGTCTTCCACAAAGGCCTTCACCGCGTCCACGATCTTGTCACTGTCCGAGGTGGTGGTAAAGCTGATGGCGCTGTCAGGATCTGAGGGATCCGCCTCAAAGGTGCCCTTCAGGGTGACGGACAGGCCGTCCAGGTCCACCGTGTTGGAGGCCCGGTTCAGGGTCATCTTCTCGCCATTGACCGTTACTTCCAGCTCCGCGTTCTTGCCGCCGGTATAAGCCAGGTCAGAGGTGTCAGTGCCATTCTTAACGGCCTCTTCATATTCAGCCTTGGCCTTCTCTGTGTCACCGAACAGGTCTTTGCCCAAGCCGCTGATACTGATCTGCTCGTCCTCGCCAGTCTCCTTTGTGGTAAAGCGGAAGTTGCCTGTCATGGCGGAGTACTTCACATTCACCCCAGCGTCAGAACCGTTGATCTTCTCCATCATGGTCTGGATCGTGTCGTCCTTAGACACCTGGATGTCCGTACCGTTGATGGTAATGGTAGCGTACTTGGCCTCGCTGTCCTCCTTTTCCACCCACTGGCCGTCCTTGTCCTGTACCTTCTGCTTCTCGGTAAAGTTGTCCGCGCCCAAAACTTTCTCCAGGGTCCAGTTGGTCTGCAGGGTGTTGCTGTAGCCGCCCTCGCTGATACCCAGGCCCTTGTTCACCGTATCGGTGCCGCCCACCTTCAGCACAGAGCCCTTGGGCAATTCGCCCAGGGTGGTGGTGCCGTCGTCGTTGGTCTTCACCGGGCCGCCGAACTTCAGGGCGCCGCCCTCGGCGATCACGCCTATCTTGCCCTTGCCGAACTCCGCGTCCAGCTTGGCCTGCAGGCCCTTGGCCAGCGCCGCGGTCTTCTCTTCCTTAGTGCTTGCGTTTTTAAACTCTTCGCTTTCAAAAATATCCTTCAGCTGGATGCTCTTGGTCTTGTTGTCCAAAGTAAAGCTGAGAGACTTGTCGCTTAAGTATTCGGCCCGGTCCACTTCCTTGACGAAAGCCTTTTTGAAATCCTCCTCCGTGGTGCCAATGTACTCGGAGGCAATGATTTTGCCCTGGGCCTCTGACTCTTTAAAGATGTTCTCCATGTCGCCGCTGACATCGGTGATTTTGAAGCTGTTGTTCTTCTGGTCCACCAGCTGGATGCGCCCGTCCTCGCCTACCTGGGCCTTGATGTACTGGCTGGCCTTGTTGGTCTCGCCGCCAGAGTTGGTAATCTTCTTCTCCTCCAGCTGCTTGTTGATGGCGTCCGCCAGCTCCTGGGAGGAGTGGAACACTTCGCTCTCTTCAAAATACAGGGTAAAGTTGTTGCCCTTGCCCGTATCGCCGCCGCCGTATTTGATCGTGATAGAACCGCTGACCGCGCTGGTCTCCATATTGGCGTCCCAGTCGATGTCCTCCATCTTGGCGCCCTTTGCAGTCAGATGGTCTGTGCCTGTGGTGTAGGTGGCGGCCTCCGCCAGCCGCTTGATGCTGTTAATGACCACATCGCTGCTGCTGCGGCCCGTGGCAATTACCTTTGCGGCATTGGTGCCATTGGCCGTGGTATTCACCGCCTTGGTGAAGAAGGAGGGGCTAAAGAGGTTGGTGCTGCTGGAATAAGAGGTGTACTTGCTGAGCACACTGTTCATCTGGCTGATCAGCCCGCGGTAAGCGTCCTGCTTCCACTGCAGCTTGGTCATCCGCTGCTGCAGAGCGTTGATTTTGCTCCTGTAGCCGGCAATACTGTTTTCAATCATGGCCTCGGTATCCATACCGCTGGCCAGGCCGCTGATCACATTCCGGTTGCCGTATAGACTACTGGTGCCGCTGCTCTTTGATAAACTTGTGATAGAAGCCATTGCAATCACTCCTTTTTTGTGATAACATATTCATACAGGGCTATTCGCCCCCCTGAACCCCGCCCCGGGCCGAAAACACCGGGAAACCGGGACAAAAACACGCTGGTCTTTCCTTATTACTATCGACATTTCATAGGGAAAGATAAGAGCTTTTTGTGAAATTTTTGCTCATGGAGAGGATCTTAATATGGAAAAAATCATTGCCGTTACCAACCAGAAGGGCGGCGTGGGAAAAACCACCACCTCCCTTTCTCTCATCAACGCCCTTCACCTGCGGGGGTACAGGGTGCTGGGCGTTGACCTGGACCCCCAGGGCAGCCTGGGCTTTTCCGCCGGGCTGGATATTGAAAACAGCGACACGGTGTACGAGGTGCTTAAGGGTGCTGCCGCTGTGGGGGATGTGATTGTCTCCACAGACCTGGGGGATATTCTGCCCTCCAACATCCTGCTCTCCACCGCAGAGCTGGAGTTTAACGCCCCTGGCCGGGAATATCTTTTGAAAAACGAACTTTCTAAAATTGAGGACCAATATGACTATATCATCATTGACACGCCCCCGGCCCTGAACGTGCTGACCATTAACGCCTATGTGGCCTCTGGCGCGCTGATCATCCCCATGGCCCCGGAGATTTTAAGCCTGCTGGGCATCTCCCAGATCCGGGACACCATCCAGACCGTCCGCAAATACTATAACCCGGACCTGCGGGTGCTGGGGATTCTGCTGAACAAGTTCAACAACCGGCTGACCCTGAACCGGGAGGTTCTGGAGCTTTCCAGCGAGATTGCCCGTAAGCTGGACACCTGTGTGCTGAACACCAAGATACGCACCAGCGTTGTGGTGGCCGAGGCCCCTGCCCATGGGGAGAGCGTGCTGTCCTATGCCCCCCACTCGAACCCCTCCCTGGATTTTCAGGCTCTGCTGGACGAGCTCTTGGAGAGGTAACCATTTTTGCGGCTGCCCCGGCAAGGGGCAGTTGTGTACATTTCGCCCTGTTTCTTTTTGCTGCGTAAAGTAATATTATAATCATCATAGGCGGGACCCGCAAGGAGAGGCCCCTGCCAGAAAGGACCGTGTTATTATGGCAAACTCAAAATCATCTTCCAAGTCCTCCCGTTCCAACAAGACCGCCCATGTGTTAAACCTGCTTACAGAGCCTGGGGAAACCGCGGAGAACACCTCTGGCGCCAAGCGGGCTTCTGCTTCCCAGCCCCCCCATGCCGCCTCTGCCGTCCCTGTGCCCTCTTCCGCGGCGGATAACTCGGAAGAGGTGGCCGAGGCCATCCGCAATGCCCTGGAGGAAGACCTGCTGGCCGAACTGGCTGAGCTGGAGGAGGAGGAAGCCCAGCATCCCGCCCCCCAGCCAGAGCCTGTCCCGGCCCCTGAGACAGTACCTGAGACGCCTGCCGAGACTCCCTCTCCAGCCCTTCAGCCGGAGCCGGAACCCATCCCTGACCCAGAGCCGGAGTTGGCTTCTGATCCCCTGCCAGAGCCAGTGCCAGAGAGCGCGGAAGTCCCCGCAGAACCGGAACCTATCCCGGAACCAGCGCCTGCAGCCACAGAAGAGCCTGCCTGGGAGCCTTTTTTGGCCTCCTCGCCGGAGGAACCCGCTGCTGAACCCCAGCCGGAGCCAGAACCCGAACCCAAGAAAGAGCCCCAGGGGCCCGCTGCGGTTACCTACATGAACGTGATGCAGGCCCTGGTGGAAGAAAAGGTGGATAAATACATGGAGCGGTTCCATATGTGCCAATGCGGGCGCTGCCGCACCGATGTGATTGCCCTGACCCTTAC
>CAJUPK010000110.1 GCA_910588415.1 uncultured Oscillospiraceae bacterium | reverse complement strand
GCCTGCAGAGCCTGCCAGGGCTGTTAATGAATATATGGGGCGGTAAGCCCCGCCTATAGTTGGACGCCAGTCCAACTATTATGCAGACCTGCCCTTTGGGGCAACGGTCGCAAGCCCGTGTAAATGCAGAGCGAGGTACACAAAACATATATGAGGTGCCGCTATGAGGATCGGCCTACACGATGCAGAGATGGATCACTTTAATGGCAAAAAGCAATTTCCAAATTATGCTTTGATGAAAATATCTGCATGGCACAAGGCCCAAGGAGATACGGTAGAGCAGTTCCAGGACTATCTGGCAAGGCTGTTTCCCCCACAGGAGGCAAAGGCTGGTGAAAGACAACTGGCCCGTACCATTACCTTTGCAGTGACAGACGCCTGCTCTCTAAGGTGTACTACTGCTATCAGGGCATCAAAGCCAACCATGGGATGAGCTGGGAGACAGCAAAAAAGTTTACCGACCAGCTCCTTTGCGGGGCCAACCCCTACATCAACCCGGACAATTCGCCGGGTGTTATTATTGAGTTCATTGGCGGGGAGCCGCTGCTGGAAATCGAACTCATTGACCGGATCACCGACTATTTCATCAGCGAGATGATCCGCCTGCACCACCCCTGGGCCACCCGGTTCATGCTGTCCATCTGTTCCAACGGCACCGAGTATTTCAACCCCAAAGTGCAGGATTACCTGAAAAAGCACCTGCACCATCTGTCCTTCTCCATCTCGGTAGACGGCTGCAAGGAGCTCCACGACGCCTGCCGGGTGTTCCCGAATGGCCGGGGCACATTGCCGGGGTGGAGCATTTCACCAAGGTACTGGGGGGCAAAATGGGCAGCAAGATGACCCTGGCCCCCCAGAACGTGGGCTACACCTTCCAGGCCGTGCAGAATCTAATTGCTCTGGGCTATAGGGAGATTAATCTCAATTGTGTGTACGAGCAGGGCTGGACTGTGGAACATGCCCGGACCCTCTACAACCAGCTCAAGCTGTGTGCGGATTATCTGATAGCCAACCAGGCGGATGATATTTACCTCTCTATTTTCGAGGAGGATTTTTTCCGGCCCAAGGACCCCGCTGACCTGCAAAACTGGTGCGGCGGCACCGGGGACATGATCTCCGTGGACTACACCGGGAACATTTACCCCTGCATCCGCTATATGCCCAATTCCCTGGGGCCGGACGTTAAGCCCCTGACCATCGGCCATGTGGACCACGGGATTCTGGGCACCCAGGCTGAGCGGGACTGCGCCCAGTGCCTGAAATGTATTGACCGGCGCACCCAGTCCACCGACGAGTGCTTCCACTGTCCCATTGCCGAGGGCTGCTCCTGGTGCAGCGCCTACAATTACCAGGTCTTCGGCACAGCGGACCAGCGGGCCACCTTTATCTGCGTCATGCACAAGGCCAGGGCCCTGGCCAACGCCTACTACTGGAACCAGCTCTATCGGGAGCGGGGAGAAAAAAGGCGGTTCAAAATCCATATCCCAGAGGATTGGGCCCTGGAAATCATCTCAAAAGAAGAATGGCAAGCCTTAAAAAGAATGGAGGAATCGTGAATGTTTACTTTGAAACTGGCAACGGGCGAGACCTTTTTCGTTAACGCTGCCGAGCAGCTGCGCAGTCAGTTTGACGGCGGCACCCAGAGCCGTCTTGCCCTGCGGGTGGAGGCCACTCCGGCGGACCATGACCTGGACTGGTATCTGGAAAACCTGGATGCGCCCGGCGCTCTGGACACGGTGCAGGTGCTGTGCGAAAACGGGTCGGTTGGCTTGGAGGTACAGGGCTACAGCCAGGTGTCCCATGCGGCTCTCCGTATGCTGGCCTCCGGGGAGAAAAGCTTTTCCCTTACGCTGGTCAGATCGCTGGCGGTGGAAAGCTGAATCTCCCTGGCTCCAGGGAAAGGGGTGGTCAGAATGGATGATTCAAGGCCCGCACAAAGGGCCTGTAAACGCCGAAAAAACTACATGTAAAAGGAGAGATTACTATGCTGGAAACTTCCAAGGCTGTGGCCATTATCCTGGTATTCGCCGTTCTGGTCCAGTTCCTGGTGGACCGGATCAAGGCCATTGTGGGTGAGAAGATTATGGGGTATGTAAAAGCCCCAGCGTGGGCTGCGGCGCTGGGTATCTTGTTTGCGTTCCTCTTCCAGCTGGACGTGTTCGCCATGTTTGGCTATACGGCCCAGCTTCCCGCCATGGCCTATGTCATGACCGGCCTGATTCTGTCCGCAGGCGCTGCGCCTATCCATGAGTTGATTGAAAAGGTGCGGACCTCCAGGGACACAATTTTGATGCCCGGTAAGATTTTCGAGCCGGAGAAAGGGGTGCGGGATTGCTGAGAAAATCCGCGCCCACGCTGTCAATAGCCACCGGGTCCTGGCTGACGAACACGCTGGCCGTAAAGCCTCCGTTAAAAGGCTCCTGCTGCCAAGCGGAGTTCTCTTTTGTGATAGAGGCCCCCTCGCTGGGAGCGCAGATCAGCCCGTCCAGCATGTAAAGAACCGTCTTGCCGCCCAAATCTGCGTTGGCCATCAGGTCCACGAGGGGGCTGTAAATGCCCATCTCATCTCGGGTCAGCCATTGGTGAAGGTTGGCTCCCTCCGGCGGGCGCAGGGCGTTGCCGTTGATGAAGCTGCCGAAATGGTTCTTGCCGCACAGGGTGATGCCATAGCTGTGGCCCTTCAGGTTTGCAAGGTTGATAACATAATTGGCTTCGGTGACGCAGGTGGGCAGGTAGTTCACCCTGCCGCTGAATTCGTGCGACCAAATAATCGGTGCATTTTCGTCAGCAATGCCATTATTGCGGCCTACGAAGTTCACCCCAGCCAAGTCGTCCTGCGTACAAAGTTCTACCATATAGTCCGGGAACAGCCTGGACACATCGTACACAGTAATATCTGCCGGAGCCACACCTGCGTCTTTCACAAGAGAGGTGAGCAGGGACATGAGCAGCACTGGATTGGTATAGCTCATGGCAGTCTCGCCAGAGGTATCGTCGGCCATCACAGCCGAGCCGTTGATGTTGGCCTTGATGCTATCTTCTCCCCGGCCCGGTAGCCGCCCTCGCTCTTATAGGCAAACAGCGCTTGCCTGGGCCCAGGCCACAGCATTGGCGTACCATGCGCCAGCCGCCACGTCCGAGAAATCCGGGCTTGTTGTAACAACAGGGCTTTTGGCGTGGCGGTACAGCACCGCTGCCAGCTCGGCGCGGGTCATGTTGTCCCTGGGGGCAAACCTGTCTGCGGCTTTGCCGGACATCAGGCCGTTTTCCCGGCAGTATTCCACGGCTTCATAGAACCAGTCGCCGGGGTCAACGTCTGTAAACACGGTGTCCTCTAAACGTGTTGCGGCTTGGCTTTCAACCGGGCGGCTTTCCTCCAGAGCGCTGGAACTCGTCAGGCGGGTTGTGCAGTCCACGGTTGATCCCCTCTCCGCCGCGCAGGCTGAGCTTGTCAGCAGCAGCAGGAGAACAGACAGCAGGAAGGATACAATTTTCTGATCCATAGACACACCTCGCTCTTCCCTTACTTATGCGTTTGTGATTTCATGTATAGGATCCTGCCTTGTGAATTTCACGGACTGCCATACAGCCACAGCAGTCAGCAGCATAAAGCAGGCGGCGGTCATAAAAAACTGCGTCTTTAAATCTTGGCTCGCCTGTCCGAACAGGCTGCCCAGCCAGGGGGTCACAAAGGCCCCCACGCTTTGAAACACCAGCACCAGATTGGTGGCGGTCTCCCCGTAAGCGCTGTAGGACCGGCTGGCCTGCTCTTGGATAAAGGGCATAAAAATCAGATACCCATAGCCCAGCAGGAACGACCCGGCCCACACAGGCAGCAGGCTGCTGGCAAGGCCGCCCATGAGAAAGCCCAGCACGCAGATCCCAAAGGCCAGCGCCAGGGTGAGACTGCCCAGCTTTGCCCGGAGCTTGCCGTAGGTCAGCCCAGCGGCAAAAGAGCCCAGGGACAGGAACGTAATAGCCAGACTGCCCTCTTTGGCGGTACCATAGCCGTAAGCGGTGATGAGGGTGGAGGCTTTTATCACATACATAGTCGCCAGCATGACGGAGACGAACATGAGTAGCCCCAGGCCCCACAAACCCAGCGGCAGTTTGCCGCCTTTCTTTTCCGCCTTTTCAGCCGGGGCTGCATCTTTGCGGCTGGCTTTCGGCACAAACGCCAGCACCAGGGCCATGACCCCAAACCCCAGGAAGTACACGGAGAAGGAGACGTTCCAGCCGAAGGCCAGCAGCTGGCCTGCCGCAAAGGTAGCCACCGCGCTGCCCAGGCCAGAGATGCCGCCGTTTAGGCCGATCATGGTGCTGCGGGCCTGGCCGTCAAAGAAGTGGACAATCAGCGTCAGCAGCGAGGACATAAGCAGCCCGCAGCCCGTGCCAAAAAAGCAGCGGGTGACAAAAATCACCGGGAAAAGCGGCAGAAAAACCGGAATGATCCCGCCCACGGCACAGAACAGCAGGCCCAGCAGCATGGTCCCCTTGTGGCCCAGCTTTTTGGCAATGACCTGCTCACCCAGCACGCCCGCCATCTGGAACAGGGAGGGAATCGTGGCGATCAGTTCAATGGCGGACAGGGACACCCTGGGGAAGGCCGCCGCCATCTCCGGCACCAGCCCGGTGACCGCGTTCAGCGAGGCGGACACCAGGCAGGTGGACAGCAGGGCGATTTTCAAGACGAGATTTTTGTTTTGATTCATATAGGTTACTCCTTTTCCCTCTCGTTTTTCTCTATTGTGTATACCAGGTAATCCAGGCAGTCGATCTTCGCCTGCTCCCGGTGTATCTCCTCCAGCAGGCGGCAGCGGTGCAGGCGCAGGAGGGCTTTCTGCCCTGGCTTATCGCCCTTTTCATCCAGCCGGAAATAGCGTGCGATCAGTTCCTCCGAACAGCCCGCGTCCAGCAGGTTTTGCCGGATGCGGTTTTCGTCCTTCCCTGCCATGGGTTTATCCCTCCTTCGGATGCCGTCTGTCTTGCAACGCCTGAGCCAGGCCCCCGGCCCCGGAGCCCGCGTCGTCCAGCAGGGAGTAGGTGGACATGGCCACGCCCCAGCGGTCATCCGCTGCCCGCTCGATGTCAAGCACCTGCAAAAGCTGGCCCGTGACAGCTGTCCCCCTGCCGTCTGCCAAGCGCTTGCGGCCAAACTGATCGGTAAGCGGCCCGCAGACAAGCCGCGTCACCATGCTGGCCACTGTCAGGCCGGTGATCATCCAGCCGGTGGCCAGGTTGCTGCCCACCGTGTCCTGCATATACACCGGCAGGACGTTGATCAGCGTGCTGTCCGTCACCGAGGCGAACACGATAGACAGCCAAAAAACAAGAGACGGCCCGCTCCACAGGCTGGGCTTTTGGGTGTTTTCCATTTTCCCCTTCCCTTTCGTTTGTTGGACTGCGTTCAGCATACACCTGTCTAGATGAAAAATCAAATGCTTAGTTTTTATGCCACCCATGCTTGACAGGCATGGGCTAACGTGCTATGCTTTTCAAAAAGGGGGGAACACCATGGAGATACGGGTATTGCGTTACTTTCTCACTGTGGCCCGGGAGGAAACCATCACCGGCGCGGCGGCCGCCCTGCACATGACCCAGCCCACCCTCTCCCGGCAGATCCGGGAGCTGGAACGGGAGTTGGGCAAGAAGCTGCTGGAACGGGGCACACACAAGATCACCCTGACAAAAGAGGGCTTTCTGCTGCGCAAGCGGGCGGAGGAGATCATCTCACTGGTGGATAAGACCGAAGGGGAGTTCCGCAGCATGGGCGGTGCCGTGGAAGGGGACGTGTACATTGGCGGCGGCGAGACCCGGGGCCTGCATCGGATCGCTGAGGCCGCCAAGGACCTGCAAAAGGACTGCCCCGGCATCCGCTACCACCTGTACAGCGGCAACGCCCAGGACGTGACCGAGCGGCTGGACAAGGGTCTGCTGGACTTCGGCCTGCTGATCCAGCCCTTTGACCTGTCGGGCTATGAAAGCCTGACCATCCCGGAGACGGATACCTGGGGCGTGGTCATGCGAAAAGACAGTCCCCTGGCCAAGCAGGAGACTGTCCGGAAGGAAGATTTGCTGGACAAGCCGCTGATTTTCTCCCGCCAGGCCATGGACGAGGGGGAGAACAACGAGTACCGCCGCTGGTTCGGCGCAGATTATGACAGGCTCAACGTGGTGACCACCTTTAATCTGCTGTTCAACGCTGCCATCATGGTAGAGGCGGGCATGGGCTATGCCCTGAGCATTGGGCGGCTGGCGGACACCTCTGCGGAAAGCGCTCTGTGCTTCCGTCCCCTGGAGCCAAAGCTGGAGGCGAGCTTGTGCCTGGTGTGGAAACGATATCAGGTGTTCTCGGACGCGGCGGAGGTGTTTTTGGAGAAGCTGAGAGAAGTTTTTAGAGTAGTGCCCAGTATAGACAAATTTCACAGACCGTGATACTATATAGAAACATGGAAATCGCAAGAGGACCATAGGAAAAAATTGAAACAAGCAAAAAGGAGTCTGCTATGAAATCTATGAAGTCCCTTACAAAAAACATGGCTCTATCTGCCATGTTCCTGGCCATTGGTCTGGTTTTGCCCTTTTTCACCGCCCAGGTTCCCCAAATCGGCCAGATGCTTCTCCCCATGCATATTCCTGTCCTGCTGTGCGGGTTTGTGTGCGGCTGGCAGAGCGGGGCCCTGGTGGGCTTTGTGCTGCCCCTGCTGCGGTCTGCCCTGTTTGGCGCGCCCGCCTTTTACCCCATGGCCACGGGGATGGCCTTTGAGCTGATGGCCTATGGTCTGGTGGCCGGGCTGCTCTACTCCCTGTCCAAATGGAAGTGTCTGCTGTCCCTGTACCGCAGCCTGGTAATCGCCATGCTGGCAGGCCGCGCAGTCTGGGGGCTGGTTCAGACCATCCAGCTGGGAATCTTCGGCAGCGGCTTTTCGGTACAGATGTTCCTTGCCGGGGCATTTATCAACGCCGTCCCCGGCATCCTGGCCCAGCTGGTCCTGATTCCCCTCATCATGCTTGCCCTGGGCCGCACGGGGCTGGTGCCTTTTAAGACGAAAAGAGGTGCGCCCCATGAAGAAGCAGAAAACTGACCCCTCCGCTGCGGCTGAAATGCTTCTTGGGGCCATCCAGCCCCTTTCCAAACCCGTGCTGCTGGCCATAGACGGGCGCTGCGGCTCGGGAAAGACCACCCTGGCAAAGGTCCTGGGGGAAAAATCCGGGGCAGCGGTGGTACATATGGACGACTTCTTCCTCCGGCTAGAGCAGAGAACCCCGGCACGTCTGGCAGAGCCCGGGGGCAACGTGGACCGGGAGCGGGTGCTGGAGGAAGTGCTGCTCCCCCTGCGGGAGAAGCGCCCGGTGGTGTACAGGCCCTATGACGCTCACCGCCCGGCCATGCTGGAGCCAGTGCGGCTAGAGCCGTCGCCCCTCACGATTATCGAGGGCTCCTATAGCTGCCACCCGGACCTCTGGGATTTTTATGACCTGCGTGTCTTTATAGACGTGCCCCCGGAAGAGCAGCTCCGGCGGATTGCAGCCAGAAGCGGGCCTGAAAAGCTGGCGGCCTTCCAGGCCAGGTGGATCCCCTTGGAGGAGGCCTACTTCCAGGCGTTCTCTCCAGAGAAACACTGTGATTTCTACTTTACCTTTGCGTGAGAAGCGGACTTCACGCGTGATGTCCTGTCTCCCAGCACCAGCGGGCAATTTTAGTGATCACCTCCGTGTCAACCTGTCCATAGGGAATGCGGATTGTGCCTTTAGCCACATCATAACCTGCCAGCTCCTCTTTGAATTTCGCGGCTGCCTCTGAGCCCGGATAGAGCCCAATGTGTTTTTGAGAGGCCGCAAAATGAAGGATGTTATGGTTTTTCCAATAGGTGGGCATACTCCAGGCAATGCGCTCCTCTGCCTCTGGCAGGGCCTGCTGCAAAGCCTCCCTGATCCGGAACAGGTCGGCCTGTTTCTCCTTGTCCTGGCGCAGAATATATTCTTCGACTGTTTTGGGCTTCTCTCCACAATAATGGCTCTGGTTTGTGTTTTTGAATTCTTTTCCGCATTTGGGACATTTCCACATTCCTGTATGCCTCCATCCTTTTTCATCCTGCTGGAATTTTTAAGGGGTTTCCGCCGGGGTACCTGCGTGTTGCCTTCATTATGCCACAAAGGCGCGGGATGTTTTCTCTGCACTTTTGCGAAGCAAAAGCGAGCGCTGCGACTTGCCGCAGGCAATGTCGGGCGAAGAGACGAAACTACGTGACTTGCCGAAGGCAATGTCAAAGTCCGCTATTGGGCACCTTGTGCCCAAGGC
>CAJUPK010000109.1 GCA_910588415.1 uncultured Oscillospiraceae bacterium | reverse complement strand
CGAAAGTTTTCTCCTTGAACTACCCGGTTTGGACACTCCCCGGGGCGAAAATGCGTTGACTTTGCAAAAGCGCTGTGGTAAGATTAAAAGGATATATAGCAGGATATAGCTTCCCTGGGAAAGCCCCTTGCAGGAGCAGGGGACTATGCTTGGCAGAGCCAAGGACTTGAGAAGGGGAAGAAAGAAGAGGAATATAGGGAAAAGCCGGGAAGCGGCCCGGTGGAAGGAGAGAAGCGGCATGGAGAGCTACCAGCGCAGGGACAAGACCAACTATTATCTGGATCTGGCGGAGAGCGTGTCTCAAAGGTGTACCTGCCTGCGCAGGCACTACGGCGCGGTGATTGTTAAGGACGACGAGGTGATCTCTACAGGATATGTGGGCGCGCCCCGGGGCCGGGAGAACTGCTCGGACCTGGGGTACTGCCTGCGCAGTAAGCTGGAAATTCCCCGGGGAGAGCGCTTTGAGCTTTGCCGGAGCGTCCACGCAGAGGCCAACGCCATTATCTGCGCCTCCCGGCGGGACATGATTGGAGCGGACCTGTACCTGGTGGGCACAGAGGTCTCGGACGGCAGCTACATCAAGAACGCTGTGTGCTGCTCCATGTGCAAGCGCCTGGTCATCAACGCGGGCATTGCCCGGGTGATTGTGCGGGACGACAGGGAGAACTACCGGGTGATTGCTGTGGACGCCTGGGTGGAGGACGATGAATCTCTGCGGGGGGTGCTGGGCTATTGAGGGGGCGGAACACCGGGAAACCCCGGCCCGGCCGGTACCATGCCCTGGATTCCCTGCGGGGACTGTTGCTTCTCCAAATGACGGCCTATCATGCCCTGTATGATGTGGTGCATGTGATAGATGTACCCATATCCTGGTATACAGGCCGGGCGGGGTATATCTGGCAGCAGAGCATCTGCTGGGGGTTTATTCTGCTCTCCGGCTTTTGTTTCCGCATGTCCCGCCGCCCGGTGCGCCATGGGCTGACTGTTTTGGGCGCGGGCCTGCTGGTCAGTGTGGTCACATACATGGCCATGCCATCGGAGTTCATTCTCTATGGGGTGCTGTACCTGCTGGGACTGGCGGGGCTGGTCCAGTGTGCTGTGTGGGCCCTGTGGAACAGGGGGAAGCTGCCCCCCTTTCCCGCCGGGCTGGGGCTGGGCCTGTCGCTAGCCGCCTTTTTTCTCACCCGCAACGTGCCCCGGGGCTCTTTGGGGTTTGAGAGCCTGGAGCTGGCCCGGCTGCCCGGCTGGCTCTATCAGTGGGACGGGCTGGCCGTGCTGGGCCTGCCGGGGCCGGGCTTTGCCTCCTCGGACTATTTTCCCCTGGTTCCCTGGCTGTTTCTCTACCTTGCGGGGTATTTTCTCTGGCGGATGGCAGGGCCCCGCCCAGCCATCATGGCCCGGCTGAAGCCCGGGCTGCCGCCCCTGGCCTTTTTGGGCAGGCACAGCCTTTTGATCTACCTTTTGCACCAGCCAGTGCTTATGGGGATTTTTACCCTGGCGCAGGCGCTGGGATAGCCAGGAAAAACAGACAGAAAAAAAGGGCCGGGAAGAGGATTCCCGGTCCTTTTGTGTTGTGCCTGGATTTTTAGAAGCCTTGGTCCCAGAGCCGGTTTTAAAACCGAATCTGGGACCGCCTCTCACGGAAAAGCCCCCAGGGGACTGGGGGTTCTCTTCTGCGTGCTGGGCCGTCAGCCGGTTTTCTGGCGCTCTTCCAAAAGGATGCGCCGGATGGTCTTTTCTGTCAGAAAAAAATCCTGGGCCAGCTGTGCCGCGGTCTCCCCGGCCTGGGCCCGCTGGTAGATCTCCTGGTTCCGCCGGGCGGTCTCAGCCTTGCTGTTGGTCCGCTGGCCCCAGGCCAGCCGGTTCTCCTGCTTGCGGGGAATGTATAGGTAGGCCCCGTCCACATATTGCTGCAGCTGGGCCAGCAATTCGGCGGGCAAAATATCCTGTGCTCGTATATAGCGCATAGTGCTCCTCCTAAAACAATTTTCAGGATGAGCAAAGGCCAGCGCCAAGAGTCTGTGCCAATGGGACATAACAGGGGCATGGGCTGCTTGCCGGTTTTTATGGGCGCCGAGTGGGGGCAGAGCGCAAAGCTCCCCCCGAACCCCAGGCCATGCACAGCCAGAGGCCATCCCTCGAAAATCGCCCGGCGGATCCCATTGGGCAGGTTCTGTCATGTTTTGTAGTTAACGCCGTTCAAAAGAGGTATACCCTCTTTTGAGCCTAGCGGCACAGGTGTGCCCGCGCCGCCGCGTTTACTAGATGCGATAGCCTTTGCTATGCGCTGGTTACGTAGCGGGTCAAAACCAGGATTCCCCCTTTGCTTGCTTCTGCCTCCAAAGATTAGGAAGATCTGCCCGGTCCAGGGGCACCAGGCCCCTGCCAGGGCGCGGACTGTGCCCCCGGAGGCGTTCTATAACTCTCATCATTCCTGCTCTTTCGGACAGAGGCAATATCATTTTAAGTGAAAGCGCAGGGCAGCCAGTGGAGCCGCCCACTGCCTTTATTATACCGGACCCAGGGGCTGATTGCAAGCGCTGTCTTGTTTCTGCCATAACTTGGTTCCCGCAGGGGGCGCGGCCTCTCTTCTGTACGGTGTGCAGGCTTGCGGCAGGGCAGGGGTCCGGGGTATACTGGCAGCAGGCGGCTGGCCGCCAGGCCAAAATTCCGCCAGAGAGGAGATCGTTTTGTTGCGCTGCGAAATATGCGGAAAGACCACGGTGTTTGGAAACAAAGTGGCCCACAACCGGATGTACATTGCGGGCCGCACACCGAAAAAGATCAAGCCGAACCTGCACCGGATGACCCTGGATACCCCGGCGGGCAAAAAGCGGCTGACTGTATGCACGCGCTGCATGCGCACCCTGCGCAAGCAGGGCCAGGCATAGCCAGGGAATGAAGAAAGGCCGGGAACCCTCCCGGCCGTTTCCTGTTTTTCAGGGGCTTATTGGCACAGCCTCTTAGATCTGCGCTGCCACCAGGTCGCCCATTTCCTTGCAGCCCACCAGCTTTGCGCCGCAGCCTTCGGTATAGATGTCCTTTGTGCGGGCAAGGGTCAGGACCTGGGAGACTGCCTTCTCGATGGCGTCCGCAGCGGCAGGCTCGTTTAAAGAGTACCGCAGCAGCATGGACACAGAGAGGATGGTGGCCAGGGGATTGGCAATATCCTGGCCGGCAATGTCCGGGGCAGAGCCGTGGATGGGCTCGTACAGGCCCAGGCCCCCGTCGCCCAGGCTGGCGGAGGCCAGCATCCCAATGGACCCGCTGATCATGGAGGCCTCGTCGGACAGAATGTCCCCAAACATATTGGAGGTGACGATTACGTCGAACTGGCCCGGGTCCCGCACCAGCTGCATGGCGGTGTTGTCCACATACAGATGGCTGACAGCTACCTCGGGATACTCCTTGGCCATCCGGTCGATCACAGCGCGCCACAGCCGGGAGCTGTCCAGCACATTGGCCTTGTCCACGCTGCACAGGCGCTTGTTCCGCTTCATGGCCATGTCAAAGGCCACCCGGGCAATGCGCTCTACCTCTGGCTCGCTGTACCGCTCGGTGTCATAGGCGGACTTGACGCCGTTCTGCTCCTGGGTGCCCCGGTCGCCAAAGTAGATGCCGCCGGTCAGCTCCCGCACCACCATGATGTCCAGGCTCTCGCCAATGATCTCCGGCTTCAGGGGGGAGGCGTCCCGCAGGGGAGCGAAGATAACCGCCGGGCGCAGATTGGCGTACAGGCCCAGGGCCTTGCGGATGCCCAGCAGGCCCTTCTCCGGGCGGTTGTGGCCGGGCTGGCTGTCCCACTTGGGGCCGCCCACCGCGCCCAGCAGCACGGAATCCGCGGCTTTGCAGGCAGCAACAGTCTCCTCCGGCAGGGGCACGCCAGCAGCGTCAATGGCCGCGCCGCCCAGCAGGGCATAGTTATAAGAAACGGCAAAGCCATGCTTTTCCGCTGTCTTGTCCAGTACCTTGACAGCCTGGTCCACAATCTCCGGGCCAATGCCGTCGCCTTTGAGAACAGTGATCTGATAGGTTTTCATTGCAAAAACTCCCTTTTCTAATCAGCTATTTCCCTAAATTTTAGCACATTTCCGGGAACCTGTCAATTCTCGTTCAGGCAGTTCAAAAGAGATAGATACCCCCTTTTACACAGGGCGAACGATACCGCCCTTTTACAGCAAGCGTCCCCAGGGAAAAGAAAAAGTTTCGTCCACCTTTTCAAAGGTGATGGGGTCCATAGGGGCAAAGCCCCTGTGCCGCCGGAGGCCAGAGTATCGCCTTGAACGATGAACGCTCCCCGTGGGAGGAGAGGGGTTCCCGACAGGAATTCTGCCCCAGACAGGGGGAGCCGTGAATTTGGTTTTACAGCAAGTGCCCCCAGAGAAAAGTAAAAGTTTCGTCCACCTTTTCAAAGGTGGTGGGGTCCATAGGGGCAAAGCCCCTGTGCCGCCGGAGGCCAGAACACCGTCTTAGAAGGAGAGGGGGCCCGGCCTGGCGGAGCGTCGGCTGGAGGTTAAATAATAAAAAGTAATATAGAATATTTGGACAGCGGGCTTGCAAAATCCGGGCGTTTGGTATATGATAGTTCTGTACAATACTGGATAACGGAAAGCAGGAGAGAATTATGAACATATGGATGCTGCAAGCGGGCCCGCAGGCTGCGGGTGAGCCGGGCTGGCCAACGGTGATGGTGGGCGGCCTGGCAGTGGTGGTGCTGGTCTGGCTGTGGCTGATTGCCCCGCAGGTCTGGCGCAGGCCCAGCCTGGAACGGTTTGCGGAGTTTGACTATGCCCACCGGGGCCTGCACAACCAGGAAAAAGGCGTGCCGGAAAACTCTTTGCGGGCCTTTAAGCTGGCAGAGCTGAGCGGCTTTGGGATGGAGTTTGACCTGCAGCTGACCAAGGACAAACAGGTGGTGGTACACCATGACCCCAGCTTAAAGCGCAGCTGCGGCTCTGACCGGATGATCGCGGAGATGACCTACCAGGAGCTGCAGGGTTACCGGCTGTTTGGCACAGAGGAGAAGGTCCCCCTGCTGCGGGAGGTGCTGACGCAGCTGAACGGCGGCACCCCGCTGATTATTGAGCTGAAGGGCTATAACGACCCGGCGGAGCTGTGTACCCTGGCCATGCAGGAGCTGGACCAGTACAAGGGCCTGTACTGCGTGGAGTCCTTTGATCCCCGGATTGTGCGGTGGTTCCGGAAGCACCGGCCGGAGCTGGTGCGGGGCCAGCTGATGTGCCGCTTTAAAAAGGGCGACGACGGCCTGAACGCCTGGCAGGCTTTCTGGGGCAGGAACCTGCTGACCAACTGGTATGCCCGGCCCCATTTTGAGGCCTATGATATACATACCCGGGATATTCTGGCCATGGATGTGGTAAAAGTCCTGTTTGGGATGCAGGAGGTGAGCTGGACCATCCGCACGAAGGAGGAGTATGACCGGGCCAAGGCACTGGGCAGCCTGTGCATTTTTGAGCATATGCTGCCCGTTCCATTGAAAAAGGACAGGGGCCAGGGGCTGCTAAAGGCCATGGACTCTACCCGGGTGACAGCGGTCCGGAGGGATTGACCCTGTTTTAGCCCCGTTAAACAGAAAAAGCCAACGGCCTTATAAAAGGCGGTTGGCTTTTTATTTGGCTGTGCCGGGGCTTGCTGGAAGGGAACGGGGCGCTGGGGCCCTTACTCAGCGCTGTCTATGCCCGCCACATTTACATGCTGGATGCGCAGTCCATAGGGCCCGGAGTAGCTGGCGGTCTCATAGCGGTCTGAGGAGAACTGCAGGGCTGCCTGGGACTCCAGCAGGCTGCCGTTGATGGAGCCTCCGGTAACAGGCGTGACCCGGCCCTCCTCTATGAGATAGGCCAGCCGTATCTCGCCGCCAAAATGGCCGCTCATGGAATCCATCTGGAAGTCGGAGAACGTGACCGCCCACAGGCAGGGCCCGGCCTTCAGCTCTTCAAAGGAGACGCCTGTGTTCTGGCAGCGGAGCTTGCGGTACAGGCCAGTGGGCTTTACCCCCAGGTACCGGCAGAACCGGTTGGCCCCGTGGACGGCCTGCAGCTGGCCCTTCCGCAGCAGGGGCAGGTCCTCCATGGGGATGCCCTCCTCGCTGTAGGGCTCTGTGGCGCACAGGTCCAGGTCCAGCTTGGCCCCTGTAATGTCCTGGCCCTGCACCGTCTGGCCCACCTGCCAGGTGGAGTACTGGGGGTAGATCATATGGGCCGCGGCCCGGTCGTCGTAATAGGAGAGCACGGTGGCTGCCGCGTCGCCGCTGAGCACCACATTGTACTGCCCGCTTTTCAAAATGCGCTGGGCCCGGGCCCGGTCCCGGACAAAGGTCAGGGCCTCGCTGACCTTTTGGGCCAGGGCCTCTGTGTTCAGGCTGTCATAGCGGAAGGTGTTGTGGATCTCCACATCCTCCGGCTCTTTGCACTGGGCCACGAACTCCCCATTGACATTGGCGTCGGTGTAGGACACGTCCGTGCCCTCTGAGGAGAGAATGTGCCGCCGGGTGCGCACCACGAAAACCTCCGCGGAGTTGACAAGGGCGTCCTCCTGGGTATCCGCGGAGAAAAGGGCCTGGGCCATGCGCCCGGCGCTCTCCGCCAGGGGCTGCCCGGCCAGTGGGCCTGTTTTCTCCTTGAGAGGGGCCTGGACCGGGTCGGGCAGGTCAAAGTAGGGGTTGGCGGCAAACTGGGCCGCGTAGTAGGCGGCGTTCAGCTCCTCCCGCAGCTGGCTGTCTGTCATGGATTCCAACAGGGTCACGCTGGTGAAGCCCCGCAGGGGCTGGCCCTCTGGCTGGGCCACGTCCCGGAAAACCGTGACCACAAACTTGCGCACGTCCTTAAAGCGGCGGGTATCCAGCTGCTTTTTCACAAAGAACAGCTCGGCGGTCTCCTCTGTGTTGTCGTTGATGCGCCAAAGGCTGACGCCGCAGTCTTTTAAAGCGCTTTTTATCCGTTCAATCATTTGATTACCTCCTTAGCCCAGCCGGATCCGGGCTTTCATATAGGGTCCGCCGTCAGAGACCTTGACCCACTCTTTATATCCCTTGCCGCAGAATCCGCTGCCGGACAGCTCCAGCTGGGAACCCATCATGCTGACAGACTGGAGCAGGTCCGGCACATAGCCGGTGAGAACAATGGGGGAGAAGATTTTTCCCGTGAGCTTGCCGTCTTTGATCTCCTTTGCCACAGCCACCATGCACTGGATGCCCCAGTTTTTGGGGTCCTCCATGCCGCTTTGGGGCTGCTGCAGCAAAAAGCCGTAATCAATGGAGGCAATCATCTCCTCCACGCTGTGGGCGCCTGCCTCAAAATAGGTGTTGGTCATGCGGGTGTAGGCCTTGCGCTCGTAGCTCTCCCGGCGGCCGTTGCCCGTGGGCTTTATGCCCAGGCGGGCGGCGCTGAGAGCGTCGCACATGCCGGTTTTCAGCACGCCCTTGTCAATGACCACGGTATCGCCGGTCAGGGTGCCCTCGTCGTCAAAGAACATGGTGGCTGCCTCGTCCACGGCGCTGCCGTCGTGCATGGTGACCAGCTGGCTGGCCACATACTGGTTGGTATAGCGCTGGCCCAGGGCCCGGTCCTTTACAAACATGTCCATCTCCACCCCATGGCCAAAGGCCTCGTGGACAATCATGCCCGTGGTAGAGGGGTCGCAGACGCAGTCGTACTCGCCGGGAGTGATGGGCTGGGATTCCAGCAGCTCCAGGGTCTCTTGGGCAACGGATTCCACAGCGTCCTCCATGCCCTCCAGCACCTCGGCGCCGCCCAGATTGGAGAAGGGGCGGTAGGACATCTTCAGCTCTTCACCCCGAGAGGCCATCATGGCCATGGCGCAGGTAGTCCACATCAGGGTCTGGTCCAGGTCCCGGTTTTCGCTTAGGAATACCTTGCGGCAGCAGCGGTAGGCCATGTTCAGCTGGGCGTCCAGGATGCGCTTGTCCTGGCCCAGGGCTTTCTCCCGGATGGAGCGGAGCTTTGCGATGATTGCCTCGTCGCCCAGGTCCCGGGGGTCCACCTGGAAAGGGGTGGATTTGCACAGGACGGCGGGCTCGTCGGCGGGGATGGGCGTGGGCAGGGGGGAGACGTCCTGCAGGGCGTCATTCTGGGCAGCCAGCCTGTCCCTTAGGGCGGCGGTGATGTCCGGAATACAGTCCTCAGAGAAATGATTGAAGGAATACTCGGCGCAGCCAATCCCGTCGAACACCCGCACCACAAAGCCGGTGCCGCCGCCAAAGCCCCGGGCGTCGATATTCACCCCGGCGCGGCTGACGCTCCAGCGGCGGGTGGCGTCCTCCACAGCCAGCAGGCTGGCGTAAGGATATTCCCGGCGCAGGGCGGCCACCAGGGCCTTCAGCCCAGGCTTT
>CAJUPK010000108.1:2419-8492 GCA_910588415.1 uncultured Oscillospiraceae bacterium | reverse complement strand
CGTTTATGGGGCAGAGAGCCCCATGATCTTCTCAAAAAATTGGGCGGAGCTGACCCCCGAAGGCCTGCGGTAGCGGCCCAGGCTATAGAGGGAATCCGGGTTCCGGGTGATCCGGCTGACCTGCTCCCGGCAGGAGAGGCTGGCGGAAAAGCCCAGGCTTTTTACAATCTCCGGGGTGGTGTCGCTGGCAGCCCCAAAGGGGTACACAAAGGTGGTGGGGGCCTTGCCCAGATGGGTGCGGATGGCCTCTTGGGCTTTGGTAAGGTCCGCGTTCAGCCGGGAGCGGTAGGCGGCCTCCTCCTCGCCGGGCCTGCGCTTGGCCCCCAGCGCGCCCTGGCGCTTTTGGTGCAGGTCATAGCTGTGGTTTTGTATCTCCACCAGGCCCGAGTCCTGCATCTCCTTCAGGTGGTCCCAGGTGGCGTGGCTGTAGTAGGCGTTGGTCTCCCCGGTCTCGCTGTAGGCGTCCGCATAGCGGCCAATGGGGGACAGAACAAACTTGCAGCCATACTGCTGGGCAATGGCAAAGGCATAGAGATAGTTGTTGTAGTAGCCGTCGTCAAAGGTGATGAGCACCGGCTTTTCCGGCAGGTCTCCCCCTTGGGTGTAGGCGATCAGGTCCTCCATCAGCACGGTGGTGTAGCCGTGCTCCTTCAAGTACAGCAGGTCCCTTTCAAATTCCGCCGGGGTGACCACATAGGTTCCCTGGCGGGCCGGGTCCTTCAGCAGAGAGTGGTACATCACCACAGGCACCTCTACCCCCTGGGGGGCGGCCACGGCGCTGACAGTCACCACGGCGGCCACAGCCAGCCCCAGGGCCAGCAGGCCCAGGCAGAGCAGCCGCAGGTTGACCCGCACAAAAACATACAGGCCCTTGGTTTGTGGATTTTTTGGCATACCGGCATCACCCGCAAAGCTTTTGCTTGGTTTTCTCTTCCATGTATATAGCCGGGGGGCGTGAAAAATACCAGGTTCCTGGCAGGTTTTCCTGGCGGCAGCCCTTGGGAAGCCGCTTTTTGGGGGGCCGGCCTGTCTGCAGGGTGGGGAAAAGTTTTTTGGCTGGCCAGCGCGGGCCGGAAAAATATTCTGCCCATTTCTCCCCTTTTTTATGCTTCCAGCTATGGAAATATTTGACAAGCCGTGATAGAATGGAATGGATATGGAAAGCAGAGGAGGGGATTTTTCCATGGACACCCTGTATATCAGCGACCTGGACGGCACCCTGCTGGCCCCAAACGGCCGTCTGGGGACCTTTACCATCCGGGCCTTGAACCAGCTGCTGGCAAAGGGGATGCTTTTTACCTTTGCCACAGCCCGGTCCTGGCACTCGGCCCATGTGGCGGCCCAGGGGCTCTCGCCGTCTCTGCCCTGGATCGTCCACAACGGCGCGGCCTTTGCGGACGGCAGGACAGGCGCAAGAACCGAGGAGGTCTTCTTTACCCATGCCCAGCGGGAGGCGCTTTTGAAGCAGTGCGCCGGAAGGGACCTTTGGCCCCTGGTCTATGGGATTTCAGACGGGGCGGAGAGGGTGTTTTACCGGGAGGGGATTCCCCGCTACAGAGGGATGGAGTACTACATTGCCAGCAGGCCCGAAGACCCCCGGCTTGCCCCGGTGAAGAGTCCCGGAGAGCTTTTGCAGGGGGAGACCTACTACTTTACGTTTATCCACGACCGGGAGATTCTTGCCCCTCTGTGGCAGGAGGTAAAGGACTGGGAATGGCTGAGCCTGACCTTTCAGCAGGAGCTGTACCGGCAGGAATATTGGCTGGAGATTGCGCCGCGGCAGGCCACCAAGGCTCAGGCGGCCCTGCGGCTGAAGGAAAAGTTGGGCTGTACCCGGCTGGTGGCCTTTGGAGACTCCGTGAACGACCTGCCCTTGTTCCAGGTAGCGGACGAGTGCTATGCCACAGCCAACGGACTGGCAGAGGTGAAGGCGGCGGCCACGGCTGTTATTGGCAGCAACCAGGAGGACGGTGTGGCTCGCTTTTTGTTGGAGCGGATGGAAAGGGAGGGAATGGCATGAAGGCGCTTATACGGGTGATACAAGCGGTGCTGGTCTTGGTGTGGCTGGCCCTGCTGGGATTTTCGGTGCTGCTGTGTATGAGCACCCGGGGCAATGGGCTGCCGGGGGTGTCCTCCTGGAGGGGCCTGGTGATGGCGGACAGCCGCATGGCCCCGGAGCTCTCTCCCGGGGACCTGGCGGTGGTGCGCATGGGGGCCAGCGCTCAGCCTGGGGACGTGGTGCTGTGCCGGGACAGCGCGGGCATACCAGAGCTCACCCGGATCATCGGCACCACAGAGGGACAGCTTATCCTGAAGCCGGATGGCAGTGAGGACAGCCGCCTTGCCGGGCCGGAGGCGGTAGAGGGGGTCTTTGTGGGATATCTGCCAGGACTGGGAGGGCCCTTCCGGTTTCTCTGCAGCCTGGCCGGCGTTATTGCCATCGCCGCAGCGGGACTGGTGCTGGTGGTGCTTCCGGGCTTCCTGCTGCGGAGCCCCAGGCCGGAGGAGGAACAGAGGGAGCCCGGCGGGCCGGAGAGGCCGGAAAGCTCCCGGCGGTCCCGGGGAGGCGGCTACACCCCCCGGCACTGACCAGAACAGACCAGAAAGGAGCGGCCTATGCCGGAGTATCCCAAGAAATATAAAAAAGAATTCCAACATTCCTATGCCCTGGGGCCTTTTCCCACCTTTGAGCTGCTGAAGGCCAGGCCGGAGCGGGTTCGGGCGGTCTACATGCGGGAGGACTTTCGGGAGAGGGACAAGCTGGCCGCTTTGTGCGGAGAGCTGGACGTGCCCTGCCAGTGTTCCTCCAAGGCCCTGGAGCGCATCTCCCAAAAGGAAGTCTGCTATGCGGCGGGGGAGTTTGTGAAATATCCGGGCCGGCTGGAGCCCCGGGCCCCCCACGCGGCTTTGGTCTGTCCCGGGGACATGGGAAACCTGGGCACCATCCAGCGCACCCTGCTGGGCTTTGGGATCCGGGACCTGGCCCTGATCGGCGGCGGCGCGGACCGCTGGAACCCCAAGACCATCCGGGCCTCTATGGGAGCGGCTTTCCGGATGGAGGTGGAGGAGTTCGGGGACTTTCCCGCCTATCTCGCGGCCTATGGCAAGGGGCGGGACGTCTTTCCCTTTATGCTGGACGGAGGCCGGGTGCTGACCCCGGAGACCTGCCCCCGATCGGACCGGTACACCCTGGTGTTTGGCAACGAGGCCGCGGGCCTGCCCCCAGAGTACCAGCAGTATGGCCAGAGCCTGTTCATCGCCCAAAGCCAGGAGGTGGATTCCCTGAACCTGGCGGTGGCTGTGGCGGTGGGGGCCTGGGTTTTTACCAATCGGAATGGAGGGATTGTATGAGAAAGCCGCTGGCGGCTGTGTTTGCCGATGTTCATGGCAACTATCTGGCCCTGAAGGCCTGCCTGGAGCTGGCCCAGGCCCGGGGCGCGGAGCAGTACCTGTTTTTGGGCGACTACATCACGGACCATGCCTATCCTCAGCGGGTGATGGAGCTGCTGTATGGGGCCCGGGAGCGGTACTCCTGCCTTTTTATCCGGGGCAACCGGGAGGAGTACATGATCGATTACCGGAGAAACGGCGGGCGGCAGGCAGACGGCACGGCCTGGCGGGACAGCTCGGCCCAGGGGGCTCTTCTGTACTGCTATGAAAACCTGGCGGGCCGGGATATCGATTGGTTTGAAAGCCTGCCCATCTACGCCCAGTGGCAGCCCGAGGGCGCGCCCCCTGTGGCCCTGTGCCATGGGGCCCCCCAGAACGTGCGGGGAGCCATGCGGGGAGAGCCGGGCTTTTGCCAGGAGCTGCTGCGTCTGGGCCCGGACCTGCTGCTCAAGGGCCACAACCACAAGCACTTCAGCCTGGCCTATAGGGGCAGGCGGGCGGTATGCGCCGGGTCTGTGGGCAATCCCATCACCCGCAGGACCCGGCCTGGCGGACGGGAGGTCACAGAGCTGGCCAAGGTGGCCCAGATGATCTTCCTTCGCCTGGAAGGGGGCCGCTGGCTGCCAGAGTATGTGCGGGTGTCCTATGACTGGGAGGGGGCCTTGGACAACCTGAAAACCTCGGGGCTTTACAGGCGCGCCCCGGTGTGGGCGGCGCTGCTGCGGCATAATGTGCTGACAGGCACAGACCCCTTTGGCGTTGTGCCGACCCGGGCGGCGGAGCTGTACCGGCAGGAGAGCGGCCAGACAGTGGGTTGGCCCCAGGTGCCGGAGGAGTACTGGCACAGGGCCGCAGCGGAGTTCGGGGTGCGGGAAGGATTTTAAACGAGGAGGAAAACAAGGAAATATGGCGGAAAAAGCACAACGGATTAGAAACATGACCGAGGGCAGCCCCATGAAGCTGCTGGTCACCTTTGCCCTGCCGCTGATGCTGGGCAATGTGTTCCAGCAGATGTACACAGTGGTGGACACAGCGGTGGTGGGCCAGGTGGTGGGCGTGCAGGCCCTGGCGGCGCTGGGGGCCTCTGACTGGCTGAACTGGCTGGTACTCAGCGTGCTGCAGGGGCTGGCCCAGGGTTTTTCCATTTTGATGGCCCAGTATTTTGGGGCCAAGGACTACCGGCAGCTGTCCCGGTCTGTGGGGGCCTCTGTTACCCTGTGCGCGGCAGCGGCTGTGGTGATGCTGACGGCCAGCCAGCTGGCGGCCCGGCCTGTGCTGCAGCTTTTGAACACCCCGGAGGACATCATTGGCAGCTCGCTGCTGTACCTGCGCATTGTGTTTGGGGGCATCCCCATCATCACAGCATACAACCTGCTGGCCTCTATCCTGCGGGCGTTGGGGGACAGCAAGACCCCCCTTTACGCGGTGGTGGTGGCCACAGTGGTCAACATTGTGCTGGACCTGCTGTTTGTGATGGGCCTGGGCTGGGGCATTGCCGGGGCCGCCGGGGCCACCTTGATTGCCCAGGCTGTGTCCACGGTATATTGCTATAAGAATGTACGGAAGCTCTCCGTGCTCCGATTACAAAAAGAGGACCTGAAGCCGGACCGGGCCTTGACAGCCACCCTGCTGCGGCTGGGCTTTCCCGTGGCCTTGCAAAACGGCATCATCTCCGTGGGGGGCATGGTGGTGCAGTCTGTGGTCAACCGCTTTGGCATGTTGTTCATCGCAGGCTTTACAGCCACCAATAAGCTGTACGGCCTGCTGGAGATTGCCGCCACCTCCTATGGATACGCGGTCACCTCTTTTGTGGGGCAGAACCTGGGGGGACGGCTCATCAAGCGCATCCAGTCCGGTATGCGGTCGGCAGCTTTGCTGGCCCTTCTCACCTCGGCGGTAATTGCGGGGGCCATGCTGTTTCTGGGCAAGCTGTTTTTGGGCCTGTTCATCTCCGGTACCCCGGCGGAGGTGGAGGCCTCTATGGAGATTGCCTATCACTACCTGGCCATTATGAGCATCTGCCTGCCCGTGCTGTACATGCTGCACATCTACCGCTCCGCGCTGATGGGCCTGGGGGACACGGTGGTTCCCATGGCCTCTGGCTTTGTGGAGATGGTGATGCGGGTGGGCATTGCCCTGCTGCTGCCCCTGGCTATAGGCCAGGAGGGCATCTATTACGCCGAGGTGGTGGCCTGGACGGGCGCTGCCGTGCTGCTGACCGCCGCGTACTTTGTGCGCATGAGGCGGCTGAGCCGCCAAAGACAGTAGGCGGGACACCGAACCTTGCAACGGGAGTGTACAAACCGAGTTGTTAAAGGAGAAAAGTTTCGGCAGCCAAAAAGGAAAAAGTTTCGTTGTCTCACCTTTGGTTCGGTCGGCTCGGGACGGTCCCCACTGGGGACCCTCGCCCTTTTCAAAGGTGGCGGGGGTTTTGGGGGCGAAGCCCCGGAGTTAGCAGCGCAAACTCAGCCGCCGGAGGCCAGAACGTCGTCAAAGAACTGTGTTTCGGACACTCCCCCCTTGCAACAGGGTCCTTGACTTTCCAAGGACCCTGTGCTATAATGTCCGCAGGATATCTTAGCAGAGCCAGAACCGCAGAGCAATTCCAGAAATCGCGGCAGCGGTTTCCCAAGGCGCAATGCGGCTGGGAGCTATTGCTATAATGTCCGCAGGACATTTCAGT
>CAJUPK010000108.1:0-2319 GCA_910588415.1 uncultured Oscillospiraceae bacterium | reverse complement strand
ATGCGGCTGGGAGCTATTGCTATAATGTCCGCAGGACATTTCAGTAGAGCTAGAAGCGCGGAGCGGTTCTAGAAATCGCGGCAGCGATTTCCCAAGGCGCAATGCGGCTGGGAGCTATGCTATAATGTGGCCAAAGATGTTGACGGAGACAGGCCGGGCGCGTAAAAGGCCCCAGAGAGCCGGCGGTTGGTGCAAGCCGGTGCCAGAGCATGCGCGGCATCCCTCCCGAGTTGCGACCTGAACGGTCCGGCTTTGCCGGCCCAGTAGGGGAGACGGCACCCTGCCGTTATCAGGGCGCGTATTGAAGCAGGCATGAGTGGGCCTGTGTGATAGGCAGAAATGGGTGGTACAGCGAAGCTTGCTTCGTCCCGTTTTTGGGACGGGGCTTTTTTATTTGGAATCGACTTCTTTTTGGAAAGGATGACGGGCATGAGCGTGTACAAAGAGGTCTCTGCAAGCATGAACTTTGTGGAGAGAGAGAAAGAGACAGAGCAGTTTTGGTCGGACCACAAAATTTTTGAGAAAAGTGTAGAACAGCGGGAGGAGGCGCCCGCCTACACCTTTTATGACGGCCCCCCCACAGCCAACGGCAAGCCTCATATCGGCCATTTGGAGACACGGGCCTTTAAGGACATGTTCCCCCGGTACCAGACCATGAAGGGAAAGCTGGTGCGCCGCAAGGCGGGCTGGGATACCCATGGCCTGCCCGTGGAGCTGGAGGTGGAGAAGCTGCTGCACATCAACGGCAAGGAGCAGATTGAAGAGTTCGGCATTGCCCCTTTCATTGACAAGTGCAAGGAGAGCGTGTGGAAATATAAGGGCATGTGGGAGGACTTTTCCAAGGCCGTGGGCTTTTGGGCGGACATGGAAGACCCCTATGTGACCTATGACAACCGGTTTATTGAGAGCGAGTGGTGGGCCTTAAAGCAGATTTGGGACAAGGGACTGCTGTACAAGGGCTTCAAGATCGTGCCCTACTGCCCCCGCTGCGGCACCCCTCTCTCCTCCCACGAGGTGGCCCAGGGCTATAAGGACGTAAAGGAGCGCTCGGCCATTGCCCGGTTTAAGTGCAAAGGGGAGGACGCTTACATCCTGGCCTGGACCACCACCCCCTGGACCCTGCCCTCCAACGTGGCCCTGTGCGTCAATGCCCAAGAGGAGTATGTAAAGGTTAAGCACAGTACAGACAAGGGGGAGTTCACCTATTACCTGGCTGCCGCTCTGTGCGACCAGGTGCTGGGCGAGGGGACCTACCAGGTTTTAGAGACCTATCAAGGCGCGGACCTGGAGCACAAGGAGTACGAGCCCCTGTTTGACTTTGTCAGCCCCAAGGAGCGCTGCTGGTATGTGGTCTGCGACGACTATGTGACCTTGACAGACGGCACAGGCATTGTGCACATTGCCCCGGCCTTTGGTGAGGACGACGCCAAGGTGGGCCGCAAATACGGCCTGCCCCTGGTGCAGCTGGTGGACCAGAAGGGCCAGATGACCGCTGAAACCCAGTGGCCCGGGGTGTTCTGCAAGGACGCGGACAAGGAGATTCTCAAGGACCTGGAAAGCCGTGGCCTGCTGTTCAGCGCACCCAAGTTCGAGCACAGCTACCCCTTCTGCTGGCGCTGCGACACCCCTCTCATCTACTACGCCCGGGAGAGCTGGTATATTGAGATGACCAAGGTGAAGGACCAGCTGATTCGGAACAACAACACGGTCCACTGGCTTCCGGAGAGCATTGGCAAGGGTCGCTTTGGGGACTGGCTGGAAAATTTGCAGGACTGGGCCGTGAGCCGCAACCGGTATTGGGGTACGCCCCTCAACATCTGGGAGTGCCAGTGCGGCCACCGGCACGCCATTGGCAGCATTGCCGAACTGCGGGAAATGTCCCCCAACTGCCCGGAGGACATTGAGCTTCACCGGCCCTATGTGGACGAGGTGACCATCACCTGCCCCCACTGCGGCCAGCAGATGCGCCGGGTGCCTGAGGTGATCGACTGCTGGTTTGACAGCGGCTCTATGCCCTTTGCCCAGTATCATTACCCCTTTGAGAACCAGGGGTTGTTTGAGAGCCAGTTCCCGGCCAGCTTTATCTCTGAGGCCGTGGACCAGACCCGGGGCTGGTTCTACAGCCTGCTGGCTATCTCCACCCTGCTGTTTGACCGGTCCCCCTATGAAAATGTGCTGGTCATGGGCCTGGTGCAGGATGAGGAGGGCAAGAAGATGTCCAAGTCAAAGGGCAATGCGGTGGAGCCCATGGAGGCTCTGGAGGCCTTTGGCGCGGACAGCCTGCGGTGGTTCTTCTACACCTGCTCGGCCCCCTGGCTG
>CAJUPK010000107.1 GCA_910588415.1 uncultured Oscillospiraceae bacterium | reverse complement strand
GGTGGCCCCCACGGTCAGGGCTCCGCTGTTGCCCGCGCTGGCAAAGGCGTCGCCCCGGCCCTCTGCCAAGGCCCGCATGCCCACGGCCATAGAACTCTCCGCTTTCTCCTTTAAAATGCTGGAGGGCTCGTCCTCCATGGTCAGCACGTCCCTGCAGGGCAGGATCTCCATGTTTGCCAGCTTGTCCTGCAGTCCCAGTTCCTGGGCGCAGGCCTCCAGCCGGACCTTGTCCCCAGCCAGGCTGATCTCTACCCCCAGGTTTTCCATGGCCTGGACGCAGCCCAAAAGGATCTCTCCCGGGGCATTGTCGCCTCCAAACCCGTCTACAATAATGCGCATGGCTGTTCCTCCTGTGACAGATACTCTTCCAGGTCCCGTAAAGCCCGCTGTGCCAGCTGGCCGTACCGTTCCCGCTTGTCCCGGATCTTCTTTGGAAGCGGGGGCAGTATGCCGAAATTGGCCCCCATGGGCTGGAAATCCTTCCCCGCGTACCCAGAGACATATCGGCTTAAGGCCCCGGTCATGGTGGTCTCCGGCAGCAGGAGGGAGGCCTGCCCCCGCAGCCTGCGGACCGCGTTCCGTCCAGCCAGCAGGCCGCTGGCAGCGGACTCCATGTACCCCTCCACCCCGGTCATCTGGCCCGCAAAGAACAGTCCTGGCCTGTCCCGCAGGGAGAAGTCCCCGTCCAGCAGCCGGGGCGAGTGGAGAAAGGTGTTCCGGTGCATGACCCCATACCGGACGAACTCGGCCTTTTCCAGCCCCGGTATCATACCGAACACCCGGCGCTGCTCCCCGAACTTCAGATTGGTCTGAAAGCCCACCAGGTTGTACAGGGTGTTCTCCCGGTTCTCTGTGCGCAGCTGCAGCACCGCCCAGGGCCGGTGGCCCGTGCGGGGATCTGTCAGCCCCACAGGCTTCATGGGGCCGTAGCGGATGGCGTCCCGGCCCCGGGAGGCCAGCACCTCGATGGGCATACAGCCCTCGTACACCTTTGGTCCCTCCGCTGCGTCCACACCGTGTATGGGCGCCCGCTCCGCGGAGATCAAGGCCTCTACAAAGCTCTCATACTCCTCCCGGTTCATGGGGCAGTTGATATAGTCCCCCTCTCCCTCTCCCCGGCCGTAACGGTCAGCGGTAAAGCAGCGGTCCATGTCCAAGCTCTCCCGGGTCACGATAGGCGCGGCCGCGTCAAAAAAGCTGAGCCCGCCCCCGCAAAGGGCACTGATCTTCTGGGCCAGGGGTTCCGAGGTCAAGGGCCCTGTGGCAATAACCGCCAGGCCCTGGGGCAGCTCCGCCAGCTCCTGGTGCTCCACTGTGATCAGCGGATGGGATTCTATGGCCTCTGTGGCCAGCCGGGAAAATTCGTCCCGGTCCACAGCCAGGGCGCCCCCGGCTGGCACGGCGCAGCGCTGGGCAATGGGCACCAGCAGAGAACCCATCCGCCGCATCTCCTCCTTTAAGAGCCCGGCGGCGCTCTCAATCCGGGCGGCCTTCAGAGAGTTGGAGCACACCAGCTCCGCCAGTCCAGGACTTTTGTGGGCCGGGGAAAACTGGACGGGCTTCATCTCATAGAGCCGCACAGGCACGCCCCCTTGGGCGATCTGCCAGGCGGCCTCGCACCCGGCCAGACCTCCGCCCGCTACTGTGATGGTTTCCATGTTGGCCTCCTGTTCTGGTGGTTTGGTTTGCCTGCGGCGCTGTTTGGGGAAAGCCTAGGCTTGGCCAGCCCTTCGCCAAAAGCGGTCCAGAGGCGCGGCTCCTGGCCGTTTTGCCCGGCAGCTCTGTTGGGCGGTCACTCTTTCGGCAGCTTCCCGGGAAAGGTGCAGCCCTCTGTTATACAGTAAATGCGCTTATCCTTGGTCTTCTTCTGCATCAGGGTCTTGCCGCACACGGGGCACTTCTCCTTGGTGGGCGGGTCCCAGCTGACAAAATTGCAGTCCGGATACCGGTCGCAGCCATAGAACACCCGGCCTTTCTTGGACTTGCGCTCAATAATATTGCCGCCGCACTTGGGGCACTCTGCCCCTGTGGACTTGACGATCTTCTTAATGTTCTGGCACTCCGGGTACCCGGAGCAGGCGATGAATTTGCCGTACCGCCCGTGCTTCACCACCATGGGACGGCCGCATTTGTCGCAGATCTCGTCGGTCTCGTCCTCCTTCAGGTGGATCTTCACCCCATCCATGGCCTTCTTGGCCTTCTGCACCGTCTTGTCAAAATCATCGTAGAAGGTGTGCAGGGTGTCCACCCACTCCTCGTCCCCCCGCTGCACCGCGTCCAGATTGTCCTCCACCTGGGCCGTAAACTTTACGTTGACAATTTTGGGGAACTGTTCCTTCATCAGCTGGGTGATCACCTCCCCCAGCTCCGTGGGCTTAAAGGCCTTGCCCTCCCGGGTCACGTACTCCCGCATGGTGATGGTGGAAATAGTGGCCGCGTAGGTGGAGGGGCGGCCAATGCCGTTTTCCTCCAGGGTCTTGATGAGAGAGGCCTCGGTATAGCGGGGCGGCGGCTGGGTAAAGTGCTGGTTGCCCTTCAGCTCCCGCACCTTCAGCTTCATGCCCTCCTCCAAGGGAGGCAGGTCCTTGCCCGCCTTCTCCTCCTCGTCCTTACTCTCCTCGTACAGAGCGGTAAAGCCGTCAAAGGCCACATTGAAGCCACTGGCCTTAAAGATATATTTTCCCGCCTGGATATTGGCCTGGGTGGTGTTCAGCACGCAGTTGGCCATTTGGCTGGAGAGGAACCGCTCCCAGATAAGCTTATACAGCTTATACTGGTCCGCTGTCAGCGAGTCCTTTACCCGCTCCGGGGTCAGGCTGATGGTGGAGGGGCGAATGGCCTCGTGGCCGTCCTGGGCATTGGCCCGGGACTTGAAATGCCGGGGCTTAGGCGGCAGGTACTTGCCGCCCCAGCGGCCTTCGATGAACTCCGCCGCGTCCCGGATGGCGTCCTCGGATATCCGCAGGGAGTCGGTACGCATATAGGTGATCAGGCCCACAGCTCCCTGACCCTCCACGTCCACGCCCTCATACAGCTCCTGGGCGGCCCGCATGGTGCGGTAGGCCTGAAAGCCCAGCTTCCGGCTGGCCTCCTGCTGGAGGGTGGAGGTGATAAAGGGCGGGGCGGGCTGGCGGCTGCGCCTTCCCTTTTTCACCGGGCCCACCACAAACTCCTCCTGCTCCAATTCCGCCAGGATCTTATCCGCCTGCTCCCCAGAGCCAATCTCAATCTCTCCGGTCTCATCCCCATAAAAGGCCGCGGGGAATATGGACCGGGAGGGCGGCGCTGTCAGCCTGGCGTCAATGCTCCAATACTCCTTGGGCACAAAGGCCCGGATCTCCTCCTCCCGGTCCACGATCATCCGCACTGCCACAGACTGCACCCGGCCTGCGGAAAGGCCCTTGCGGATGGTCTTTACCAGAAAGGGGCTCAGGGTGTAGCCCACCAGCCGGTCCAAAATGCGGCGGGCCTGCTGGGCGTTTACCAGGTCCATGTCAATGGTTCTGGGGTGCGCCATGCCCTCCGCCACCCCGGTTTTGGTGATCTCATTAAAGGTCACCCGGTCCTGGGCGTCCTCGTCCAGATTCAAAATATAAGCCAGATGCCAGGAGATGGCCTCTCCCTCCCGGTCCGGGTCCGTGGCCAGCAGCACGCCGTCGGCCTTGGCTGCCTCTGCTTTCAGATCCTTCACCAGCTGCTCTTTGCCCTTGATGATGGTATACTTGGGCTTAAAATTGTCCTTCACATCCACGCACAGCCGGGCCTTGGGCAGGTCGCGCACATGGCCCATGGAGGCCACCACCTTATAACCCGGCCCCAAATATTTCTGTATGGTCTTCGCTTTAGAAGGCGACTCCACAATCACTAATTTACACATAGCTCTATCCTTTGCAATTCATCATTTTCATACCCGGCGGTACCGCTTGCCCTGCACCTGCTCTGCAAGTCCTTCCAGTTCCAGTCGGGCCAGTCTGGCCAGCAGCTCACGGGCCTCTAGGCCTGTCAGCTCCGCCAGCTCTTCCACCGTTTTCTCCCTGTCTGGGGAAAGCTGCTCCAGCACAGGGTCCGGCGGACGGTCCTCCCGGACTGGGGCGGGTCCAGAATCCCGCAGAGCCGGCCTGCTCTCCGCCTCCAGCCGGGCGGACGCGGGCTTGCGCCCTGCTCCGGCCTTTCTCCGGGACGGAGGGCTCTCCTCCAACCCCCCGGAAGGCAAGGGAGCTTTGGGCCCAGCGGCATAGGCGGCCTCTGGATAGCTCTCGATCACCTGCCAGCCGCTGGTCACCTCTTTGGCGCCCTGGGCCAGCAGCTTCCGGCTGCCGGCAAAGGCCGGGTCTTCCGGGGGGCCAGGGTACACGAACAGGTCCCGGCCCTGTTTGGCCGCGTGGCGGGCATACAGCATGGTGCCGCCTTTCTCCGCTGCCTGCACCAGCAGCACCCCCTGGCACATGCCTGTAATCAGCCGGTTGCGCTGCTGAAAGGTCCCCTGGGCCGGGGCCCGCTGGGAGAAATACTCGCTGACCAGCACGCCGCCCTCCTGCAGAAGCCTGCGGCGGAAGCTGGCGCTTTGGCCATGGTAGGGACTGTCCAGGTCCACTGGCATCACGCAGACTGCCTGGCCCGTGGCGCCTACCGCCCCCTGCAGGGCCTCCAGGTCCACCCCCGGCGCCATGCCGCTGACCACTGCCGCGCCTCCCAGCGCCAGCTGGTGGCCCAGGCGCCTGGCCGCCTCTAAACTGGCGGGGCTGGCCTTTCTGGCCCCAGCCAGGGCCACCCAGGGGCGCAGGGCACACAATGGGCCCAGCTCACCTTTGATATACAGTACCGCAGGAGGGTCAGAAATATTCCTCAATCCCTCGGGATATTTCTCACACTCCGGCGTCAGCACCCACCAGCCCATCCGGTAGGCGTAGTCCAGGCGCACCTCCGCCGCCCGCAGGCTGAAGCTCACCAATGCCTGCAGCTGCTGTTCCGTCACATACTTCAGGGTACACCAGCAGGCGGCGCCCTCCCGGTAAAAACCCTTCACGCCCCCGGGGAAGTGCCTATAAATGTACCAGGGCGTTTTGCTGCCCTCGCCAAAGGCGTTCTGCAGCCACACCCAGATTGCTGTATTGTCCACTAGCCCTCTTCCCCTCCTTTGGCCATCTGCCACAGCAAAATGGTGGTTGCCGCCGCCGCGTTCAGGGATTCAGCCCTGCCGCCCATGGGAATGGTGACCCGGTCTGTACACAGGCCCAGGGTCTCCTCCGTCAGGCCGCTGCCCTCGTTGCCGATCAGCACCCCGTGCAGCCCCTGGGAAAAATCCACCGCTGTGACAGGCACAGCCCCTTTGTCCGGCACGGCTCCATGGGTCTTGTAGCCATACCCCTCTAAAAGTTTCATCAGCCGCTGGGCCGAGGGCTCCCAGGACAGGGCCAGCCGGAACACCGCCCCCATGGAGGCCCGAAGCGCCTTGGGGGACAGGGGGTCACAGCAGTCTCCCAGCAGGAATACCCGGAACCGTCCCAGGGCCTCGGCTGTGCGCAGGATAGTTCCCAGATTGCCTGGATCCTGGATATTTTCCAGCACCAGACAGGGGCCTTGGGGCGCAAAGCCCGCCAGCCCCTCCAGCGTCCCTGGCCACTGGCACTGGCAGAAGACCCCCTGGGGGCTTCTGGTGTCCGAGAGCAGCTGCGCCACAGGCTGGCTGATCTCATAGGCCTGCCCGCATACTTGCAGCACTGGTTCCAGGTAATGGGAGTATGTCTCCCTGGCCTGGGCCGTGAAAAAGCAGGCCTCTATCTCCATGTCCGACAGGGCCGCGTCCCGGCAGAGGCGTGCGCCCTCGCAGAGAAACTGCCGGCGCTCCCGGCGCTCTTTTGCAGAGGCCGACAGGGCCGCAGCCGCTTTTGCCACGGGACTGCGGCGGCTGGTGATTGACGGATATTCCACAGACCCTGCCTCCTTCTGGCTGTATATTTTGGAGAAACCCGGCCTATACCGGGCTATTCTTTTTGGAGCGGTCCCTTCCCGCAAGCCCCGGCAGGCCATGCCCCCACAGCGGGCCCGTCTGGCTAGAGAAGGGAAACGCCCAAGGCAAAACTGCCTCAGGCGTGACTTGCTGAATTGTGGGGCAAAACGGTACGCGCCTGCAGAACTGCTTCTTTCCTCTTACACCGCGGACTTGGCCTTCTCTACCAGAGCGGCAAAGCCCTGGGGGTCGGCAATGGCGATCTCAGAAAGCATCTTGCGGTTCAGGGTAACCCCCGCCTTCTTCATCCCGTTCATAAAGGTGGAATAGTTCATGCCGTTCATGCGGCAGGCTGCGGAAATACGGGTGATCCACAGCTGGCGGAAATCCCGCTTGCGCTGCTTGCGGCCAATGTAGGCATAGTTCCCGGACTTCATCACGGCCTGTTTGGCCATTTTAAAATGACGGCTTTTAGCGCCCCAATATCCCTTTGCCAGCTTCAGTACCTTTTTCCTTCTTTTGCGCGTCATCATCGCGCCCTTTACTCTAGCCATATCTTCTCAATCCTTTCCCGGCTTCCGCCGGATTGCTCGGCCGCCCGTTTGGGGCCGGCTTTTCAACAAAATCTGCTCTCAGTAAACGGGCCAGCGGCCCAGGGCTGCCCTTTATTTGTAAGGCAGCATCCTCTTCACCGCGGCGGTGTTGGTCTTGTCTGTCACGGTGGTGCCCCTGGCATGGCGCTTGACCTTCGGGGTCTTGCCGTGCCCGTTGAACAGGTGGCTGGTGAAAGCGTGGGCGCGGATCACCTTCCCATTTTTAGAGAGCTTGAAGCGCTTTTTCGCGCCGCTGTGGGTTTTAAGCTTCGGCATATTTATTCCTCCTTGGTTTCACAAAGCCCCGGCCTTGGACCGGCGGCCTTTTTTTACTTAACCGGCTTGGGCACAAGGAACATCAGCATGGTCCTGCCCTCCAGCTTTGGCTGGCGTTCCACGTTGGCCACCTCCGCCATTGCTTCGGCGAAGCGGTGCATGATCTCCATGCCAAGCTCTGGGTGTCCCATCTCCCTGCCGCGGAAACGGATGGACGCCTTGACCTTGTTGCCCTCTGTGATAAAGCGGATGGCGTGGTTTTTCTTGGTTTCAAAATCATGGGTGTCAATGTTCAGCGAAAGCCGCACCTCCTTGATTTCCACCACACGCTGGTTTTTCCGCTGTTCTTTTTCCCGCTTGCTCTGCTCAAAGCGGTACTTGCCGTAGTCAATGATCTTGCAGACGGGCGGGGTAGCCTGGGGGGCTATCTTCACCAGGTCCAGGTTCTTCCCTTCGGCTAGCTCCATGGCTTTTCGCGCGGGCATAATGCCCAGCTGCGAGCCGTCGGAATCAATTACCCGGACCTCCCTGTCGCGGATCTGCTCGTTGATCTGTAGCTCCTTGCTGCTAATTGTCAGCACCTCCATCAAAGAGATATCCTCAAGCCTTCCTAAACCGAAAAAAAGCGGACGAAAGCTCCGCCCGCGTGTCAAACTGCCAAAGAAAGGCCCCGCATGGGCCGTCGGCAATATTGACCCTGTGACGGCCGCGCCGCACGGGTGGGAAAGTACCTGCCTGGCGGCAGAGCCTTCCGCTTTGTTTTCCATCAATGATTATACTACAGGCCCCCTGGCTTTGTCAAGGAGTTTTTTCAGCCGGGAGGGACGGCGCGCCGCCTGCCCCCTGGGGACCCTCGGCCATCCACCGCCCCACGGCCCAGCGCTGGGCCTCTAGGTACAGCTTCTCGGCGGCCTGTTCTACAGGAACCAGCCGCAGGGCGTGGTCAGGCTCTGTGGGCTCTCCTGCTTTTGGGCCCAGTCTGCCCTGGTAAAAATAGTACACCGGGTGAAAATAGGGGATCTCCGGGTGGCACAGGTACGCCTCGGCGCAGCCCAGATACACGCCTGCCTCTGCCTCCCGTCCCAGCTCTTCCTGACATTCCCGGCGGATGCAGGCCTCGTGGCTCTCTCCTGGGTCTATGCCGCCCCCTGGCAAAAACCAGCCTTTAGGGGTCTCGGCCACAGCCAGCAAGCCGTCCTCTACTGCCACCAGATAGGCCCCGGGCCGGTGGAAGTAGTCCGCGCCGGGCACAGGCTGTCCCAGGGTCACTTGGATTTCATAGGTAGTTTCCACAGTTCCCCCCGCTATAGGACCCACCCGGTCCCGCTCGTCGGTCACCAGGATCAGGCTCTCCGGCAGCTGGGGCCAGGTCTTCTGCATCACCAGGGGGTAGATGGGCTCGTTTCGCACCTGCTCCCCAGTGAGCCAGGCAAATATGTGCTCGTCCCCGTCTGTGTCTTTCAGCCGGAACTCCTCTGTCAGGCTGGGCAGCTTTTCCCAGTCCAGTTCTGCCAGGAAGTACATGGCCAGCTCATGAATGGGCTCCCCGCTTAGGGAAAAGAAGCTCTCGCACAGCCACAGAGGGCGCACGGCCCGGGCCTGCACCCCCAGTTCCTCCTGCATCTCCCGGCAGAGGGCCTGCTCCATGGTCTCGTGCAGGCGCACCCGGCCCCCGGGCAGATACCAGT
>CAJUPK010000106.1 GCA_910588415.1 uncultured Oscillospiraceae bacterium | reverse complement strand
GTCAACGGTACTTTCCGCAGGAAAGGCGACCGCTTCGCGGTCGAGGGAAACTCCGTGACTTGCCGCAGGCAATGTCAACGGGACTTGCGCCCCTCAGGGCGCAACGTCATCCACTCCTCTCAGCCTTTGAAAAGGGCGAGGGTCGCCGGCTACTTGGCAAAGCCAAGTAGAACGACCGTCCCGAGCTGACCGAAGGTGAGAAGGCGAAACTTTTCCCTTTTGCCCTCCCACAGAATTTGTGCTATTCCCAGGCAAACCGCACCAGCCGCTGGACAGTCCGGAACCCCTCCGGCGGTTCTTTCCCTCTTAGGGCAAAGTCCGGCGCGGTGGAGTAGAGCAGGGGCAGGCCTGTAAGCCGGGCGGTCTCTTGGGCAAAGTCCTGGGCAGCCAGCAGGTCGGCCAGGGTGGTCTCTGGACCCAGGTGGGAGTTGTTTACAATCCCCGTGGCCTGCAGGCGGCTGGCCTGCTCCACCTCTTTCAGCAGGTCCGCGGCCTCTGGGGGAGTCAGCGCCCGGTAGCGGTTGATCACATAGAGCAGCTGGTATCCTGTCTCCTGCAGACGGGGCGCCAGGCTCCCCAAAGCGGTGACACCCACGTCGTCCCCCCCGGCGTCTACAATTACTTGGCCGCTGAGAGGGGAGAAAATGGCGGAAAGGGCTGGAGACAGGGTGGGCGTGTCCAAAGTAGTGCCCGCGAACACCGGGGCAATCAGCTGCACGCCCTGGCTCTCCAGCAGCCTCCGGTATTCAGAGGAACGGAAGTAGGGGTTTACAATGTCCACGTCTGCCAAAGTGACGGACCCGCCAGTCTTTGCGGCCTCCAGGGCCAGGTTCAGGGCCAGGTTGGTTTTTCCGCAGCCATAGTGGCCGCATACTATGGTGATGCTGTGCTGGCTGGCTTGGGGCATAAACAGGCCCTCCTAGGATAATGAGTATTTCTGTACAGCATAGACATTCGGGAGAATCTCCATGGCGGGTCTTGCATACATTATAATACAGACGCGGCGCTTTTTCAACAGGAAAACCGTGGCCGCGGAAGGACAGGGGGATGGCCCAGGGCAGGCGGGCCGGACATAGGCTCTTGGTTACAGGGGAAGAGCGGGCACTACATATAGCCCATGAGGACAAAGCTTCGTTAAATACGACAATTTGTTAAAAAGACGTTCACAAAAAACAAGAAGAATCTTCAAATCATCTTGAAGACTACGTCATAATTATGGGATATACTAGGACCATCGAAAGCGAAAGGAGGCGAACGCCAGAGAAAAACACAAAGGCGCGCAGGGCGCGGCAGACAACGGGAAAAGGATACCATAGATACATACTATACACTTGATTTTGTCAAAGATGTTTTAAATCATCCTATCATCACTTTTTTCCTTTCTTTTGCAGAGAAGCCCTATTTTTACTGTCCCTTCTACCGGGCGAGACCGGCAATAGCCGGACCTGCGGTTTCGCGGCGTATGTGCATGGAACAGGCCTGTATGGCCGCGGAGATGCCAGCCGCTATGCCCGGTAGTTGCGGCAGACAAACAATTCCCGCCTCTGGCGCTTATGCTTTTATGTTTCCATAACTGCATAAGTTGTGCAGGGGCGTTTTTAATTTCCATCATAATTCCTCTTCCCGGTGGGACATTAAAAACGGGCGGAAAACAAACGGGACATGGACCCAAAAAGATACGGCCCGGTTTGTTTTCATTTTTGCCCGGGAAGAGGGTGAAGACCATAAACCGATCAGACGATCCATTGTATACCATTCATGACCCCAAAGCAAAAAAGCGGGGGCCAAGCAAAAAGGACAGGGGGCTGAAAATTAGCAAAGGGGCTTTCTGCAGAGCACTGCGCACCTTTGCCACCAGCGTGGGAGTAACCGCCCTGTGTATGCTGGCCACCCTGGGCTTTCTAGGGCTGGAAAACACCCCGGCCCCCTGGCCGGCTCAAAGCCGGTCTGGCCAGGGAGTGGAGGCCGCTCCGGCTTCCTCTCAGCCTTCGGCACAGGTATCGGCACAGGCGGAGGTGTTGGACCGCGTGGTGCCCCTGGGCCGTACCTTTGGGGTAAAGCTGTTTACGGATGGGGTTATTGTAGCCTCCCTGTCGGACATTTATACGGCGCAGGGGGTGTGCTGTCCGGCGGCGGAGGCGGGCCTGGAGCCTGGGGACTACCTTTTGCAGGCGGACGGCATGGAGATTCAAAACAACGCTGCCCTGGCTGCCTATATTGGCCGCTGCCAGGGGGAGAGCATTACCTTTCTAGTCCGCCGGGGGGAGGAGGACTTTGAGGCCCAGGTGCGCCCTGTGTTTGGAGAGGGCTCTTTTAAAACCGGCATGTGGGTGCGGGACAGCGCCGCGGGCGTGGGCACCTTGACCTTTTATGACCCGGCGTCTGGCTGCTTTGCGGGTCTGGGCCACGGGATATGCGACGCGGACGCAGGCGGCGTGATGGCCCTGAAAAGCGGCGAGCCAGCGGAGATCACCCTGTGCGGCATTGTGAAGGGCCTGCCGGAAGAGCCAGGCCAGCTGCGGGGGTATTTTTCCTCTGACCAGCCCATGGGGCGGCTGCTGGCCAATAATGAGACAGGCGTATATGGCACCTTGGACCAGGCGCCCCAGGGGGACGCAGTGGAGGTGCTGGAACGCGGCCAGGTACAGGCTGGTCCTGTGCAGATACTGGCCACCATAGACAGCGCCGGGCCGAAGCTGTACGAGGCGGAGATTGAGAAAGTGAACGACGCGGCCCAGCCCACCCGCAACCTGGTGGTGCGGGTCACAGACCCGCGCTTGCTGGAGGCCACAGGCGGCATTGTCCAGGGGATGAGCGGCAGCTGCATCCTGCAGAACGGCAAAGTGGCTGGCGCGGTGACCCATGTGTTTACCGACGATCCCACCATGGGATATGGAATTTTTGCAGAGACTATGCTGGAGCAGTGCAGAAATGCAGCCCAAACAGACAGGATGGAGTAACTGAGCAAAAGCCAGAATGGGCAGGCGGAAGGGGCGCATGGAGCTTTCTGCCTGCCCATTTGCTATATAGAGTTTAGTTGAGGTCTGCAATTTCTGGCTTGCTATAGGCTTTATACTACGGTAAACATAGCTTTCTCGGCTAAGTTATAGAGACTGCGTCTCCACGGGCAGAATTTATGAGAGCGGCCATGAAACGCCAGAAGGAGCAGGGCGTATGGTTTCGAATAACGCGCTGCGGTTATCTGCGGAAAGACTCGCAGAGCATGATGAGAAGCATGGCAGGTTTGCAGGCATGTACTACTGTCATGAACGCAATGTCCTCCTTCTAAAACAGCTTTGCAGTTGGGGAGATAGGACCGCTGACCTGGGTGCACATATCCAGCCGTAGATTGCCCAAATGGGCCTAGCCATACTGCCGATACAGCCGGAAAAAATCAGCAGAAAGAATGTGGGTTGGAATCCGTTATTTCCAAAGGGGCAGCCTGTGGGAAGACTATGTCATTATTTTATAATAAAATGGTTAACTTGTACCTTTCTCGCGCTTTAGCGCCAGAAAGGTCGTGAGACAAGACGGCCGAAGGCCGTAACTGAGTTGGCAAAGCCAACTCATATCCATTTTCTAAAAGAAAATGGATAAAAAAGCTTACGCACGTATGGGGCCTCTGTGCGCACAGTTCGCGCACTCCGGCAAGACCTTGGGGCTTTGCCCCAAACCCTACCAGGGGCCTAACGCCCCTGGACCGCGCAATAAATTCTCAAAAAGCATACGTTTCTAAAATTCCTGAAAGGGATCGAGTTCATGCGGTACGCGCACTTACGAATATCCATCGTGCGGAGGCAATCAAATTGGATGAATTTGTAAAATCCCGGGTTCTCGGCTGGCAGTTGGGGCAGCCCTTTGACACCAGCATTTTAAACCAATACCGCCAGGGGATAGAGGTGAAAGCATAAGAAAAACTGGTCTGGAGTGTATCTCCAGGCCAGTTTTTCTATTTGCGGTTATAGGGTCAGGCAGGTTAAATTATAGGATTTCAAAGAGGGGGCAAGTTTTCCAAAAGAATTTTGGGCGGTTCCAGTCCCCGGATGAGTGCGGGGTTCACCGCCTTTTCCGGCCTGGCAAGTCCCGTCTTACTCTTGCCCAGGAGATACGATACTGCATAAAACCGCTTTTGGCGGTCTTGGTTTCGCAGTTACAGCCCTGCTCTATCAAGCCGTTATGAATCTGCCGTACAAAATCCCGGAAACACGGATCAACTGTCTCCATAAACAAGCCAAACGTTTCTTCTATATTGCCTCCATTACGGCTGCTTTTTTCTTACAGGTATCCACACCTCATACTGCGCATTTTCCGGATCTGCATGTAGGTAAACCTCCACATCGGGCGCGTCAGCATACTCATACCCAGAGGTAGGCAGCCATTCAGTAATAATACGTTGTTCCAGCTCTTGAATCGAGCGGTTTGTGCCCGATCCGGGAAAAATTGCCCAGGTAGATGCAGGCACCGTGTATTCCTCCCATTCACGGCTGTTCTTTGTGCTGGAAACAGCAATAAAATATTTCCACTGCTCCTTGTCATTACACGCGCTTACGCCCAACAAGCCCAGGGGAGGGGCATCCATCATGCTGGCTAGCTTCTGAATGGTCCCGTTCACAGCCGCCTCTTGCCACATTTGCGGGACAACCATAAAGTTTTGCTCAACCTCCTGGTGCAGTTCCGCGGATATGCCGATAATCCGAAAAGCCTCTTTGGTTTCTATTCGGTAATTCATCTCTTCAACTCCTTTAACAGCCATGGTAAATGTAAGGGGCGGGAACGATTTTACAGATACCCCTTCCCCTTTGACTGCGGATGGAGCTATGCCGTGGATGCTTTGGAAAGCTCTGTTGAACGCAGTGGGGGAACGGTACCCGTATTTTTCAGCAATATCGATGATTTTTTCATTTTTAGTTTGCAGGTCCACAGCGGCTAATGACATCTTTCTTCTTCGGATATATTCCGCCAGAGTAACCCCAGCCATATAGGTGAACATCCTCTGATAGTGATAGGCGGAACAGCAGGCAATCTGCCCAAGCCGCTCATAATCCATTTCACTTGTTAAATGCTCTTCTATATAGACGATACTCTGGTTCAGCCTTTCGATCCATTCCATGGGGATACCTCCGTCACCAACCGTATGTATTTTTATCTAGTATAAAGCATTTGAAAAAATTTTTCCTCTCCATCCTTGCACAAAAAAGAGAGGAAAAGCTGGGGTTATTTTGATTTTTTCCAGGAATCGTACAACCTTATTCGATTGAAATGCGCATAGGCTGTGAAAGACACTGTGCAATGGAAGGCATTTGAAAACATGAAAGTATGCTTTTTCTCCTATTACCATTTGGATGTAAAATAACAGAGGGATGATCGGAAATATACCATATTGAAAGTGTCTGAATTGCTGCGCCCAGGGCATAGAATCCAAGTGCAGACGCAAGGAGGAGTATCTGGTAGGGCCTGCAGACTGCTCTCTCCCCGTTCCATCATGTATATGGAAAACAAGGGACAGCACACCGCTTGAAAGCCTTTTGCAAAATTGCTCCCAATAAATCCAGGGATTTGGTGACTTCGGCAAAAACATGGATGTGTTCGCAAAGTTTTTCTCGATTTTCACCCCCTCTTATGTTATACTATAATTTAGTTTTATTTGACTTGCGGAATGAAAGCCAGAGAGGAGCAGCGGTAATGGCCGTGTCTTATAAAAAGCTATTCAAAGTTCTCATCGATAGGGATATGAAAAAGAAAGATTTTCGGGAGTATGTCGGCATCAGCTATTCGACTCTAAGCAAATTGGAAAAGGGAGAGAATACAAATGTTGATGTGTTGGAGCGAATATGTCTGAAAATGGGTTGCCGTATAGAGGACATCATGGAGATATTGCCAGACCAGACGCAAAGACAGGAGAGAAACAAAAATTGAAAGGAGACACGCCTTATGGAGAGAAAAGAGTATAGCGCCGGCGCGGTTAAGGTGTGTTTTTGGTTCAGCGAGTTCCGCAAGGTTGTGTCGCTTCTGAACGAGGGCAGCAGCATGGAGGATGTAAAAAGTCTGAATCAGAGGGAAAACATTTTCTCCGCACCCACGCCACTCCGTGCGAATCAGATATTCAGTACGGTATCTGCCCGCGTAAGCAGGTTAGACAGCAGTTTCTATCCAATGTTTCTTGAAAGTGACCTCGCAACGCAGAAACTCATTGCGCTGGTGGGCGCAATGGCAGACGATACACTGTTTTTCGATTTTGTCTACGAGGTCATTCGTGAAAAAATGATTATCGGTATAAATGAACTGACAGACAGCGATGTGCGCGCTTTTTTTAAGAACAAGCAGATCCAGAGTGAAAAAGTAGCCGGGTGGACAGAAGCGACCCTGAACCGACTCGGCCGATGTTACCGCACGATGTTATATGAAGCAGGAATGATCGACAAGTCGAAAAATGCCCGCAGGGTTTTCAAACCCATCCTCACGCCGGAGTTTTACCAGTGGCTTGAAGGGCATGGAATGAAAATCTTCATAAACGCTTTGACGGGGGTGAGATAATGGCAGACCTGACAGCACGGCTTGATGAAATGGAGGCCGCGATCCGAAAGCCGTCTTTCCGGCAGAGCAGCGGCAGGGCCAACGAGGTCAACTACTGGATCTTTGATTATCCCCCTGAGAGGGAATTAGAGGTGCGGGAACGTATTGCATACCTGAAAAATATAAATCAGGGCGGAACAGACGGCTTTGAGCTTGCCGTATTCGACTTGTATGACATGATCATAGATTTCCTTGAGCAAAGAGGCTTTATGGACAAGTGCTATGACTTTGAGCGTAAAGCAGGGATTAGCCGCATTGTAAAGGCAGTCAACAACTCCTTGAAGGTAAACGATGATGACAGCCTGATTCTCCGGCACATAAAAGACCACACGCCGGAGAATGCAGTTGTGTTCCTTGTCGGTATTGGCAAGTGTTACCCCATCCTGCGGTCGTACAAGGTTTTGAACAATCTGCATCAGGCATTTGTACGTGTCCCTGTGGTGATGTTCTTTCCGGGAACCTACAATGAGCAGGAACTGATTCTGTTCAATGAGATTAAGGACGATAACTACTACCGGGCGTTCCGGCTTGTGAAATAGTGGAGGTGTGGTTGTGCAGATTGAAGAACTATTTGCGAAAAAGATAGACCGTGAAATTCAGGGTGTCATCATCATGGGACAGGGGGATGACACAAATGCCTCGCAGGAGCTGGAGGAATATATTGTCACACAGGAACTGGAAAAGCATTTCCGGGATTTCTTTGCGGCATATAAGAAGGGGATTACGGGAACGACTCTAAAAATGGGGGTATGGATTTCCGGTTTTTTCGGGAGTGGTAAATCTCACTTTCTGAAAATTCTCTCCTACCTCCTGGGGAACCAGCGTGTTGGCGGTAAGACTGCGCTGGACTATTTTGTGGAGGGTCAGAAGATCCATGACCCGATGGTGCTGGCCGATATGCGCCTTGCGGCTGAAACGCCTACGGATGTTATACTGTTTAACATTGATTCCAAGAGCGAGTCCAATGGAAAGCAAAACAAGGACGCCATTGCAAATGTGTTCTTGCGGGTGTTCAACGAGAAACTGGGCTTTTGCGGTTCCATGCCCCATGTGGCAGATTTGGAGCGGAAGCTGACTGAGGATGGACGCTACGAGGAGTTTAAAGCGACGTTTAAGGACGAGTATGGCTCCCCTTGGGAAGAATCGCGTCAGGACTTTGACTTTATTCAGGATAGCGTTGTGGACGCGCTTGTATCTATGGGCTTTATGAGCATGGCCGCCGCACGGAACTGGTGCGAGAAAACGGCGGAACCCTACACGATCAGCATGGAAGATTTTGCAAAGCGAGTTCGTGTTTATCTGGACAGCAAGGGCAAGAATCAGCACATAGTTTTTCTGGTGGACGAGATAGGCCAGTACATCGGCGAAGACAGCAATCTCATGTTGAACTTACAGACAGTAACAGAGGACCTTGGGCGTGAATGCCAGGGCCGGGCATGGATTGCTGTGACGAGCCAGCAGGATATTGATTCCGTTACGAGGGTGAAGGGCCGGGATTTCTCCAAGATACAGGGCCGCTTTGATACGCGCTTGTCCCTGTCCTCTGCCAATGTGGATGCGGTAATCAAAAAAAGGATCCTCGACAAGACGGACACGGCAGCGCAGACGCTCCGGCTTCTGTTTGAGCAGAAAACAACTGTCATTAAAAACCTGATCGTGTTCAATGACGGGGTGGAGAAAAAACTGTATGCAGGCGCACAGGACTTTGCAGAGGTCTACCCGTTTGTGCCGTATCAGTTCAACCTCCTGGCGAGTGTCCTTATGTCCATCCGTACTCACGGTGCTTCCGGCAAGCACTTGTCCGAGGGCGAGCGATCCATGCTTGCAGTGTTTAAGGAGTCCGCCTCTGGTCTAAAGACGGAGGAGATCGGCGTGATCGTGCCGTTCCACCGCTTCTACGACGCGCTGGAGAATTTCCTTGACCACAGCCATAGGGGTGTCATTATCCGGGCATACGACAACAGTTATATCAACCCGGAGCAGAAAGACAGCAATGTGTTTGCCGTCAATGTCCTGAAGACTCTGTTTATGGTTAAGTATGTGCTGGAGATTGAGGCGAATATAGACAATATCACCAGTTTGATGGTGGAGAATATCGCGGATGACCGCATTGAATTGAAAGGCCGGGTTGAGGATGCACTGAAAGTATTGACCCGCCAAATGCTGGTTCAGAAGAACGGCAGCCTGTATGTATTCCTGACGGA
>CAJUPK010000105.1 GCA_910588415.1 uncultured Oscillospiraceae bacterium | reverse complement strand
ATGCGTATCGAGAGTGCATTTTATAACCCTAAATCAAAGCCCAAGACTTGAGTGGTAATGATTTGCAACCTCCAAAATCCTCAGCGTTCATGCAGGATTGCGAGTTTTATCCACCACTTTTGATATCGCTTGGATAACCCCCGCAGAAGATCCATCATTCTGCGCACCCGCTGCCTTGCAGGTAAAATTCATACTAGAGTCTGTTTTAAAGCTCCGAAATACTGTATGTTTTGACCAAAAATGGAGCTTTCGGTGTCAAAAATCCCGGTTTCTTTCCTTGAAACCCCTCATTCCTGGCCAAAAACCCAGCATTTCTCCGGTTTTCAAGCAGAGTCTAGGAAAGCCTATACCGATGGCTGCCGGTATAGGCTTTTACTGTCTAAATATGGGCCCTGTTTCGTTGGTTCTGGCCATTTAGGGGTAGATCAGTGAAGGCTGGCCGGTCTACTATGATAGCTCCCCTATCCTCTCTTTAATTTTATCCACGGCATATGGGTTAAGGGATATTTCCGGCAGCAGATTGCGCATCCTCCGCTTCACTCCCGCCAGCTTTTCGCCCTCATAGACGTTCAGCAGGCACATAAGCAAATCGAACTCCTCTTCTTTGCTGCAAACTTTCAAAACCGACGCCCCATGCTGTTCTATGAAATCCCTTCTGCTCGCCTGAGCAGCCCCATGGATGAGCACCTGCCAAATGGGTAGATTTTTCTTGGAAAGCGGGAGTAGGACTTTTCCAGCGGGGCCTTCCGTCTTACAGATACATAGCATCTCCTCATATTCCTGCCGGTATCCCAACAGGGAGAGATACCGCAGCAAAGTGATTTCGCTTGGCCGCTCCGCAAACTCCTTCTTTCGTTCAGCCAGTGCCTCGCGGCCCCTGCCAATATCACAACATAACTGGTCCCGCTGCAATCGCATCGGCAGATACCAGGGGTGCGCTGGGTTCCCTTCTGTTCTTTTCACAAAACGGTCTGCAATGGCAAACGCACGCTGGAATGCCTCTCGGCCCTGTTGGACCCGCATGTGCATCTTTTCCGCTTCCAACTGGTCCTGTTCCTGTTCCAACCGGACCGAGTCTTCCCCGCCGCCTTTCAGACAGGCCCCTACAGACTGAAGCTGTGAATCGATGGATTCCATCGCCTCCCGAAAAGAATGGTCATCCCGCAGGGCCGAGTACTTGGCCACCAGGTCTTCTGTGCGCTGGAGTGCGGTCACCCCAAAAAGCTCGTCAATGCTGACCCCGAAAAACCCAGCGATTCTCGGCAGCAGCGTGATCTCCGGAGCGCCGTTTCCCACCTCCCACCGGGACACGGTCTGGGGCGTTAGGAAAAGGTACTCCGCCAGTTCGGTCTGGGTGATGTTCCTTTCCTTTCTTAGCAAACCGATCTTTTCTCCAATCATCAACTTCATACGCAGTTCCTCCATGTTTATTGTAAGCAAGCCCTTCCATTTGCCCCAAGTATAGCATGGAAAAACAGCGCTGTACAGCAATTCCCCATTGTAAAATCTGCAAGGAAAGAATAGGGCAGGCTATATAAGCACTTTCTACCATGCCTACCAGAGGTAGGTCTGAACAGGGCAAAAGGCAGCTAAAAACACACAGGCCCCAGGCAGCAAATCTTCCGCTGCCTGGGGCCTGCTCTTCCTGTCAGTCAAACCCTATTCTATTTGTAGAGAGGGCCATAGGTCTGGCAGGCCCGGTAGTCGGCCGCCTCCGGGTCGCCTGTGCCAAAGGCCGCCCAGGCGTGGGGCCGGAAAATCTTACTCTCCTCCACATTGTGCATATTCACAGGGATGCGCAGCATGGCCGCCAGGGTGATCAGCTCTGCGCCCACATGGCCATACACTGTCACGCCGTGATTGGCCCCCCAGTTTGCCATAACGCTGTATACATCGGCGAAAGCCCCCTGGCCCGTCAGCCGGGGTACAAACCAGGTGGTGGGCCAAGAGGGGTCTGTGCGCTTGTCAATGGCGGTATGAATTGCATCCGGCAGGTCGGCGGTCCAGCCCTCGGCAATTTGAAGCACCGGGCCAATGCCGTCCACCACATTCACCCGCAGCATTGTGACAGGCATCTCTGCCCTGCACCGGAAATGGCTGGAGAACCCGCCGCCCCGGAAGTATTCGTAGTTGGCCCGGCACCAGTCTGTGGCAGAGAGGCAGGCGGAAACATCCTCTTCCGTCATATCCCAGAAGGGCTTCATGCAGCCCTGGCCCCCGGCGTTTTTGGCCGCGCCGGACCCGTCCAAGGCTGTGGCCCCGGAGTTTATCAGGTGGATAAAGCCCTTTGCGGCCACGCCCTCCGGCTTGTGCCCAGTGACCCGCTGGCAGGCCTCAGGGCTCCAATAGGTGCGCACATCGTGGAAGCAGGGGGCGGTATGGCTCACCAGGGTGCCCAGCAGCATGGACACGCCGTTTAAGGTGTCGTTTTCCGTGGCAAAGGGAGTGGGCGCTTTTGTGCCGTTCCAGTCAAAGGTGGAGGCCAGAATGGCCTCTGTAAAGTCCGCGTTGGGCAGCCAGTCCGTCCACTGGCGCTGGCCCTGGAAGCCCCCCGCCACCGCGTTTTTGCCCAGGGCTTCCTCGTGCCAACCCAGCTCGTCCAGCTTGGGATTGCCATACAGGATGTCCCGGACAATGATGGTCATCTTGGCGATAAACTCCCAGTCCTTGTCCGCAGGGACCACCTTAGACCGGGTGATAATCTCCGGCAGGTCCTTGCCCTGGTTCAGGTCAAAGCCCTCTTTGCAGTTCTCTTTCATCCATGCTAGGGCCCTGGCATACTCCTCTTTGTCATAGATTTCCAAAGTGACCCGGCGGAGGATCTCCGTCATATCCACCCACTCGGCCCGGATGCCCAGATACTTCTGGAACAGGTCCGCGTTGCAGTAGCTGCCTGCAATGCCCATGGCCACACCGCCCAGGTTTACATAGGACTTGTCCTTCATCCAGCCCACGGCCACTGCGCCCCGGGCAAATTTCAAAATCTTTTCCGCCACATCTGCGGGGATGGAGCTGTCTCCCAGGTCCTGCACATCCCGGCCATAGATGGAGAAGGCAGGCAGGCCCTTCTGGGCATGGGCAGCCATCACGGCGGCCAGGTACACGGCCCCCGGGCGCTCTGTGCCGTTAAAGCCCCACACGGCCTTAATGGTCCGGGGGTCCATGTCAAACGTCTCCGAGCCATAGCACCAGCAGGGGGTGACGCTCAAGGTAGCCACCACATTCTGAGAGGCGAACTGCTGGGCGCACTGGGCGGCCTCTGCCCCGCCGCCAATGGTGGTATCGCTGATTACACACTGTACCGGGGTGCCGTCTGGGTATTTCAAGGTGCTCTCAATCAGCTCTGCCGCCCCTTTGGCCATGCCCAGGGTCTGCTGCTCTAGGCCCTCCCGGATGCCGCCCCAGCGGCCGTCTATCACAGGGCGGATCCCGATCTTGGGATATGAAATTGACTGCATGTACTGCATACTGGCTGTTCCTCCGTTTCCGGCGGGCCTTTGACAGCAGCCGCTGCCGTCCCGCCCTGCAAATTGACGGCTGCCAGCGCCTGGGATACTGCCCCTACGCGGGCCGCCGCTGTTTATCTCCATTATAACTTTTTATCTGGCAAAAGTCAATGCCGGCGGCAGGGGAAGCCAGGACTTTCCGGGACGTATTTGAAAACAGTGAGAGTGCCGGATTTTTGAATCAAAAACGAGAGATCACAAAGGAGAAATCCTGAGAAATAGGTTCCGTATTTCAAGAATTTCCAACACAGAAAGCGCTTGGTTGGAACCAAAAGACAGTATTTGCGATTTTTCGAACAATCCCTAAACCCGGCCCACGGGGCCAAAAGCGCAGTTTATCTATATGCAATTTATATATAGACAAACTTCACTTTTTCTGCTATAATAAGGCTTACACGCAAGTTTTCCCGCAAAAGCTGAATCAATTTTTCTTCAGCTTTCATAATCAGAGATTGGAAGTGTTTGCCATGACGGTAATTCCCGCCGGTTATTCCCCGGCCCTGGGCCTTTATGACACCCAGAAGGCCATTGGCCTGATCAAAAACATTTTTCAGGTAAAGCTCTGCGCGGCCCTGCACCTAAAGCGCGTCACTGCCCCCCTGTTTGTGGACCCCGCCACAGGCCTGAACGATGACCTGAACGGTGTAGAGCGCCCGGTGGGCTTTGACATTCCCGCTGTGGGGGGCCACGGCCAGGTGGTCCACTCCCTGGCCAAATGGAAGCGTCTGGCCCTGCACGACTACGACTTTTTTGTGGGCAACGGCCTGGTGGCAGACATGAACGCCATCCGCCGGGACGAGGAGCTGGACAATCTCCACTCCATCTACGTGGACCAGTGGGACTGGGAAAAGGTGATTGACCGGGAGAGCCGCACCCTGGCATACCTGGCAGACACTGTGCAGCGGATTGTCAGCGCCATCTGCGGCACATTGGATGAGCTGCAGTGGCAGTTTCCGGACCTCTCTACCCAGCTCTGCCGGGAGGTGGCCTTTGTCACCGCCCAGGAACTGGAGGACCGCTGGCCCCAGCTGACCCCCAAAGAGCGGGAGAACCGCTTTACCCAAGAGCACAAGACCGTGTTCATCCAGCAGATCGGCGGCAGGCTGAAAAGTGGGAAGCCCCACGACGGCCGGGCCCCGGACTATGACGATTGGCAGCTAAACGGCGACCTGCTGTTCTGGCACGAGCCTTTGGAGTGCGCCATGGAAATCAGCAGCATGGGCATCCGGGTGGACCCAGAGAGCCTGGACCGCCAGCTGGCGGAGGCTGGCTGCGGCCAGCGGCGGCAGCTGCCTTTCCACCAAATGCTGTTAAACGGCCAGCTGCCCCTGACCATTGGCGGGGGCATTGGCCAAAGCCGCCTGTGCATGCTCCTGCTGGGCAAGGCCCATGTGGGAGAGGTCCAGGCCTCCCTGTGGGACCAGGACACCCGGGATAAATGCAGGGCAGCGGGCATTGTGTTGCTGTAAAACCGTTTGCAGCCATGAAAAAGGTCCCGAAGGCACCCCTTGCCTTCGGGCTTTTTGCAGGCAGGGGCAACTTCCTTCATTTCCAATCCCCCTCCAGCAAAAAAACACTTGCGCTTCTGGCTGGTTTCATGTACAATAATAGATTGAATAGGAGCAGGCGGGAAACCGGCGGCCATACGGAAAGGAAAGTGGTGTATATGGTACATATGGAAAACAAAGAAACCAGGGGAAACACAGCCTACCTGGTGCTTGAAAACGGCAGGACCTTTCAGGGCCGGCGCTTTGGGACGGACGGCGAGCTGACCGCCGAGGTGGTGTTTACCACTGGCATGACCGGCTATCTGGAGACCCTGACTGACCCCAGCTATTGGGGGCAGATCGTGGTACAGACCTTCCCGCTCATCGGCAATTACGGTGTGATACCCGCTGACTTTGAGAGCGGCATGGTGGGCCCCGGGGGGTATATTGTGAAGCATTGGTGCCAAGCGCCTTCTAACTTTCGTTCAGAGGGCAGCCTTGACGCCTTTTTTAAAGACCAGGGCCTGATTGCTCTGGAGGGCATAGACACCCGCACCCTGACCAAGCTCATCCGGGAAAAGGGCGTGATGAACGGCACAATCACCAACGACCCGGCCTCTGTGGACCTGGCGGCTCTCTCGGCCTACAGGCAGCAGGGCGCGGTGCGGGCGGTGTCCACCAAGGAGAAATATGTGGTGGGGCCAGAGCAGCCCCAGAAGAAAATCGCCTTGATGGACTATGGCCTTAAAAAGAACATCTGGCGGGAGCTGGTAACCCGGGGCGCCCAGGTGACGGTATGCCCCTGCACCACCACGGCCGGGGAGATTGCTGCCCTGGGCGTGGACGGGGTGATGCTCTCCAACGGCCCGGGGGACCCGGCGGACAACAGGGAGCTGATTGACAACCTGAAGGAGATTGCCGCCCTGGGCAAGCCCATGTTCGGCATCTGCCTGGGCCACCAGCTGATGGCCCTGGCCCATGGGGCCAAGTCTCAAAAGCTGAAGTACGGCCACCGGGGAGAAAACCAGCCGGTCAAGGACCTGGAGACCGGACGGGTGTACATCACCAGCCAGAACCACGGCTATGCGGTGGTGGGCAGCAGCCTGGACCCCGCAGTGGCCAAAGAGCTGTATGTAAACGTGAACGACGGCACCTGCGAGGGGGTTCGCTACCTGAACCTGCCTGCCTTCACCACCCAGTTCCATCCAGAGGCCTGCGGCGGGCCCCTGGAGACTGAATGGCTCTTTGACCAGTTCTTCGCCATGATGGACTGAGGGACAGGCCATGGAAAAAGGACATACAGACTGGGGCCGCTCTGTAACCGGAGTGGTCATCCAGGATGGAAAAGTGCTGCTGGCCCGGCACACCTACGGCGGGGGCAAGGGGCTGTTTATTGTGCCGGGCGGCTATATAGAGGCCGGAGAAATGCCCCAGGACGCGGTAAGGCGGGAACTGCGGGAGGAGACCGGCGTGCTGGTGGAACCCGGCCGCCTGCTGGCTGTGCGCTTTAGTGAAAAGGATTGGTACGCGGCTTTCCAGGCAGAGTATGTGTCTGGAAAGGCCACGTCTGACCAGGACGAAAACGACCTGGTGGTTTGGATGGACACAGAGGAAGCTTTGGGCCGGGCGGATGTGCCTGGGCTGACCAAGAAGCTGATCCGGTGCGCGCTGGCAGGCGGGGGCCTGGAACCGCTGCCCTATGAGACCCCCTCCGGCGTGACGGAAAACAGCTTGTACGCCCTGCCGCTGCCCATGGACGGATGAAAAAAGGGAGGATTACATATGCCACTGAACAGAGATATCAAAAAAGTATTGGTGATTGGCTCCGGACCCATTGTGATTGGCCAGGCCGCGGAGTTCGACTATGCGGGCACCCAGGCCTGCCGGGCCCTGCGGGAGGATGGCATTGAGATCGTGTTGGTCAACTCCAACCCGGCCACCATCATGACCGACCAGGCCATGGCGGACCGGATCTATATTGAACCCCTGACCCTGACCACTGTGAAGCGCATCATTGAAAAGGAAAAGCCGGACAGTATCCTCTCCGGCTTTGGGGGACAGACCGGCCTGACCCTCTCCATGCAGCTGGCTCGGGAGGGATTTTTGGCCAAGCACCATGTGCGCCTTTTGGGCGCGGGACCAGAGACCATTGACAAGGCCGAGGACCGCCAGCTCTTTAAGGACGCCATGGAGCGCATCGGCCAGCCCTGCGTTCCCTCCAAGGTGGTGACCACTGTGGAGGACGCGGAGGACTTTGCCGGGGAAATTGGCTATCCGGTGATCATCCGCCCGGCCTTCACTCTGGGGGGCACTGGCGGCGGCATTGTTCACGATCCCGCGGAGCTGCGGGAGGTCACCTCCAACGGCCTGGCCCTGTCCCCCATCACCCAGGTGCTGGTAGAGAAGAGCATTGCCGGGTGGAAGGAAATCGAGTTTGAGGTCATGCGGGACGGAGACGGCAACGCCATCACTATCTGCTCTATGGAAAACCTGGACCCCGTAGGCGTACACACCGGCGATTCCATTGTCATTGCCCCCACAGTAACCTTGTCTGACAAGGAATATCAGATGCTGCGCACCGCCGCTTTGGATATTGTGGGCGAACTGGGGGTAGAGGGCGGCTGCAACTGCCAGTTTGCCCTGCATCCGGAGAGCTTTGAGTATGCGGTCATTGAGGTAAACCCCCGGGTAAGCCGCTCCTCTGCCCTGGCCTCCAAGGCCACCGGCTATCCCATTGCCAAAGTGGCCACCAAAATTGCCATCGGCTACCGGCTGGACGAGATCAAAAACGCGGTCACCGGGGTGACCTACGCGGCCTTCGAGCCCTCCATTGACTATGTGGCGGTAAAGTTCCCCAAGTGGCCCTTTGACAAGTTTGTCTACGCCAAGCGGGACCTGGGCACCCAGATGAAAGCCACAGGCGAGGTGATGAGCATCGCCGATACCTTTGAAATGGCCCTGATGAAGGCAGTGCGGGGGGCCGAGATTGGCCTCGATACCCTGAACCTGCCCAAGCTGGCGGCAGAGTCCCTGGAGAACCTGCTCTATATGGCGGAACACGCCACGGACGAGCGCCTCTTTGCTGTGTATGAGCTCTTGAAGCGGGGCCGCACCCTGGAGGAACTCCACGAGCTGACCATGATCGACGAGTGGTTCCTCTCCAAGCTTTTGAACCTGCTGGCCTTTGAGAAGGAGCTGGAAAAGGGGCAGCTGACCAAGGAGCTGTACATCCAGGGCAAGCAGCTGGGCTACCCGGACAAAACCTTGGAGCGGCTGTCCGGCTGCCCGGTACAGTGGGAGCGGCAGACCATCTTCAAGATGGTGGACACCTGCGCCGGGGAGTTCGCTGCCCACACCCCCTACTTCTACGCTGCCTATGACACCCCGGAAAGCGGCGGGGAGGACGAGGCCCTGGCGTTCATTCAAAGCAAGGAGGACAAGCCCACGGTCATCGTGCTGGGCTCCGGTCCCATCCGCATTGGCCAGGGCATTGAATTTGACTATGCCAGCGTTCACTGCGTCATGTCTCTGCAGCAGCTGGGGTATCAGGTGGTCATCATCAACAACAACCCGGAGACCGTGTCCACGGACTTTGACACCGGCGACCGGCTGTACTTTGAGCCCCTGTCCCCAGAGGACGTGATGGACATCATCCGGATAGAGAAACCCATGGGCGTGGTAGTGGCCTTTGGAGGCCAGACAGCCATTAAGCTCACCAAAACCCTGGCGGAAAACCACATCAAAATCCTGGGCTCCTCTGCGGACACCATTGACATGGCCGAGGACCGGGAGCGCTTTGACGCCCTTTTGGAGCGGGCGGGCATAAAGCGGCCCAAGGGGTCCACTGTCACCACAGCGGCGGAAGCCCTGGAGGCCGCGGACCGGCTGGGTTATCCGGTGCTGATGCGCCCCTCCTATGTACTGGGCGGCCAGAACATGATTATTGCCACCTGCCCGGAGGACATTGAGGAGTACA